>NZ_CP096884.1:945760-1261014 GCF_023273855.1 Seonamhaeicola sp. ML3 | reverse complement strand
AAAATAGAAGAAATATTAGATGCTATTAAGAATTTTAATAAAATCAAAGATTATAAAATAGATGATAGAACCATTATCATAAAATAGAAAAGGGATAAAGTATACGAAATTTGGCGGTTTCACTTTATCCCAATTACTGTAGTATTAATTTAATGTTTAACTAAACTAACACAATCAAATTTATGGAAATTAAATTTATTCATTGTCGTTTTCAGTTGCGAAAACGATTACTAATTATTGTTATGAGAACATTTATCTTTTTTTTGAGTGTAGCCGTATTTGGCTTTAACACTTCAAATGGTTTTTCGCAAGAGCAAATAGAAATCAAGAAAGATAAAAGTGTAACGGTATATCAAGCTTTTAAGACAATTACAAAGGAGTCAGGATTCAGTTTCATTTATCCTGAAGATTTATTTAAAAATGCACCGAAAGTAGAACTTAAAAAGGGATTTATTGAATTAGAAGTATTATTGGATAATATTCTTTCTGGCAGTAATGTTGCTTTTAGACTTTCCGATAACAAATCAATTATTATAAGCCCGTCCAATAGTTCAGAATCGAATACGCTAAAACCAGTAAAGCAAGAAAAGTTCAAGGTAACAGGTACGGTAAATGACGAAAATGGCCAACCTTTGCCAGGAGCCAATATATTAGAAAAAGGAACTTCAAATGGTGCACAAACTGATTTTGATGGAAATTTCAAATTAGAAGTTAACGATGAAAATACTGTTTTAGTAGTTTCTTATCTTGGGTTTTTAACTCAAGAAATCCAACTCAATTCGCAAAGTAAAATTACTGTAATTTTAAAGGAAGACGCTGCAAACTTAGATGAAGTTATCGTTATTGGATATGGTACTGCTAAAAAAAGTGATTTAACAGGAGCGGTAACACGATTAGACGCTGCTAAATATGAAAGCCAGTCGGCTACCAACGTTGTAGAGCTTCTTAATGGTACAGTAGCTGGTTTTAATTCAACACAAGGAGCAACTGCTGCAGGTGGAGGTTCGTTAGAAATAAGAGGTGCTAATTCCCTAACAGCAACCACAACACCTTTAATTGTTTTAGATGGAGTAATCTACCGAGGCGCACTATCTGATATAAACCCTAACGATTTAGCATCTGTAGATGTATTAAAAGATGCAAGTTCTGTTGCTGTTTATGGAGCGCAAGGTGCTAATGGTGTTGTAATATTAACCACTAAAAAGGGTACCGATAAAATTAAAGTCAACATAGCTTTAGAAACTGGGGTGTCTACAATAGGGAATCATATAAGACCTTTCAGTGCAGAAGAATACTTAGATTTTAGAAGAGATCATTCCGTTTTAGTAGATCCAGGAGCAGGAGAGGGTTTTTATAACAATCCAAATGATTTACCGTCTGGGGTAACTTTGGACCAATGGAGGAATTATAACAATAACTCAAATGCTGATGATACGCTTGAATGGTTGAACAGATTAAATTTCTTTGATATTGAAATTGACAATTTCGTAAACGGTAGAACTACCAACTGGTACGATAAAGTCACTCAAAGCGGCATTCGCCAATCAGCAGATATAAATGTGTCAGGAAAAAAGAATAAAACTTCCTTTTTCTTATCCTTTGGATATACAGATAATGAAGGGGTAATAGTAGGTGATGAATTTAAAGCATACCGTACCCGTGTAAATATAGATACGGCAATAAATGACTGGTTTAGTTTTGGTGTAAATACACAATTTTCTAGTCAAGATTTTAGTGCTGTTCCTGCCGGTTTCGATTTTGCTAACCGAAGTAGAAGCGTATTTAGACAAAGCCCGTATGGAACCGACATTGATGAGAATGGAGATTTTGTACTTATACCCCATGGTTATCAGCCAGCTCAAAACCCATTAGCCAACCACTATGCCAAACAGGAAGAAGATATAAGAAATGGACTGTTTGGAGTGCTTTACGCAAATATTAAACTTCCATATGGGTTTAATTTTAGAGTATCTTATCAAAATCGTTTTGACTTCGATAGAAATTATCAGTTTTTCCCATCAAGTACTAGAACCCAAGGTGTAGGTCTTGGTAGTAGAGTGGACTTTCATCAGCATGAGTGGATGGTAGATAATATTTTAAGTTGGAAAAAAGAGTTTGGTAATCATACTTTCGACGCAACTTTCTTATGGAATGTTGAAGAATTGTCGAGTAGAAGGTCTTTTCAGCAAGCTTCAGATTTTGCACCTAATGAAAACTTAGGATTTAATGGGCTTCAATTAGGAAACCCTGAATTTCGTGTTATAGATAATAATGATCAAACAAGACGAGGAGATGCTCTTATGGGAAGGGTAAACTACAAGTTTAAGGATAAGTATTTGCTAACTGCATCAGTTAGGAGAGATGGATTTTCTGCCTTTGGAGAAAGAAATCCCAGAGCCACATTTCCAGCAGCAGCATTAGGTTGGGTAATCTCTAAAGAATCTTTTTTCCCTAAAGGAGATTTTGTAAACAACCTTAAACTTAGGTTTTCTTGGGGTAAAAACGGTAACAGGTCTATAGGTAATTATGCCGCTCTGTCACGTCTTAACAGTAACCAATATTTAACTGAAAGTGGTGTAGCACAAGGCGTTATTTTTGGTGGTACTTTGGCTAATCCTAATTTGCGTTGGGAGCAGACAGAAGCTTTTAACCTTGGGCTTGACTTTGGCTTATTAAGCAACAGGATTAATGGTACCGTAGAAGTATATAAAGCGAATACTAGAGACCTTTTAGTAAATAGAGGGTTGCCTGCAATTTCTGGTTTTACAAATGTTAACACTAATATAGGCGAAGTACAGAACAAAGGTGTTGAGGTAACTATAAACTCTGTTAATATAAACAAACCTAATTTTAGATGGAATTCTGGGGTAGTATTCTCATTAAACCGCAACGAAATTGTCGACCTTTTTAATGACACAGAAACTGTTACCATAAATGGTGAAGAAGTTACCCGACCTGTTAACGATGTCCAAAATGGTTGGTTTGTTGGTCAAGACATCGATGTGATTTGGGAGTATAATATTACAGGAGTATGGCAGCAAGGAGAAGAAGCAGAGGCAGCCGTATTTGGTCAAGTTCCGGGAGATTACAAAGCAGAGGATATTAATGGAGACGACCAATTTACACAACTTGAAGATAAACAGTTTATTGGTTATACTACACCGCGTTGGCGATTGGGTTTAAGAAACGATTTTACATTCCTGAAAAATTTCAATCTATCTACATTTTTAAGAGGAGAGTTTGGGCATAAGGGTAATTTAAACCAACTCACACATCCTCAAACGAATCTATATGATCGTATAAACACTTATAATTTACCGTATTGGACTGCAGAAAATCCATCTAATGAGTACGGTAGCTTATTACAAAATGATCAAGCATTTGAAACAGGTCTTGATGTTTTTAGAGACCGCTCTTATTTAAGAATACAGGATGTTACTTTATCTTACAATCTTCCAAAAACAATATTAGATAAAGTAAAATTCGATAGCGCAAGTATGTATGCTTCAGTAAGAAATCTATACACTTTTACTAAATGGGAAGGTTTAGATCCTGAGTCTAACAACTCGCCTTTACCACGTATTTTTTCCATTGGATTTAGATTTAGCCTTTAATAAAAAAACATGAAATTATGAAAAGTAAGTTTAAATATTTTATATTATCAATTTTAGCCCTCACAGTGACCGTCTCTTGTGATGAAGAATTTTTAGAGCCCGAACCGTTATCATTTTTATCACCAGATAATACGTTAGTTGATACATCAGGTTTTGACGCATTATTAATTACTTTGAGAAAAGAATTGAGATGGCAATATGATGGCGAACGTAGTGGCATTTGCTCACAGTCAATCACCACAGATATAGGTTTTGCACCAGCAAGAAATAACCGTGTGCCTCGTAACCTGGCATTACAGTTTACACCCAATAGTGATGGAGGTTACAAGATGCTAGACTATTTTAACAGAGCCTATTCAATCCCTATAAGTACTGCCAATTTACTTCTTTTCTATGCAGATAGAGCAGATTTAGAATCGGAAGAAGAGAGAAATAGCATTACAGCAGCAGCTTATTTCCATAGGTCGTATTGGTATTACCAATTGGTACATCTTTATGGCGATGTACCGTTTGTTGGACAAGTAATTACAGGACCCAAATTAGATTATTTCACCCACGCCAGAAAAACTATTTTAGATAAAATAGAAAGCGACATGGAATTTGCTGTACAATGGCTTCCAGAATCGAATGTTGAAGGTGCAGAAACTAAATGGGCGGGTTATCATTTACTTACTAAAATTCAATTAGCTAACAGTAATTTTTCTGGGGCAGTACAATCGGCAACAGAAATTATTGACGGTCCTTTTAGCTTGGTAGAGAATAGATTTGGTGTAGATGCCAATAATCCTGATAGAGATTACATATGGGATTTGGCAAGACCAGAGAATGTATTCAATGGAGCAAATACCGAAACGATATTAGGCTTTGTAGATCGATTTGAAGCACCACAAAGCGCTAACAGCGGAGGTTCAGGTCGTGCAACCCACAGAGATTTTGTTCCTGCGTGGTGGAATGGTGCAGTTAGAGATAGTAACGGCGCGAGAGGAAGTATTGACAGGATAAGCGGTGTATGGACAACAATGATTGACACTATTGGAAGAGGTAATGCATGGTCAAGAGCGACTCCTTATTACATTTATGAAATGTGGGATGATGCTAATGATTTGAGACGTAGCGATGGTAACTGGGTGGATAAGGATGAGTTAGTTTATAACAATCCAAGTTCGGCAGATTACTTACAGCCGGTTAATCCAAATAATTTTGGAGATCCAGCCCAAGACTCTTTGCAATTTTACTATGCTTTCCCTCATTACAAAACATTTATTGCACATGACGAATCAGATGATTCAAGACCCGATGGCGGGTTCGGTAATGGTTATATTTACCGTTTGGCGGAAACCTATTTACTTCGTGCAGAAGCCCATTACTGGTTAGGGAATACAGGTGCAGCGGCAGATGACATTAATGAAGTTAGAAATAGAGCTAATGCAAGCGATATAAGTGGTGGTGATGTAACTATAGTGAAGATTTTAGAAGAACGTGCTAAAGAATTATATCTAGAAGAACCTAGAAAGGTAGAATTAACACGTATTTCCTTAATTATGGCCGACAATAATCTTAATGGATATTCAATAGATAATCTATCAGAGAAAAGTTTTTATTACGACCATGTTATCGATAAAAACATATTTTATAAAGTAGGTAGCACTATTAGAGGTGTTCAGGCGACCATTGAACCACGCTTTGTTTTGTGGCCAATTCCTGCTGTTACGATAACGAATAACTCAAAAGGAGTTATTAATCAAAATAAAGGATTTCCTGGTGCAGAGCAAAACGTACCACCGTTAACTGTAATAGACGACAGTCAATAAAAGTTAGTTTGTTTTAGTTTTATTTGATCAAGGCGGTTTCAAGTATTCTTATGAAAATAAGATGCTTGAAGCTGCCATTATTGAACTAAATACAAGTAAAAAGAATATTTAAAACATGTTTAAATGAATTAGGATTAACTAGTTAGGAGGCTGGAGAAACTTCAAAAATTGAAAATCAGATTTTTATTAAAAGCTATAACTTTAAAATAATGGAAATCTAAAAATCAACTATTTAAAATGAAAGCATGCAAATCAATGTGTGTTATTCTAACTTCCATGGTTCAAGCCTAGCTAAACCAGAAAAGACCTAAATTACAAATGTAGTTTGGGCTTTTTTTATTCAATGAATCATCCTTTTGCACACTGTTAATAAAAATTGAAAGGAAAGCGCTTCTTCCCCAAAGAACACCTTATAAATAATCCTATTTTTGAAAGACATAAACCTGTACTTATATGAGTATTAAAGTTGTTGAATTATTTGCTGGCGTAGGCGGTTTTAGACTTGGTCTAGAGGGTTGGAACGGGAAATCGGCTTCTTCCAATTATACCAAGGATTTAAAATCTAATTACGAAGTGGTTTGGTCTAATCAATGGGAACCATCAACCAGTATTCAACATGCTAATTTGGTCTATAAAGATAAATGGCAAGGGGCAAATCATTGCGGAGATGATATCGATACCATTGCCAGTAATGAAGTTTCAGACACAAAAGTCGATTCGAATATCCCAGACCACGATTTGCTGGTAGGTGGATTTCCATGTCAGGATTATTCGGTAGCCGGTGTAAACACCAACGGCATTGAAGGTAAAAAAGGTGTGCTTTGGTGGAACATTCATAGAATTTTAGAAGTAAAAAGGCCAAAATTCATCTTGCTTGAAAATGTAGACAGGTTGCTAAAATCTCCAGTAAATAAAAGAGGTCGCGATTTTGCGATACTTTTGGCTACTTTAAGCGATTTGGGTTATGATGTGGAGTGGAAAGTTATCAATGCAGCCGATTACGGTATGCCACAACGGCGAAGACGTGTCTTTATTTTTGGTGCTCACAAAGCAAGTGGTTTAACCATAGAAGAGGGTGTTGATTGGATTTCACAAAATAGCGTGCTTGGTAAATCCTTTCCCTCGCAAATAAAAGGTGATAGAAAAGCATTCGAACTTAAGGGGAGTGCTGTTGAAATCTCCAACGATTTTGTACACGGTAAATTCTACAATTGCGGTTCTATGGTTGGGCGAAATATTTTAACTTTCGATTATACGCCTAAGCCAGATAACAACATTAACTACAGTGATTTTGGTAGTCTAAAAGATGTATTGATAGACCATGGCAAAGTTGGTGACGAATTTTTTGTTGACAGCAAAAAAGTTCTAAAAACTCCGATAATTAAAGAACAAAAACCTAGTATATCGCTTTCCTACCTTCAAATGAATTCCAGGGATGAGGCCGTTTTACTTACGGAATTAGATAAATGGAAATACCTTAAAGGCCGAAAGGCAGAAAAAAGGGTGTCTTCAAAAGGTGCTTTTTATTACACAGAAGGTCCTTTGAGCTTATCAGATGATATTAACTTACCATCCAGAACCATTATCACTTCCGAGGGAGGTTCGGGCGCTTCAAGATTTAAACATCTCGTTGAATTGGAGAAAGATGTTTTGTATAGAAGATTAACACCTTTGGAGTTAGAACGGCTAAATATGTTCCCTGATAATCATACCAAACATGAGCGTGTTACCGATGCTAAACGGGCTTTCTTTATGGGAAATGCTTTAGTAGTTGGTATTGTAGAGCGCATAGGTGTGGTGCTTTCCAAGTGCATTAAAGAGTCGCAGGATAAATCTGCTTTGCAACACCTTTCTGAATCAGAAAATTAAGTCGTAGCATGAGGTTAATTGGTTTTTCGTCCAATTGATTAGAATACACCAAACAACCTTCGGTTTTCGGCTTTAATTCGGGGATTTCAGTTTTAAATGCAGCGTTTTCATCTGACCTAATTGTTTCAGAATAGGTGTTCAGTTTTAAAGGACTAAGTCCTTTGTCTTTTAGTAACTCTATTAATTTTAATCGGTTTACCGAGGTTATTTTGCAGGATTTAAGTCCAGAGTTTAATTGTTTGTCCTTATTTACATAAATGCCGGTCACTAGAAAATAGTAGTCGGTAATTTTTTCTTTATCCAAGAACCAACCCCTTTTTTCTTTTCCGTTTTTCAGAAAAGACAGCTCAAAAGTAAAAGTTGGTAAATCTTTGTTTATATAGTGTAGTTGCGATTTCTCGTCGATGTAAACAGGTCCTTTTGAGCTCTTATAAATAATATCAACTCCTCTAAATTGAAGTTCGGTATCATGTGTTCTTTCAATTGGGATGTTGATTTCTTCATAGATTTTATCAAGGTACTTTCCTAATAATTGTTCGTCGTTTAAATCGGACTCAAAAAGCGACATAGATTAGCTCGTTTCACGAATTAGTGTAGGTAAATTTAGCTATTTCGTTGAATACTTTTGAAAGAATACCTATTTAAATGCAATATGAAAGAACGTTGCGTCTAACAATATTTGGAGTTTTGGTACATGTTTTGTGGTATTTTTCATCAAGTACTAACTAAAAACACCTATTATGAAATTCAAGTTTACATTATTCTTTGTTTGCTTTTTGATAAACGTAAGTTTAATTTTTGCTCAAAAGGACATAGAATGCAAAACAAAATTGTCTCTTTTTCATCAAGATGTAACAGTAAAAAACTTCGATATAGCCTACGATAATTGGAAATTTGTTAAGGACAGTTGTCCGGAATTAAATATTGCCATTTATAGCGATGGCGAAAAAATATTGAAGCATAAGATTGAGAGGACAAAAGGTGAAGCGCGTAAACGACTTTTGAATGAACTATTAGGGGTTTGGGAAAGTAGGCTTAACTATTTTCCAAATAAAACGCCGAAAGGACAATACAGCGCCAAATCATTTCAGCTTAAGTATGATAATAGGGATGTTCTTGAAAAATCTACCGAAGAACTGTATCATGGTTTTGATAATGCGTTTCAAATGGATAAAAAGACCTTCAATCACCCAAAAGCCCTTTACACTTATTTTTCTTTGATTATGGAGCTTAATGAAGCTGGTAAAAAAAGTCTAAAAGAAGTTTTTGACAAATACGATGACATTAATGATAAAATAGAAAATGAGGTGAAGAATTATTCCCTTAAACTGAATAAACTTGTTGAAAAACAGAACAAAAAGATACCGCTAAACAAAACAGAAATTAAAGCAAAATCGTCGTATAAGAACTATCTAAAAAATTACAGTTTAGTTTCGGAAAACATCAATAAAATGATTGCAACAATAGCTGATTGTTCAAATCTAATCCAATTATATACAAAAGATTTTGAGGCACATAAAAAAGATTCTATTTGGCTAAAACGTGCTGTAAGTAGAATGTACCATAAAGAATGTACTGAAGATCCTTTATATGAAAAGTTAGCCATAGCCTATGATGAGGTAGCACCTTCTGCAGACACCAAATTTTTTGTGGCTATTATCCTTGTGAAAAAGGGAAAAACTGAAGAAGCAATGAATTACTTGGCCAAGGCTTACGAATTAGAAACAGATACTTTTAAAAAATCAAAATTAGCCAACAGAATTGGTTTTACACTAATGAGAAAAGCAGACTATTCCCGTGCTCGAATTTATTACAGAAGAGCCTTAAAGCTTAATCCGTCTAACGGCAGGCCACATTTAGCCATAGCGTCTATGTATGCAATGAGCGCCAATAATTGTGGTAAAGATGAGTTTGAAAAAAGAGCGGTCTATTGGCTCGCAGCAAATGAAGCCAGAAAAGCATTAATAGTAGACCCAACCATAAAGCAACACGCCGAAAGAGCTATCAAAAGATATGAAGCTTTGGCTCCAAGTAAAGAAATGATATTTTTATGTGCGTGTTCTGGAAAAGAGATAAAATTTTCCTGTTGGATTAATAAAAAGGTCGTTGTTCCCACTATAAAGAAATAAAACAGGTTAATCTAAATAAAGTATGGTCTAGGCTTTCTTTATTTAAAGAATTATATTCGCCTAAAACAATTCATGTTGGAGGTAAGCCTTGAAAATAACCTTAAAAAACTATCGTCTCAATTAAGCGGTGAGTTGTTTTTTGATGACTTGCATAAAAGTATTTATGCAACTGATGCTTCGGTGTATCGAAAAATACCATTAGCTGTAGCTTTCCCAAAAGACAAGCGCGATATAAAAAAGCTCATTGCCTTTGCCCATGATAATAATACCACTCTAATTCCAAGAACTGCAGGGACTTCCCTTGCAGGACAATGTGTTGGCGATGGTATTATAGTGGATGTTTCCAAACACTTTACCCGTATTTTAAATGTTAACGAAAAAGAAAAGACCGTAACGGTAGAGCCAGGTATTATAAGAGATGAGCTCAATTTATTTCTTAAACCCTACGGATTGTTTTTTGCGCCAAATACATCTACCAGTAACAGGTGTATGATTGGCGGTATGGTTGGCAACAACTCATCGGGTTCAACTTCTATTAAATACGGGGTTACTAGAGACAAGGTTTTAGAAATTGAAACTATACTGTCAGATGGTTCCGAAGTCGTTTTTAAAACCTTAACTAGAGAAGCGCTTCAAGAGAAACTTAAATTAGAAACATTAGAAGGTTCAATATATAAATCTCTTGTAAAAGAACTATCTAAGCCAGAAACACAATTGGAGATTCGAAAAGAATTCCCTGATAAAACCATACATAGAAGAAATACAGGGTATGCGGTTGATGCGCTTTTAGATGATACATCTAAAGATGGCATAGTTCAACAAATCAATATTGCAAAGTTACTTTGTGGTAGCGAAGGCACCTTAGCTTTTTCTACGGCTATTACATTGCAGTTAGACGATTTACCGCCTAAAGAAGAGGTGTTAATTGTGCCTCACTTTAAGACCGTTCAGGAAAGTTTAGAGGCCACAGTCATTGCCATGACACACAATTTGTATGCTTGCGAACTTTTGGATAAAACCATTTTAGACTGTACAAAGAATAATCGTGAACAATTAAAGAATAGATTCTTTATTGATGGTGACCCTGAAGCGATTTTGATGTTAGAGGTACGAGCAGATTCAAAAGAATTGGTTAAAAGTCAAGCCCAAAAACTAATTCAGGATTTAAAAAAGGCCAATTTTGGATATGCTTTTGCCGAACTATACGGTGAAGATATAGCGAAAGCCTTAGAGCTAAGAAAGGCTGGTTTAGGGTTATTGGGAAATATTGTTGGAGACTCTAAAGCCGTGGCATGTATAGAAGATACTGCTGTAGATTTACAGGATTTACCAAATTATATTGCTGAATTCACCAAGATGATGGATGGCTATAATCAAAAAGCAGTTTACTACGCCCATGCTGGTGCTGGTGAAATACATTTGCGCCCTATTTTAAATTTAAAAAAACCGAAAGACGTAAGGCTTTTTAGAGAGATAACTACCAACACAGCCAAACTGGTTAAAAAATATAAAGGATCGTTCAGTGGTGAACATGGCGATGGTATTGTACGTGCCGAATTCTTACCCTTAATGATTGGTGACAAAAATTACCAATTGCTAAAACGAATCAAACAAGTTTTCGATTCTAATAATCTATTCAATAAAGGAAAGATTGTTGATGCTTTTCCAATGGATGAATCCTTGCGTTATGAGGCGGATAGAAAAGAGCCAGAAATTAAAACGATACTTGATTTTTCAGATTCTGAAGGGCTTTTAAAAGCAGCTGAAAAGTGTAACGGTTCTGGAGATTGTAGAAAGTCGGTTGCGGCTGGAGGCACCATGTGTCCTAGTTATAGAGCTACAAAAAATGAAAAGGATACTACAAGAGCTAGAGCCAATGCGTTACGAGAGTTTTTAACCAATTCTAATAAAGAAAATCCTTTTAACCATGAGGAGCTAAAACAGGTTTTCGATTTATGTTTAAGTTGTAAGGCTTGTGCTAGCGAATGTCCAAGTAATGTAGATGTGGCCAGTTTTAAGGCTGAGTTTTTGTATCAGTATTATAAAGAGAATTCACCTTCGTTAGGAACACGAATAATGGCAAACAATGTAAAGTATAATAAAATTGGCAGTACTTTTCAGGGACTTACCAATGCCGTTTTAAATACAATGTTATCCAAGAACCTTCTAGGAATTGCAAGCAAAAGAAGTATCCCCAAGTTGGCTTCAAAAACATTTAGAAAGTGGTACAGTAAAAATAAGAGCCAATCCAAAAAAAAAGTATACAAAAAAGGGGAACTGTATTTGTTTGTAGATGAGTTTACCAATTATTACGATGTTGAGGTCGGTATAGATACCTTTGAACTACTTTCTAAACTGGGCTATAAAGTGAATATTGTTGACCACGAAGAGAGCGGCCGAAGTCTCATCTCCAAAGGGTTTTTAGATGAAGCCAGGACTATTGCAAACAAAAATACAGCTATTTTTTCTGGTCTAATTTCAGCAAATGTGCCATTGGTTGGTATTGAGCCTTCAGCAATATTATCGTTTAGAGATGAATACTTAAGATTGGCAAAAAATAAAACGGAAGCCTTAAAAATTTCGAAAAACACCTATACAATTGAAGAGTTTATTAAAAACGAAATTTCGAACGGTAATATTTCTGCAGACCAATTTACTACTAAAAAAAAGATTGTGAAGATTCATGGCCATTGCCATCAGAAGGCATTGAGCGGTACCGAATCCACGTTTTTAATGTTAAATCTCCCCAAAAATTACAGTGTGAGTATTATTAATTCTGGTTGCTGTGGTATGGCAGGCTCATTTGGTTACGAAAAGGCGCATTATAAATTAAGCATGCAAATAGGGGAAGATACGTTGTTCCCTAAAATTAGAAACACAGAAAATTCAGTTTTAATAGCTGCTGCAGGCACAAGTTGCAGGCATCAAATTTGGGATGGGACAAAGAGGAAATCCAAGCATCCTGTTAGTATACTCAAAGCTGCTCTCAAATAAGTTTATGATAACCTACTCAATTTACAATTGTTAATAAACTCATTATCAAATTATATAGCCAAAGTTTTTTCAATTTAAATAATATATATATTTGTCACAGAAAGAAAGTTTTGGAAGATATTACTTTCATGAATTGCTATAATTTTTTTGAAAACTTAACGTTACTCTGTGTAAGGAAAACAACCCAAAATAACGCATTTAATCGGTGATTTAATGCTTTTTAAGGATGTTTATGATTGAAAAACGGGTTTAATTGTTTTTGAAACTCACATTTTTTTATACATTTGTTAACAAATGACTATACAAAATAGAAGAATATTTGCCTCAATCTTATTTGTATTAATAAGTTTTGTATGCCTCAGCCAAGATTTGGGGCCGCCACCGCCGCCACCGCCTGGCACACCGCCGCCGCCGCCGCCTGGATTTCCTATTGATGGAGGTGTGTTTTTAGGTGTACTGGTTGCCTTGTTTTACGGGATAAAAAAGAACCTCTCCAGAAAAAGTTAGGCGTCTTTTAAAGTTGCTAATTTCGCAACATATTTGCCCAACACATCAAATTCTAAATTAACGACCGTTCCTTCTTTAAAAGTGTTAAAGTTCGTGTGCTCGTAAGTATATGGGATGATGGCTACACTAAAAGTATTGTGCCCAGAGTTTACTACGGTTAAACTCGTTCCATTTATTGTAATAGACCCTTTTTCAATAGTTAAATTATTCAGCGACGCATCGTATTCAAAAGAAAAAAACCAACTACCGTTTTCAGCTTTAACATGAGTGCAGATTCCAGTTTGGTCGACATGCCCTTGTACAATATGGCCATCTAAACGGTCACCCAATTTCATAGCGCGCTCAAGGTTTACTTTATCGTTAAGTTTAAGGGAGCTTAAATTAGTTTTATCAAGAGTTTCTTTTATTGCGGTAACGGTATATTCGTCATTATTTATATCAATTACAGTTAAACAAACGCCATTGTGTGCCACACTCTGGTCTATTTTCAATTCTGAGGTAATGTTGCTTTTAACTGTTATGTGAAGATTGGTGTTTTCCTCTCTTAAATTCGATATAACACCCATATCCTCAATAATTCCGGTAAACATAGTATTATCTGTTTATTTGGTTAAATTTGCAGGATTAAAACTATTGACAAAAGTAGTCATATTTAATGAAGAAAGCAGAAAATATAATAGTTGGAATATCCATAGGCGATTTAAATGGAATTGGAGGAGAAATTATCTTAAAAACCTTTGAAGATAGTAGGGTTTTAGACTTTTGTACTCCTGTAATATTTGCCTCGGCAAAATCCATGAATTTTTATAAAGGCCATTTTAAATCGGGTATAAATTTTCACAATATTAATGGTATGAATCAATTAGCACAAGGAAAAGTAAATGTGCTAAATTGTTGGAATGAACCGGTTAAGATAGAATTTGGTAAGGAAGATATTAAGATTGGTAGTTACGCCATTAAGTCTTTGAAAGCCGCTGTTGAGGCTTTAAAGCGTGATGAAATTCATGTATTGGTCACAGCACCAATAAACAAATATAACATTCAGTCAGATGCGTTTAAATTTCCTGGTCATACCGATTATTTAGCACAAGAACTTAAAGGCGAAAGCCTCATGTTTATGGTTACTGGCGATTTAAGGGTGGGGTTATTAACCGATCATGTGCCTGTAAAAGACGTTGTCACTCATATTTCGGAGGAACTCATTGTAAAAAAGATTAATACTATTCATAATTCACTCAAAAAAGATTTTAGGATAAATAAACCTAAAATAGCTGTTTTGGGCATTAATCCGCATACTGGAGATAACGGTGTTATTGGAAGAGAAGACGACGACATTTTGCGTCCCACACTTAAAAAAATTAAGGAAGACGGTAAGTTGGTGTTTGGACCATATGCGGCCGATAGCTTTTTTGGTTCCAGCAATTACAAGAATTTCGATGCTATAGTGGCTACATACCATGATCAAGGTTTAATTCCTTTTAAAACGCTTTCATTTGGCCAAGGGGTAAATTATACTGCTGGTTTAGATAAAATTAGAACGTCTCCTGATCATGGAACTGCCTTTGAAATTGCAGGAAAAGGAACTGCAGATTCAGGGTCTTTCAAGGAGGCAGTATATGCGGCTATTCAGATTTATAAAAATAGAATTGATTATGAGCAACTTACGGCAAATCCGTTAAAAAAGATGCGTAAATAGATATAAACAAAAAAATGTTTATAAGTAATGTTGCGTAATATAAAAATTCATATATTTGCAGGCTCAAAATAGATGTGATAATGAAGGCATTGAAAGAGTTTATAATCCAGTTTGTGGGATTAAAAATAGGGAAGCATCATTTTGAGCATAGTATTGAGCAAGCGTTCTTTGATTTTTTTGAGTATGAAGAGTTTAACGATGTAAAAGTTGATGTTGATATTCAGTTAGAAAAAAAATCAACATTATTGGAGTTACATTTTAAGGCATCTGGAATCGTAAATATTAATTGCGATTTAACCAATGAACCATATAACCAAACTATTGAAAATGAGTTTGATTTAGTGGTTAAGTTTGGAGATGAATACAATGACGAATATGAAGATATTTTAATAGTACCGCATGGTACTTATGAAATCAATGTTCAGCAATATATATACGAGTTAATTGTATTGGCAGTACCAATTAAAAGAGTACACCCTGGCATTGAAGACGGCACCTTAAATTCTGAAATACTAGAAAAATTAGAAGAATTAAGCCCAAAGTTCAAAGAAAATAAAGACAAGAAAGAAGAGGATATTGATCCTCGGTGGAATACATTAAAGAAATTACTAACGGATAATAAATAATATAGAAAATGGCACATCCTAAGAGAAAAATCTCTAAAACGAGAAGAGATAAGAGAAGAACTCATTACAAAGCATCTGTGCCACAGATTGCTACTTGCCCAACAACAGGAGAAGCTCACTTATATCACAGAGCTCACTGGCATGAAGGAAAATTATATTACAGAGGTCAGGTATTAGTAGATAATTCTGAAGAAGAAAACGTAGCATAATTTTTATGCGCGCATAGAACAAAACGCTCACTTGTGAGCGTTTTTTTTATGACACACCTTTTCTAAAGACAAAAACAAACAAATTGTGTGTTTTTCCATTAAAATTTAGTAGTTTTCACCCTATTTTGCGTGTTTTTGTTAAATTTTAATGAATTTTCAGTCAATTTAACTATCTGTTTATGAGTAAAATTTCAGCGGCAATTACGGCTGTAGGTGCGTATGTTCCAGAGTATGTATTAACCAATCAAATACTTGAGACTATGGTTGATACAAACGATGAATGGATTACAACCCGAACAGGAATTAAAGAAAGAAGAATTCTTAAGGAAGAAGGTAAAGGAACTTCCTATTTGGCCATAAAGGCTGCCCAAGATTTATTAAATAAAACAGGACTTAATCCTAAAGAAATCGATTTGGTTATTGTAGCCACAGCTACACCAGATATGAAAGCGGCATCTACTGCTGCTTTTACAGCATCTGAAATCGGAGCTACCAATGCTTTCTCATTCGATATGGATGCTGCTTGTTCTAGTTTTCTCTATGGCATGTCAGTTGCTTCAGGGTTTATCGAATCGGGTAGATACAAAAAAGTCCTTTTAATTGGAGCCGATAAAATGTCGTCTTTAATAAATTATAAAGATAGAGCAACCTGTATCATATTTGGAGATGGGGCCGGAGCTGTTTTGTTCGAGCCAAACAATGATGGCTTAGGCTTACAAGACGAATACTTAAGAAGTGATGGTACAGGAAGGGAATTTTTGCAAGCTACTTATGGTGGATCGTCTCACCCAGTCACACATGAGGCGATAGACGCAGGGGGTCATTTTGCTTTTCAAGAAGGTAGAACAGTGTTTAAAAATGCCGTATTTAATATGGCCGACGCCACTACCAAGGTCATGGAAAAGAATAATTTAACCAAAGACGATGTTGCTTGGTTAGCAGCACATCAAGCCAATAAACGTATTATTGATGCCACTGCAGACAGAATGGGATTGGAATCTGAAAAGGTGATGATGAACATTCAAAAGTATGGCAATACGACTTCTGCAACCTTACCGTTATTAATATACGACTACGAATCACAACTTAAAAAGGGTGATAATATAATATTCGCTGCTTTTGGTGGCGGATTTAATTGGGGAGCCATTTATTTAAAATGGGCTTATAATTCAGATAACTAACCATTAACTAATTAGTAAAACTATGGATATTAAAGAGATTCAAAACTTAATCAGGTTTGTCGCCAAGTCTGGCGCAAGCGAGGTTAAATTGGAGATGGATGATGTAAAAATCACCATTAAAACAGGATCAGATACCGAAACAACCATCGTACAACAAGTTCCTGCGCCTCAGATAGCTCAACCAGTTGCTGTTCCTGCTCCAGTAGTTGAAGCAGCTGCTCCTGCTGCACCTGCCGTACCTGCTGCAGAGACTCCAGCTAACGATGATTCTAAATATATTACAATCAAATCGCCTATTATTGGTACATTCTACAGAAAACCATCACCAGACAAACCTTTATTTGTAGAGGTAGGACAAACTATTGCAGAAGGTGATGTGCTTTGTATTATCGAAGCTATGAAACTATTCAACGAAATAGAATCTGAAGTTTCTGGAAAAGTAGTAAAGATTTTAGTTGATGATTCTTCTCCTGTAGAGTTCGATCAGCCTTTATTTTTAGTAGACCCATCTTAATGTAAAATCCCAATTTTCAAATTCCAAGCTCCAAATAATTTTGGAATTTGTTTTTTGAATTTTGAAAATTTGAAGATTTATGTTTAAAAAAATATTAGTAGCCAATAGAGGTGAAATAGCACTTCGTGTTATTAGAACCTGTAAAGAAATGGGCATTAAAACAGTTGCGGTTTACTCTAAAGCCGATGAGGAAAGCTTACATGTTAAGTTTGCCGACGAAGCTGTTTGTATAGGGCCAGCTCCCAGTAGCGAGTCTTATTTAAAAATGTCGAATATCATCGCTGCGGCAGAAATTACCAATGCCGATGCCATACACCCAGGATATGGGTTCCTTTCAGAGAATGCTAAGTTTTCAAAAATTTGTACTGAACATGGTATAAAATTCATTGGGGCTTCGGCCGAAATGATTGATAAAATGGGAGACAAGGCCAATGCCAAAGCGACCATGAAAGCTGCGGGTGTGCCATGTGTTCCAGGAAGTGAAGGCATTATAGAATCTTATGAAGAATGTGAAAAACTAGCCGAGGAAGTAGGCTATCCCGTGATGCTAAAAGCGTCTGCCGGTGGTGGAGGAAAAGGTATGCGCGGTGTTTTCAAAAAAGAAGATTTGAAAGATGCTTGGGACTCTGCCAGACAAGAAAGTAAAGCGGCCTTTGGTAACGACGATATGTACATGGAAAAACTTATTGAAGAACCAAGGCATATCGAAATTCAAGTTGTTGGAGATTCGACAGGTAAGGCCTGTCACTTATCGGAAAGAGATTGTTCGGTTCAGCGTCGTCATCAAAAGTTAACAGAAGAAGTGCCTTCTCCATTTATGACTGATGAACTTCGTGAAAAAATGGGGTTAGCTGCTGTGCGTGCCGCAGAATATATTAAATATGAAGGTGCAGGAACGGTAGAATTCTTGGTAGACAAGCATAGGAATTTCTACTTCATGGAAATGAATACACGTATACAGGTAGAGCACCCAATTACAGAACAGGTGATTGATTTCGATTTAATTCGTGAACAAATATTAGTTGCCGCTGGTGTGCCAATTTCTGGTAAGCATTATGAACCAAAATTACACTCTATAGAATGTAGAATTAATGCTGAAGACCCGTATAACGACTTTAGGCCTTCACCAGGTAAAATAACTGTTTTACATGCTCCAGGAGGACACGGTGTTAGATTAGATACTCATGTATATGCGGGGTATTCCATTCCACCAAATTACGACTCTATGATTGCCAAATTAATTACAACGGCACAGACTAGAGAAGAAGCTATAAACAAAATGAAGCGTGCCTTAGACGAGTTTGTTATAGAAGGGATTAAAACAACCATTCCTTTCCACAGACAACTTATGGAACATCCAGATTATTTAGCGGGGAACTATACCACTAAATTCATGGAAGACTTTAAAATAAGGCAGATAGCTCAAGACTAAAGATAGAAACTCCGAAATTTATTTCGGAGTTTTTTTATGATCTGTTTTTAGTGTGCTTATATAAAAGAATTATTTTAGTTTTATGGATATTAAAGCGTCCCTTTTTAATAAATGTGAAGCATTTTTAGGAACCAGACTTCTGGCTATTGAAAAAACCATTGCCGAAATCCAAGAATCACTTACTACTGAAACAAAAAGTACCGCAGGAGATAAGCACGAAACCGGAAGAGCGATGCTGCAACTGGAACGTGAAAAAGCAGGAAACCAATTGGCAGAAGTCTTAAAGACCAAAGAAATTCTTTCTAAAATAGATGTAGTAAAAAGATCTGAAGTTATTAGTTTAGGAAGCGTGATTTACACATCCCATTTAAATTATTTTGTAAGTATTAGTGCTGGAGAATTAAAGGTAGGCAATGATGTGTTTTATGCCATTTCAGCGAGTACACCCATTGGGCAATTGTTATTAGGTAAAGTAACAGGAGATAAAATTAGTTTCAGAAATCAAGAATTTACAATAGAGGAAATTTTCTAACTATTTTTGAATTTCTAGATGTATTTCTTTGTGTTTATCAATCAAATCTTGGTGTTGAAATAATATAATTTCCCCACCCAAATCGGCTTCAATTAAATAGTAAGTTCCGTTGTAATAAAATTGTTTTACTATAGCTTTTAAAGCCGATTTCTCAACAACTTTAATTTGGTGTGCATAAACTATTCCGTGGGGTTCTATAACATTAAATTCTCCAAAGAATGAGGCAATCAACGGTGTTTTAGGATTGTTAAAAAGGTAATTTGGAGTACCATTGTCAATGATTTTGTTGTTATCCAAAACAATTATATTATCGGCATAAGAAATAACATCATTTTTATCGTGCGTAGCCACCACACAAGTAATGTTTTTCTCTTTTAGAAAATTAAAAAGTTTTCTGCGTAAAGACTGCTTTTTAAAATTATCGATATGGCTAAAGGGTTCATCTAATAAAATAATTTCGGGTTGCTTGGCAAGAGCTCTGGCTAGGGCAACACGTTGTTTTTGTCCACCACTCAACAATTTAACTTTTGTATTTGCCAAAGGTGCCAACTCAACTACTTCTAACAATTCGCTTATACGTTGCTGTTTTTCCTCCGGATAGAAGTTAGATAGGAATTCCCCAATGTTTTCGGCAACGGTTGTAAAGGGCATTAAGTCGAATTCTTGAGCCACATATTTCATGAAATCGTAGCCGATAACCAGGTTGTAAGCTGGGCCTAAAATTTGATTTTCGTTCCAATAGATAGAACCTTCAGTTAAATCATATTCCCCATAGAGGAGCTTCAAAAGTGTACTTTTTCCTGAACCACTTTCACCAATAACCGCCAAGTGTTCTCCGCTCTTTACCTTAAAAGATATGTTCTTTAAAGTAGGCTCTTCTAAATAACTGAATGATATGTTTTTTACTTCCAGCATCTTTTTTTAAAGTTGTAAAAATAACACAAAAAATGGCGATGGCTAAAAAGTGGAATTTTTGTCAACCTGAACTCGTTTCAGGTTCTCAGAATGACAAGTCTTGGTTCTATTTAGGTAAGGTCTTTAAATTGAAAACACTTGAGTTCTTATCCTTTAATTTTTTCCTTGGTTTTATATGGCAACACCTTATAGCCCATATTATATAAAGTAAAACTGAAAATATCGGCGTACTGTTCAATGATTTTACTAACAGGAGTTCCCGCACCGTGACCGGCATCGGTTTCAATTCTTATAAGAGCGGGGTTATTGCCAGTCTGTTTACTTTGCAACTCGGCAGCAAATTTAAAACTATGAGCTGGCACAACACGGTCGTCATGGTCACCTGTGGTTATCAAAGTTGCAGGGTATTCAACACCTTGGTTTATATTGTGTAACGGGGAATACCCTTTTAGATATTCGAACATAGCTTTGCTGTCTTCGGCAGTTCCGTAATCGTACGCCCATCCTGCGCCAGCAGTAAAGGTGTGATACCTTAACATATCCAGAACTCCAACGGCGGGTAAAGCGACCTTTGCTAAATCTGGTCTTTGGGTCATAACAGCACCAACTAATAAACCACCATTTGAACCTCCTCTAAGTGCAAGATATTGAGGGGAAGTATAGTTATTTTCAATGAGATATTCGGCTGCAGCAATAAAGTCATCAAACACATTTTGTTTTTGGGTTTTAGTACCTGCATTGTGCCATTTTTTACCGTATTCTCCACCGCCACGAATATTTGGAACCGCATAAATGCCACCCTGCTCCATCCAAACAGCCATCCCAATGTTAAACGAAGGATTTAAACTAATGTTGAATCCCCCATAACCATAAAGCATAGTGGGGTTTTTACCATTTAATTCAAGGCCCTTTTTGTGGGTAATTATCATAGGCACTTTAGTTCCATCTTTTGATGTGTAAAACACTTGACGGCTTTCGTAGTCATCGCTATTAAATGCTATGGCAGATTTTCTATATAATTTTGTCTCTCCGGTTTCTAAGTTAAACGTATAGGTACTAGATGAGGTATAATAATTGGTAAAGTTGAAATAGTCAATAGTTTCCTCTTTTTTGCTTCCAAAACCACTTGCATTTCCAATACCGGGGAGTGTAATCTCTCTTATTAATTTTCCATTATAGTCATATTGTATAACCTTAGAAATAGCATCAACCATATATTCTGCTATAAAATATTTTCCAGAGGTTGAAGGCAATAAAACGTGTTCGGTTTCTGGAATTACATCTACCCAATTTTCTGGTGTGGGATTTTCGATATCGGTCTTTACAATACGTTTATTCGGTGCATCTAGGTTGGTTACTAAAAATAGTGTATTGTTATCATTGTCAATAATATAAGTGTCGCTTTTTTCATCATTTAAAATGGTTATGAGCTCGCTGTCAGGTTTGCTTAAGTCTTTTAAAAACAGTTTGTTTCCAGAGGTAGATATACTAGCATCTATCAATAAATAAGAATTATCTTCGGTTACAGATCCTCTAACGTAACGGTGTTTTTGAGCCTGTGTTGCCCCAAAAATCACGGTATCATCTTTTTGTGATGTACCCAATTTATGATAATATAATTTATGTTGGTCTGTTTTAGCAGATAGCTCACTTCCTTCGGGTTTGTCATAACTAGAATAATAGAAACCTTCGCTTTTGAACCATGATATGCCACTGAATTTCACATCTAATATGCTGTCTTCTAATATTGCTTTAGTTTCGACGTCCATGACAATAATTTTTCGCCAATCACTTCCGCCTTCAGAAATGGAGTAAGCTAGAATACTGCCATCTTTTGAAAAACTAATTTGACCTAAAGAAACAGTACCGTCTTCAGAAAACGCGTTTGGGTCAAGGAAGACCTCATCTTCACCATCTTCATTTTTTCTATAAAGTATATATTGATTTTGAAGTCCGTTGTTTTTAAAGTAATAGGTGTGTTTCCCTTCTTTAAAGGGCGCACCAACTTTTTCATAATTCCACAATGAAGAAAGACGCTCTTTAAATGCCTCCCTAAAGGGAATATTGTCTAAATATCCAAAAGTAGCTTGGTTTTGAGACTTAACCCAGTTGGCGGTTTCTTCGCTCATATCGTCTTCTAGCCAACGATAGGGGTCTTTTACTTCGACACCAAAATAGGTGTCTACGATATCTACAGTTTTGGTTTTTGGATAATTCACGGTAATATTTTTTTGTTTTGTTTGGAGTGGTTGACAACTTATCAAACTCCCAAAGACAAAAAGACCAATCGCTATTGCTTTTTTGTCAAAAATAAAAAGGCCCCTGCAGTTAACAGAGGCCTTTAACAATCTTTTATAGAAAAGTAATTTAGACTAAATTATTTTCAACTAAATACTCTGCAATTTGAATGGTGTTGGTCGCAGCACCTTTACGAAGGTTATCGGCAACAATCCACATGTTCAACGTGTTTGGTTGTGTTTCATCTCTTCTTATACGTCCAACAAAAACCTCGTCTTTATCGTGCGCGTAAATAGGCATTGGGTATGAGTTGTTTTCTAAATCGTCTTGAACTACTATACCAGGTGTTTCGCTTAATAATTGACGCACTTCAGCTAAATCAAAATCATTTTCAAACTCAACATTTACAGACTCAGAATGTCCACCTGCAGTAGGGATTCTAACTGCAGTTGCCGAAACAGAAAATGTTTTGTCGTCCATAATCTTTTGAGGCTCCCTAGCTAGTTTCATTTCTTCTTTGGTGTACCCATTTTCTAAAAACACATCACAATGCGGTAATGCATTTCTACCAATGGGGTAAGGATATGCCATTTCGCCATCTATACCAGCAATTTCGTTTTCTAATTGTTGTACAGCTTTAACACCAGTTCCTGAAACAGATTGGTATGTAGAAACCACCACACGTTTCATGTTGTATTTTTTATGAAGCGGATTTAAAGCCATTACCAACTGAATAGTTGAGCAGTTAGGGTTAGCAATAATTTTATCTTCTTTTGTTAAAACATTGGCGTTGATTTCTGGAACTACCAATTTTTTTGTTGGGTCCATTCTCCATGCCGAAGAGTTATCGACTACAGTTGTACCTGCCTCTGCGAATTTAGGAGCCCATTCTAAAGACGTGCCTCCACCTGCAGAGAATAAAGCGATATCTGGTTTCATTGAAACAGCTGTTTCTAAACCAACAACGGTATAATCATTCCCCTTATAGGTTAATGTTTTACCAACCGACCGCTCTGAGGCTACCGGGATTAATTCAGTTATTGGAAAATTGCGTTCTGCAAGAACTTTTAGCATAACTTCGCCTACCATTCCAGTGGCTCCAACTACAGCTACTTTCATTTCTTTATGTTTTAAAAATTATGGGGCAAAACTAAGTATTAATTGTTGTTTTAAACTAAAAAAAAGACCTTGAATTTTCTAAAACAAGGTCTTTTTAACAACAAATAACAGGTTGTTATTTATTTAACATTTAGTTATTTTTTCAATAAATCTCTAATCTCAGAAAGCAATTCTTCTTGAGTTGGTCCTGCAGGAGCTGGTTCTGGAGCCGGCTCTTCTTTCTTCTTCATTTTATTGATGCCTTTCACCATTAGGAACATAACAAAAGCCACAATGATAAAATCGATAACATGAGTTAAAAATGTTCCATACTCTAAGAAAACTTCTCCTACGGTTTCACCTGCGTCGTTCACTGTACCATCTTTGAGTTTGTATTTTAATGCTTTGAAATCTGCATTGAAAATCAATCCAATTAATGGAGATACAATACCTCCGGTAAATGAGGTTACCACTTGCTTAAAAGCAGCACCCATAACAAAACCTACTGCAATGTCTACAAGGTTGCCCTTCATTGCAAATTCTTTAAACTCTTTTAACATAATTGTAATTTTATAGTTAGTGAGACACTAAAATAATAAAAA
Organism: Seonamhaeicola sp. ML3; assembly: GCF_023273855.1. NCBI lineage: Bacteria > Pseudomonadati > Bacteroidota > Flavobacteriia > Flavobacteriales > Flavobacteriaceae > Seonamhaeicola > Seonamhaeicola sp. ML3. The sequence continues at coordinate 1,237,047 of NZ_CP096884.1, read as the reverse complement.
GTCACATTTGTTAAGCTACTATTGTAAAAAGATACGTTTAACGCGTTGTGATATTCCAGTAATGAGCTCGTAAGAAATAGTATTGGCAGATTGCGCTAAATGCTCTGCAGTTAGGCCAGAATTGAAGATGATAACCTCGTCGCCCTCTTTGCAATCAATATTGGTAATGTTCACCATAATCATATCCATACAGACATTGCCCATAATTGGCGCACGAGTTTCATTTATAATTACAAATCCCTTTCCATTGCCGTATTGCCGTCCAATACCATCGGCATGCCCAATAGGTAAAGTTGCGGTTTTATAGCTGCCATCACTAACAAACGCTCTATTATACCCTACAGATTCCCCTTTTTCAATGGTATGAATTTGCGAAATGATGGTTTTTAATGAAGCAATGGGTACTAAATGTTTATTCTCTTTGTCGGAGTTTCCAAAGCCATACATACCAATACCGCTTCTCACCATATCGAAATGAGCTTCGGGATAATTTAAAATTCCCGAGGTATTGCATATATGAAGCATGGGCTTATAACCCAGAGCATTAATAAACGTTTTGGCAATGGCTTTAAAAGATTCAATTTGATTTTTGGTAAATTCCTTTTCGTTTAAATCTTCACTGGCAGCCAGATGAGAAAATAAAGACGTTACAGTTATGGCATTGGTTTGCTTTAATTCTGAAACAATAAAATTTAAGTCATTTTCTCCAAAACCCAAGCGATTTAAACCTGTATTGAATTTTATATGAACAGGATAATCATTAAGTTTTTCTTGGGTTGCAGATGCTATAAACTCTTTTAAAACTTTGGCATTGTATAGGTTGGGTTCTAAACAGTATTCAATAATTGTCTTGAAGTTTGCAGGAATAGGATGCAGCACTAAAATAGGGCTTGTTATACCCGCTTTACGTAATTCCACACCCTCGTTGGCATAAGCCACAGCAAAGTAATCTGCTCCTAATTTTTGAAGATAATTGGCTATTTCTACAGCATCGCTGCCATACCCAAAGGCTTTTACAACCGCTAAAAACTTGGTAGACTTGTTGAGTTTTGATTTTAAATGCTCAAAATTCTGCTTAAGTGCTTTTAAATCAATTTCTAATACAGTTTCTTGCGCTTTAGGCATCTTTATCTTTAGGTTTAGCGGTCACTTCTTCAGGGTCGTTCACTTTCATTTTTCTTACCTTATCTCGCGTCATAGCTTTATAAAATGCTGCTCTGCTTAACGGCTCATACTCATCAACCTCTCCTAGCATAACTAAATTATCATTCTTGGCCTTCCTATAACTGTATTGGGCTAAATTCCCCGTTCGTGTACAAACCGCATGCACCTTGGTTACATATTCGGCGGTGGCCATAAGATTGGGCATAGGTCCGAACGGATTGCCTTTAAAATCCATATCCAAACCAGCAACGATAACACGAATCCCTTTGTTGGCTAAATCGTTACAAACCCGAACAATTTCATCATCAAAAAATTGGGCTTCATCAATACCAACAACATCGCAATTATCTGCTAAAATGGGAATATTAGCAGCAGCCGGAACTGGTGTAGAACGAATTTGATTCTCATCGTGCGAAACGACCATGTCCTCGTTATAGCGTACATCTATAGCAGGTTTAAAAATCTCAACTTTCTGCCTAGCAATTTGGGCACGCTTTAATCGGCGAATCAATTCTTCGGTTTTGCCCGAAAACATCGATCCGCAAATAACTTCAATCCAACCAAATTGTTCTTTATGATTTACAGTATTTTCGAGAAACATTTCGTAATTTTAGCACTAATACAAGCTTTTTTTCGTTTGTATAAAGGTGGCGTAAATTTATTAAAAATCAAAAGCCTTAATTAGATTATATTTTAAAATTTTGAACGGATGAAGAAGAAGTTGGAGTCTGAGTTAATTAGCATTGCCCATAGAATATTAAAACTTAAGGGTAAAGAAGATGTTGTAAAAATGCATGCCGAGGTTACCTTGCTCTATGAAAAACTATCGGTATTAAAATTTGCTCATGAGAATTTTGAAGATGCCATTCCAACAATTGGTAGTGATTCTTCATTTTTTGATATGTTAGATACGGCTTTCAATAATAAAGTGAGCGATAATATTGAGGTTGAAGACAAAATCTATATAAACTTAGATGATTCTGAAGAAGAGGCCATCTCCGAACCGCTTATGGAAACCATAAAAGATATGGTGGCTCAAATGCCTCATGAAGCACAGCAGGTAGATGCTGTATTCGAAGAAGCGATACCAGAACGCATTTCTAAAAAGCAAGATTTAGACGAACTTACTGCTGATTTTAAAGAAATGCCCGTTTTTGAACCTGTGTCTAAAGCGAATGGGCAGTCGGAAAAAAAATCCTTAAACGAAAAACTAAAAAGTGGTGGACTAAATATTGGCCTTAATGATAAGTTGGCTTTCATAAAACACTTATTTGATGGTAAGCCAGAGGATTACGACCGTGTTATTTCTCAAATAAACACCTCGGCATCTCTAGATGATGCGAAACGCTTTATAAGCGGAATAGTTAAACCAGACTATCAAGATTGGGTTGGTAAAGAGGAGTTTGAAGAACGCTTTTTAGAAATTATTGAAGCCAAGTTTAATTGAAAACGTACTTCTCGAGATTCCTTCTAAAACTGTCATTTTCCCGAATGCGGGAATCTAACTGTGAGCAAAATATCTTATCCTGACTAAAATTACATGAGTAAACTCTACATAGTCCCAACTCCTATTGGCAATTTAAAAGACATCACTTTTAGAGCCGTTGAAGTTTTAAAAAAAGCAGACTTAATCCTTGCTGAAGACACACGTACTTCGGGTAAACTTCTTAAGCATTTTGAAATTGCGACACCTATGCAATCGCACCACATGCATAATGAGCATAAAATGGTTGATAGCGTTGTGCAAAAGTTAAAATCTGGAATAACAATTGCTCTGGTGAGCGATGCGGGAACGCCTGCGATTTCAGACCCAGGATTTTTACTGTCTAGAGCTTGTATTGAAAACGATATTGCTGTTGAGTGTTTACCTGGAGCCACGGCTTTTGTACCGGCATTGGTAAACTCTGGTCTGCCTAATGACAAGTTTGTATTCGAAGGCTTTTTACCTGTTAAGAAAGGCAGACAAACCCGACTTTTACTGCTGGCTGAAGAAACCCGAACCATGATTTTTTATGAGAGTCCGCATAAATTGGTAAAGACCCTAGGGCATTTCTGCGAATATTTTGGCGAGGATAGACTACTATCAGTATCACGAGAGCTCACCAAATTATACGAAGAAACGGTTCGAGGAACGGCTAAAGAAGTGTTAGAGCATTACACAAAGAAACCGCCTAAAGGAGAGATTGTTATTGTAGTTAGTGGAAAAAAATAAAGTGAAGCATCTAAAAACATAAAATGAACATACAAGAATTTAAAAATAAACTCAAAGCAAATCCAACAGGAATAGAATTTTCAGAAACTATGGAAGCTATAGAGTCGAATTATAATTTCACTCCTACTGCATTTAAAAATGGTAGTTTAGAAAATGCCGAGGGTCAAAACTCTGGTTCCTGCAAATTATTTGCTTTTGCAAAAGCTGAAGCTCTTACACAAGAAGAAACTTTGGCTTGTTTTGGTCAATTCTATTTTGATGATGTTTTAAAAGACCCTAATGGTGAAGGCCATCAAAACATCAGGAATTTTATGAAAACAGGATTTGAAGGTTTGTCTTTTGAAACCGAGCCTTTAAAGAAAAAGTAATCTGTGTCATTCTGAGCGAGGTACGAGCGTAAGAATCTGTTGGATGAATTTACCAACTTTTTTGGTTTGTGTATAAATTAAGAGATTGTTACGTCGCTGCGCTCCTCACAATGACAGAACAAAACGATGCATCAACTCCTCCAAGACATAAAACAATGCAGCATTTGCAAAGACCATTTACCACTGGGGCCAAGACCTGTGGTATCGGCGCATCCAGATTCTAGAATTGTTATTATCGGACAAGCGCCGGGAACTAAAGTTCATGCTTCCGGGGTGCCTTGGGACGATGCCAGTGGCAAACAGTTAAGAAAGTGGTTAGACGTTTCTGATGAAGATTTTTATGATGCAACCAAATTCGCCATCATCCCCATGGGGTTTTGTTATCCCGGAAAAGGAAAAACAGGTGATTTGCCGCCTAGACCAGAATGCGCTCCACAATGGCATAAACCATTATTTGATGAATTAATAAATGTGGAGTTAGTGATTCTTGTTGGTATGTATGCCCAGAAGTATTATTTGGGAAAAGAGGCTAAGAAAACCCTAACCGAAACGGTTAGAAATTATAATGAATACTTACCAAAGTATTTACCATTACCACATCCTTCGCCAAGAAATCGATTTTGGCTCACTAAAAACCCTTGGTTTGAGGTTGAGGTGTTGCCGGAGTTGCGGAGGAGAGCCCTAAATTTAATGTAAAATGAATAAAATACTATTTCTTGCCATGTTGGCTAGCTACTTATGCAAAGCTCAAGTAGATGAAAAGTCTAAAACAAATATTGATTCAAAAAAACAAGAGGTTTTATGTGATTTGTTGCCTAGGGTTAGGACAAGTTCATCTCTAGAATTTTATGCAAGAGAGATTTCCGAAGTAGAGTATAATTCTCGTAAGAAAAAAAATATTCAGGAGTTTACATTTTTTTCGAACAGTGATTCAATAGAAGATTTTTTAATAAAGAAATATCCAAATATTTTTAAAAAAGTTGATAATGGATATAATTTAGAATCATATCAAGGAGGAAATATTAAGATCAAAAATAACATTGTTGATTCCAAAGCGTATTCAAAATATACTTTCAAAGGAAAATATAATAAGTACATTTTTGTAAAAGTAGACTTGTATGAAGGTGGCCAGGTTATAATAATAGATACAGAAACAAATAAAAGTATTAGTACTCCTGGAAAGCCCTATTTTATAAATGATGATTTTGTTTACAGTTATGCCTTTGATTATGGAACTTCGGACATCCATATTTTTGATTTAAGGAAAAAAGAGTCTTTACTCTTGTCTTTTGAAAATTTGATTTTAGAAGACACATATAATATTTCCAATCATATTAGATTTAAAGTAAAGTGTTTAAATTCCATGGAGACCAAGTACATTGAAATATTAAAGTACTAGTAAAACCTCCCCATTTCTGGAGAGGCTTTCTGCAAAAAACAACCAGGTTTGGGGCAAAACTTTAATCCCCAATTTTTAGGGTATTTCCTTTAACCCAAGTTTTAAATTCATCACCGTAATATAAATAAGCCGAGCTTGCTGGCGCTGTGTAATACCCGGCTATATCTGCTTTAAGGTCTAATCGTATAGTTTTGGTTTCATTGGCACTAAATGCACGCCAATAAAACACGAGATAGTTGCCATAAATCTCATAAAAGGCAGCCTTGTTTTGTTCTAAAATCTCTTTTAATTGCCAAGGTTGAGGGGTGGTTCCTGAAGGCACTCCAACAATGGCGGTGACCATACCCAAATTTTCATCTTTTTTGTTTGTTACATTTATGGTCATGCTCACATTATCGCCAACGTTATAATTAGTATCAAGAATGGTTGTTTCTAAATCTACAGGGCATTGGTTAGCAGAGTCTGGTAAGTAACTATCGTAGCTTACCTTTAGCTCGTAAGGAAAGGTTATTTCGGGATTTGTAAAGTTCACTTTTAAAGTGTGTGTACCTTCTTTAATATATTGATTAAGATTGGGTATGGTTATTTTGCCATCCTCATCTAAGTGTAGTTTTTCTCTTATAATGGTTCCATTAATGGTCAATTCTAAAGCATCGTTTTCATTTACGAGTTTCTTATTTTGCATTTTGGTGTATTCAATCAAGGCTTTTAAAGCCATAGCGGTTGATTGCGTTGAGCCAAATCTGCCGTATTTGCGATTACCTACCATATGTTGAATACCCAAAGCGATAAGTTCATCATGCTTTTTATTTTGGTTGTCTTTCATAAGGGCAAGCATTGAAAAAGCGACAGTTTCAATGTTTTTAGAGCTTCCCCAAGAACGTGTAATGGTGTTTTTAACAGGAAGTTCTACATAATCGAATGCTTTAATATTCTCGACTATTTTGGAGATTATAATTTTGGCTTTTTCTGGTTTGTTTAGGTTAAAACTAGCTAATGCCAAAAGTGCCATTTTATAGGTGTCCTTGCTTTCTAAGGCATCTTTATAAGCTGTGTTGTATTCTAAACTAATGTCGGCCTTAACTTGAGCTTCGCTTAGCGCATAAACAATGTAAGCGTTGGCAACATCAATTGGAGAACTGGCAAAGGTATCGTACCCTTTTTTACTTTTGTTAAATCCGCCGTTACCATCTTTTTGTCTAAGTAACCACTTTACGGTGCGATCAATCATTTTTTGGTCTACCCCATCAAACACATCCTGCATTTCGGTAAATTCCAGTATACCAAATGCTGTTAAAGTTTCATGGGGAGGTGTTCTACCAAACCATTCAAATCCGCCTTCTTTGGTTTCAAAACTTATAAGTTTTTGGTAACCATCTTTAATATACCTTAATGCCTTTCGCTCTATTTTTTTGTTACTCTTTCCAGAGGCTTTTAGGTATTTAAGAATCATGATGTTTGGGTAAGTCGCAGACGATGTTTGTTCAAAACAACCATAAGGTCTACGCATGGTTTCTTCAACACCATCCATAGCGCTGGCAATGGCATTGGTGTATATATTAAATTCTGCTTTTAAACTGTTTTTTACTAGGTGGTTGATGTTGAATGTATATGATGCCGAATTATATCCAGATGCTGAAACTTCCGTTGGAAAATAAGGGCTTAAAACAGTTGTTTTTCGTTTAATGATATCTACATTTTCTTGAGTAACAAATTCTATTTGAATACTAGCGTCTTTGGTTTTTTCTATTGGTATTACCCGAATATGTTTTGTTATGGTACTGTCGGGCCCAATCGTAAATTCTGAATTGTAAGATGCCGCAAGTTTTAGTTCTTTGGGGAGTTTTAAATTTATAACAGAGGTCACCTCCTTTTTAGATTCGTTTGTAATTGAAACGGGAAGCACTACGGTATCATTTAATACCATATAGTTAGGGGTTTTAAAATCTACATTTAGTGTTTTGTTGGTAGCAAAAGTTTTTTCTTTTCTTCCAATAAGACCATTGTAACCAATGCCTTCGGCAGTAATCTTAAACGAGGTTATGGCATCGGAGTTATAAAATTCGAATTCTGCTTTTCCTTTCTCGTCAGTTTCAATTATGGGATTCCAATATATGGTTTGTCTAAAGTCGGTACGTTCTTCGGGTAAAACGTTACTTTCATATTGTGGCATGTAAAACGACCTTTTGTAGTTGGTATTTCTAGGTCCATAAGTATAGTAATTCGCAATAGCATAATTGTTGAAGTTCGCTTTTTTTAGCTTTTTTTTGCCCCAATTACTTAGTCCTCCATCAGCTGTAGTTGTAATAACAATTACACCGTTAGCACCTCTACAACCATAAACGGCGGTAGCCGAAGCGTCTTTTAACACCGTAATATTACGTATTTGAGAAGGATGAATGTTAGAGATATTTATTTCCTCTTGCGGTACACCATCTACCACATATAGCGGTGTACTATTTCCGGAGATGGTGGCGTTTCCACGTATTCTAATATTTGATGCACTTCCTGGAACCGTCGAGTTTTGTGTTACGGTAACTCCTGGCACTTGTCCTTGTAAAACTTGTGCAATATCGTTTTGGGAAGAAAGGATATCTTTGGTCTTAATATAGCTTATTGCACCAACTACGCTGGCTTTATTTGAAGTGCCATAGCCAACAACCACAACTTCGTCTAAAGCATCTGTATCATCATCTAGAGCAACATTGGCATTAACCTTCTTTTTTATGGGTTTTTGTTGTGGTGTTTTATTAATTAAACGAGGATTTTCTTTAAAAGGGGTGTTTTCACTTTCTAGAGTATTAGGCTTCGGTCTATATTTAATATACCCTTTTTTAATTTCTAGTTTTTGTCCGTCATCGGTATAAGCCAGTAACGTAGATGTAGTATTCTGTTTAGATTTAAAATGGAATTCACCATTTTTATTGGTCTTAAAGACTAATACCTTATTGCCTTTATTGTCAAATAGCAGAAGGGTAGCTTCAACAGGTTTCCCCTTTTTGGTGACTACGGTTCCATAATGCATATCGTTTTGCTCAGGTTTATACTCTGCATTTTCATAAGTGAGTTCTGAAGTATTTATGTAATCACGCCATCCGTGGGTTAACATAATATAGTCTAAGGCTCGAAAAGATTTTGCTTCTTTAGGGTTGAAATAGAATGCTGGCTTGTGAATTTTACCTTTAAGTTCAGAGGATAGTAATAAACCAGATAAAATATGGTCTTGTTTGTCATCGGCAACCGTTAGCAATTTGTTGTCTGCGATACTTAATGAAAGGTTCGATGGTATGGGATTATTGTTGAAATCGGTAGTGGTTATGGTTGCTTTTACTTTTTCTCGGGTGTTATAGATTTCTTTATTTAAAGTGATATCTATATTTAGTTTTTTGTGTGGGTTTAAAAAGACTAATCGTTCAGCAAGGATATTGTTTTTAGCATTTAAAATGGTGAATTTAGAAATGCCGATGGGATAGTCCTTTGTATTTAAAATGAACATTTTATTATTTGAAATCGGCTTTTTTAACAAGGTTTTAGAAGCATTGCGTATTTCTAAAAAGAGTTGTTCCTTTTCGGTTGAGAATAGTTGTATTACCGTATTGAGACTATCGACTTTTACCGAAAAGCGTGTGCCATTACTATAGACTTTTGGAAGTTCAATGTTTTTTTCCGATTTAAAAGGTGAAGTGATTTTGGCGTAATAGGAAGCATTGGAATTTACGTTTAAATCAAAAGCACCCATCCCATCATGAAAACTTTTAAAAGGACTAACTACATTGTCGTTGTTATCATAAATATCTCCGGAAATATCAACTGGTTTACCAAATTCGTTTAAGGCTTTAAAAGCGATTTTGTTTTCGGTTCCTGCAATGATTTTTCCACTTTCTGGGAAGAATTGTAAGTCTATATGATCTAATACTACAGGTACTGCTCTCGAAATCGATTCGGTAGTGCCTTTGTGGGGTACCAAAACGTTTAAGGTAACATCAGAGGTTTCTAAATCTTTGGGCAATATAAATTTTGGAAAAGCTTTGCCGAGTGTATTCGTAACAATGGTTTCAGATATGATGTTTTTACCTTTTACAGCAACTTCAAATGTTAAGGTTTTATTCTTAAGAGGCTGGTTTTTTAAATCTTTGGCTTCGAAATTAGCTATAACGGTGCTGCCCTTACCATAGCCTTCTTTTTCAAATTTTAGCTTTAGAAGCACATTGGGCTTTACTATTTTTTGAACCGTTATTTTTTTCGAAAAAAATGAGGCTTCCCCGTAATTGCGCATCCAATTGGTATACATTTTTAAGGTATAAATCCCGCCAACCCAGTTGTTTTGAATGTCAAAATCGCCGTAAGCATAACCGTTTTCAACATATAGTCTTATTTTTCTTAAAATGACGCCCTTTGGTGAAATTAATTCGGCATTCATAATATCGCTTAATGTAGAGATACTATGGTCTGTATCTGTTATGTAAGATTTAAACCAAATGGTTTCTCCAGGGAAATAAAAAGGTCTATCGGTTTGAGTGTAGATTTTTTCCACGGATGCTACATCAGTTTTGAATGTGCTGAACGATACCAAAGCACAGACTAAAAGGAGAAGTGTATATATTTTAGGAAGTTTAGAAAACGTCATTGCTTTAAATTTTTAGGTTCATTTTTAGGCCAACTTCGCTGGTTAAAGGTGTATTGAAGAAATTTAAACCTTGGGAAGCACTGTAATTAAATAACGAATTATAAGGCGTTACACCTCTAAATTTGGTCCATGTGATTAGGTTGTTTGCGTAAATGCCTATATCGAATGTTCTAAAAAATGACTTCTTTTTACGCTTTACTGCAGAAAAAGTTAAATCTATAGTTTTAAGGTTTAAATAGCTACCATCCTCGATGGCATCTTCGGCTACACCTTCAAATCCGTAGCGAACAAACCTGTTTTCGGTAATATTATTGTCTGGATTATAAAAATCTACAGGAGTTGTGTTAACGTTGCCTTGGGTCGTAACTCCGTTAAAAACAAAGTTATTAATGTCTCTTTCCTTTGCCGATTGTTGTGAGGTTCCTAAATAATTCAATACATTTTGAGTCCCATTCCATATATCTCCGCCTTTTTGGAAATCTAAAACAAAATCTAGAGTGAACTGTTTCCATTCCAAATGATTGCTAAACCCTAGATTAAACTTTGGGATTGGGTTGCCAATAATCCTGGGAATGTTATCAACCAATGGAAACCCGTTATCGTCTATTATAATATTGTTGTTGATGTCTCTGGCGTAGGCAGATCCTACAATGACACCAGCTGGAGCGCCCACGATTAAATTCTTAGATACCGATGAAAATCCCGCAACAGGTACTCGAGAAGCATTGTTTGTTAAGGCAGTGATTTCAGGTCTATAAGTTGAAAAGGTTAAGCTGGGACTATAGTTAGCTTCGTAAGAAAACCTAATAAAACCATCAAACGCTATTTCAAAACCTTTATTTTTTGAATGTGCAATATTTTGTAATTGAAACTGATTGTTTTCCAGCACAGGAAATACAGCATTCTTGGTTTCAGAAATAAAATGCGTTAGTCTCAAGTTGAAGTTATCGAAACCTACTTTCAAATTAAAATCATAACTCTTTTTTTCTTCTAGCCTTAAAGATTCATCTATGAATAAATCATTAATAGCCAAGTAGCTTTGGCTTTCTTCGGGGCGAATTAAAAGGCTATTGTGGCTTTGGTTTCCATAAAGAAGTGCAGCATCATTAACATCTGATGAGTAGCTAGCAGAGAGCGATAGCGGGTGAAACGTATACATTTCTAACAGGTTATCTAAATCTACTTTGAATTGAACGGTTGGTAAAAACCCTTTGTTATTTTGAATGGAAGAGAAATAAGAGTTGTTACTAAGCGTAAGAAATAAAGTATGGTCGTGAACATAAGCTACCTTTTGTGAAAGACGCAGTATGCCCCTATGAAGCGATCTTTGTTTTTGTGTGAAATCATTAGGATTTATTAAATTAAAATCACTGAAGCCTATGCCCTGTGATAAGCTATAATTAAGGTCTTCGTATAGAAAATCGGCTTCACTAGAGGCTTTAAGTGTTGCGTTGTAAAAGTGTGTGTTATATTTTAAATGAAGTGCTGTGTTTATATTTTTTCTATCTACAGTTCTATTGCTCGAGTAACCGTTTTCAAACCCTACAGTATTTTTAAAGAGTCCAAAACGTTGTTCGTTGGTGTTATCACTGTAATTAATTTTAGTATTTACAGAGAGGTCGTCATTAATCTTTAATTCATTTTTTAAGCTGGCAATATAGAGGGTGTTTTTTTCTGCGTTTTGGTTAAAGTTTAATAACCATTCGGGATTATTGAATGTATTACTACCAAAACTTCTTTGCGAATTATCTGGTAATGTGATGCCCTGTTTATTGTCAAAACTAACAGGGGTTGCCAAACTATTAAGCAGTAGGTTGTTTTGAAACCCGTTAATATTAGGTTGATTATTGGTCTGGGTATCGTATTTAACAAATGCATCCCAAGCTAATTTTTTTTGACGCCTGATGTAATTTTTAAATTGTATTAATAAGTTGTTTGTTTTATTAGTCTCTCTGTTATAGAGGTCTTTTTGGTTTTTGGAAGTAAATTCAAATCCGAAAAGGGAATAATCCGAAGATACATTAAAGGAGACATTGTCAACAGATTTTATACTTGGCTCGAAAATAGAATTATCATAAGTACTTGCGGGGGTGCCGTTGCCATTATTGATTGGTACAAGTCTTCCGTTTATATCGTAAGCGTAATTAGAACCATCGAATTCCAATGTATTTAATCTAGGACCATAGGAAAATATATTATTAGTTTCGGGTCCGCTAAAACGAAGCTCACCATTTTGGAAAAGGCCTTGACTAAAGATGTTTTGAGTTTGGGGCAGGTTGCTATTTTTTACATATTGAATACCTTTTATGGTATTGTATCTAACTTCGAAATAAAAATTAGGTTTAAAATAGGTGAGTTTTACTTGGTCGTCTTCGATTTCAATATCCTTAATACGGTTATATTGAAAATAGCCTGTTTTGTTATAAGTTCTCGAGGTATGCTCTAAGCTAGGGAACATAACCGATGCTTTTTTAAATTGCGAAACCGCCTTTTGGAAAGCGTCATTTTTTATCTGCTCAACGGGTTTTTGTTTCGTTACTATGGTGGTTGAAGACTCTCCAAACATATTAGAGGTAACTTCTACCTCTTTTGGAAGCATACCTATAAATGAAAAGACTAGAATATCTCCAATTTTACATGTTATTTTGTATTCGCCATCAAAATTAGAGGTTACACCATGTGTAGTTCCTTTTACCAAAATACTTACTCCCGGAATTGGTACGCCGTCATTACCTGTTAACACTCCCGAAACAACACCTTCTTGAGCGCATACAATAGAAACAAAGCATATGAAAAAAAGATTACAGAAGGTTTTGGTTAGTTGAAGTTTCATAATGCTGGTTTTAATACATTCAAACTTATGGTACTATAGCTAAACATAAAATGACCAATGAGGGAAATTGTGTTTTTAGTTAGTAAAGTGATAAAATAGTAGTGTGAAATAAAAAAACCTCCCCATTTCTGGAGAGGTCTTAAGATGCTGTGGTGTCTTTTTTTACTGAAATGCTTGAAGGTATTGAAAATATTTCATGGCTTCCTGAGGGTTTGCTTTAACATCTATTCGCTTTATTTCGTTTTCATTTTCATCGAGCTCAATCAAATAGCTACCATCTTCCTCGTCTTCAATCATTCTTGGGTAGACTTTTAACGAGCCATCCTCATTGTATAATTTCATAGCTTCAAAACTATCGTAGTTAGAGGATATTTGTTCCATAAGCACTTTACCTCCCCTTATGGTTTGGGTAATAGTTCTTCCATCCTTGATAAACATTTGCGATTGGATGTTTCCTATCAAATCAAATGAAACAGATTCTATGGTTTTTTCATCTTCTATTTTAGATTTAGATTGAATATTTCCATTATCGTAATAACTTATGGTCTCCCATAAAGCACACCATGACTGTAATTACTAACTTTAGATAAAGCTCCCGTTAAAGAATACGTTTTTTCTTCAACATGTAATTTCCCTTTAACATATTTGGCTTCAGAAAATTTATTACCATTATTATGGTAGATGATGTAATCCCCATTAAGAACACCATTGTCTACGTCGAATTCCTCCCACTTTGTAGATTCATTTGCTATAACATAGTATCCATTTAGGGGTTTGCGGGTATCGTTATCCCTGTAAACAGAAATGCCATTATGGCTATCTACAAAATATGAGTTTCTTCCCTTTAAGGTAAAGCTCATGTCTTTATTTTCATTAGTGTTTTTGCAGCTTGAGAAGCATAGAATACAACTCAAAACAAATAGTTTGCCTAAGGATTTAAAAGTTTTTATCATTGGTTTTAGTTTTCATTAAAATTATAGGTGCTTTCCTTTATTCCAACCATGTTTTCCTAAGTATTGCTCACCACTTTCTACAGCGCCATTTTCAATACTGGTTCCCATGGAGTCGTTCCAACGGTTTAAGTAGCCAAACAAAGAAATAACTCCTAGCATTTCTACTATTTCGCCTTCGTCCCAATGCTCGTAGAGACGTTTTTTTATGTTATCATCAACGGCATTCGGAATCTGCGAGGCGGCTAAACTAAAATCTAAAGCAGCTCGTTCGGCTTCACTAAAAGCCGGATGTGTTCTGTATTCCCAAATATTGTCAAGTTGTTCTTGTTCTGCACCGTAACGTTCGGCAGCCCTTATGGCATGCGCTTGGCAATATCTACAGCCTGTTGCATTACTGCTTACCCAGGCAATCATACGTTTTAGCGCTGAGGTCACTCGGCCTTCGTTGGCCATTACGGCTTTATTTAAGTTAATAAAAGCTTTGCTAATGGCAGGTCTGCGTTGCATAGTGAGCACAGAATTGGGGCAAAACCCCAAGGTTTCATTAAAGAATTCTGCTAATGCTTTGGTTTCTAAGTCGTGGTCTGAAGATAAAGGAGTAACTAAAGGCATGTTTTAAATTTATGTGGTATTTTTGACAACTTAAAGAAACAAAAAAAATAAAAAATATGGGGGTAAAGGTTTCTACAAAATGGTTGGGTGATATACGATTTGAGAGTACAAATCCTTCTGGACATAATTTATTTATTGATGCCGGAGAAGAAAACGGAGGTAAAGGAGAAGGCTACAGGCCCAAAGCGTTAATGCTTTCAGGTTTAGCTGGGTGTTCTGGTATCGATGTTGCCGGATTAATTAAAAAGATGAAATTGGATGTTGCCGATTTTAGCATAAAAATTGATGCTAATTTAACCGAAGAACATCCTAAATTCTACGATAAGGTCACTATGGCTTTTCATTTCTATGGAGATAATCTAAACGAAAAGAAACTGCAACGAGCTGTTGATCTTTCGGTGGAAAAATACTGTGGCGTGATGGAAATGTTCCGTCAGTTTGCAGAGGTATCTGTTGAAACCTATTTTCATAACAAGAGTGCCTAAAGTTATAAGTGCCTAGAGTATTTAAAGTTTTACTTTAGCGCACTTTAAGTACTTCTAACTTAAAACTTATTAAATGCGTTGGACGCTTAAGCCCAAACCAGAACCATCTAAAGTAGCACACTTACAAGAGGCCTTACAGGTAAGTGAAACAATTGCTACGCTTTTGGTTCAACGCGGCATTGAGACTTTCGAGGAGGCTAAAGATTTTTTCAGACCTAGTTTAGATCATTTGCATGATCCGTATTTGATGAAGGGTATGGATAAGGCTGTGGCGCGTATAGAAAAAGCCATTGCCAATAATGAAAACATTTTGGTTTATGGCGATTATGATGTAGACGGTACCACTTCTGTAGCTTTAATGTCTACCTATCTTAAGACGAAACATGGTTTAGTATACACTTATGTACCCAACAGATACGATGAAGGTTATGGTGTGTCTTACAAAGGCATCAATTTTGCCTTAGAGAATGACTTTAACCTAATTATTGCTTTAGACTGTGGTGTAAAAGCAGTAGAAAAAGTGGCATACGCTAAAACATTAGGAATTGATTTCGTAATCTGTGACCATCACAGGCCAGCTGGAGAAATCCCCGATGCAGCAGCAGTTTTAGACCCTAAACGCGAAGATTGTAACTATCCGTACAAAGAGTTGTGTGGTTGCGGTGTTGGTTTTAAATTAATTCAGGCACTTGCTGAAAAAGATGGCGAGACTGTTGATGATTTAATGCCTTATTTAGATTTGGTAGCTACAGCTATTGGAGCCGATATTGTTCCAATTGATGGTGAAAATAGAGTGTTGGCTTATTTTGGCTTAATGGTTATAAACACAAATCCAAGACCAGGCATAAAGGCCTTATTGGCTCAGGTTGATAAAACCGAACTTACTATTACCGATGTCGTATTTACCGTTGCGCCAAGAATAAATGCCGCTGGGCGTATGAAACATGGTAATTTTGCCGTTGCCTTATTAGCTGAGGAGGAATATGAAATGGCTGAAAAGCACGCCATAGATATAGAAACTTATAATT
Organism: Seonamhaeicola sp. ML3; assembly: GCF_023273855.1. Taxonomy (NCBI): domain Bacteria; kingdom Pseudomonadati; phylum Bacteroidota; class Flavobacteriia; order Flavobacteriales; family Flavobacteriaceae; genus Seonamhaeicola; species Seonamhaeicola sp. ML3. The sequence continues at coordinate 1,221,366 of NZ_CP096884.1, read as the reverse complement.
ATGATAGAAGAGAAACCGATAAGCAAGTAACGGAAGAAGCTCTTAAACAAATTGAAGAACAAAACGAACAGCAACGTTTTACTACTGTTGTTTACCATGAAACTTGGCATAAAGGTGTTATTGGTATTGTGGCTTCTAGATTAACAGAAACCTATTACAGACCTACATTGGTGTTTACTAAAAGCGGAAATGTATTGGCTGCATCTGCCCGTTCGGTTCGCGATTTTGATGTTTACAATGCACTCGAGGCCTGTAGTGAACATATAGAACAATTTGGTGGGCACAAATACGCGGCTGGATTGACCCTTAAGGAGGAAAACTACGAAGCCTTTAAAGAGGCTTTTGAACATCAGGTTGCTAAAACCATTCAAAAAAATCTGCTTATTCCTGAAATTAAAATAGATGCCAACATTAACTTGGGTGATATCACCCCCAAGTTTTACAGAATATTAAAACAATTTGCGCCTTATGGGCCTAACAATATGACACCAACATTTATGACCGAAGGGCTAACCGATACCGGCTATGGTAAATGTGTGGGGGCCGATAAAACACATTTAAGACTAACAGCAACCCAACCCAATGCCAACAACATAGTTTGTATTGGTTTTGGTATGGGCGATAAATATGAAATCATTTCTAATGGAAAACCTTTTAGTGCCGTTTATTCCATTGATGAAAATGAATGGCAAGGTAATGTGTCACTGCAACTCAAATTAAGGGATATTAAGGCATAAAGTATGACTAAAAACGACCCATATGCCGCGCTCCGAATAAAAGAATTCAATATTTTTTTATTGCTTCGGTTTGCTCTGGTTTTTGGGTGGTCTATGCAATTTGTAGTCATAGAATGGCAAGTATATTCTCTAACCAAAGATGAGTTGAGCCTCGGGATTATTGGCGCCTGTGAATTTATCCCAGCTTTTTTCATGGCGCCGTTTGCCGGACACATCGTAGATAGAAAAGAAAAACGAAATCTATTTGCATTGATTATTGCATTATTCTCTCTCATTAGTTTCGGATTATTTTGGTTGACTTCAGAACATATTGAAGCCTCGTGGACTACCAATAATATCGTGTTGGCAATATACGGTCTTGTCTTTTTTGGTGGTATCTTAAGGGCGTTTTTTGGCCCTACTATATTTTCTTTAATTGCCTTATTAGTGCCAAAGAGTATTTATCCTAATGCTGCTACTTGGAGCAGTAGCACATGGAAAGGCGCTTCGGTTACTGGTGCTTTGGTAGGAGGTTTTTTAATCGCTTGGATTGGGGTTCATTTAACGCTAGGAATTATCTTCTCTTTGGTGGTTGTGGCTTTAATCCTTGTGTTTTTAATTAAGAAGAAACCTATTTTAAATACCAAAACAAACGAATCTGTAAAAGAAAGTTTAAAGGTAGGACTTGAGTTTGTTTTTAATGATAAAGTAATTTTAGGAGCTTTAACCTTAGATATGATTGCTGTTTTATTTGGAGGCGCAGTAGCTATTTTTGCTGTGTTTGCTAAAGATATATTAGACGTTGGTTCTGAAGGTTTTGGTGTTTTAAATGCATCGCTATCACTTGGTAGCATTCTTACCATGTTGGCAACAACATATCTTCCCATAACAAAAAATACGGGTAAAAAATTACTAATTGCAGTCTTTGGTTTTGGACTGGCCATGATTGTTTTTGGGGCATCAAAATTATTTTGGCTTAGTATAATAGCCCTTTTTGTTGCAGGTGTATTCGATGGGATTTCCATGGTTACAAGACAAACTATTCTTCAGCTTAAAACACCAGACGAAATGCGTGGTAGGGTTGGTGCTGTAAACTCAATGTTTGTGGGTTCATCTAATGAGCTAGGCGCTCTAGAAAGTGGTATAGCTGCTAAGATTTTTGGAGCGCCACTTGCTGTTATTTTAGGAGGTTGCGCGACCTTAATTACGGTATTAACGATTGGTTTTAAAAATCCATCTTTGAGAAATTTGGATTTACGAAAAGATATTGAGATGCATGAAAAAGAGGATTAATACTCTTTTAGTTCTAGAGTTTCTCCATCAAAAACAGCATAAGTATAATACCTAATCCAATCACCAAGATTAACATACTTAGACGTATTATCAATATCAATATTTAGAGGTAAGTGGCGGTGACCGAATATAAAAAAGTCACGATGTTTCTGTTCTAACTTACGTTTGCAATACAGTAAAAGCCATTCGTTGTCTTCTCCCAAAAATTTGGCATCATCATCACCCGAAATAATTTTATTTTTCACCGATAAATATTGGGCTATTGAAACACCAATATCTGGATGTAACCAACGAAATAGCCATTTGCAAAGCCCGTTAGTAAACACTTTTTTCATGCGTTTAAAACCTTTATCACCAGGGCCTAATCCGTCGCCATGACCTAAAAAAAAAGTTTTATTGTTAAAGGTAAATTCTTTGGGTTTGTGGTAAACCGGAATATTAAGTTCTTCTTCAAAATAGCCATTCATCCAAAGGTCGTGATTACCTACAAAATAGTGGATAGGAATTCCAGAATCACTTATTTCGGCCAATTTGCCTAAAGTTCTTGTAAAGCCTCTCGGAACTACTTTTTTGTAGTCTATCCAAAAATCGAAAAGATCACCCAACAGGAAAATAGCCGCCGCATCTTCTTTAATGTCATCTAACCAAGCTACAAACTTTTTCTCTCGAGGAAAAGAGGCTTCTTTTGTTGGTGCTCCTAGGTGATTGTCTGAAGCAAAGTATATTTTCTTTCCTTTTGGAATTTGCATGTGTAAATATAGGTTTTTTAGCCTGAAGACAGAAGACTGAAGCTAGAAGTATCTAATTGAGAATTGAAAACTGCAACTGATAATTGTAATGTGTTAAGAATTTAAAGGGATGTTTGAGGCGCTCTCAGATACCCCTTTGGTTTCGCTCAGGATAAACTTTTCGTGAAAGCCTTTGAGGTAACCTGCTGCGATACCGCTAGTAGGCAAGCGCCCAAAATACTACTCCTGATCGCTGGCAAACCACTCGGCGTAACTGGTTGCAGTTTCATATAACCTTAAAGAATGCAGCTTTAAATGCTCTGGGATATTAGCCTTGATAGTTTCAGCAAAATCAATAACCATCATTTCGCTGGTTGGCTGATAGTCTACAAGAATAATATTGTGACCTTGAGCTTCTAATACTTCGGCTAGTTCTTTATGCGGTGAGTTTCTGTTGAAAACCATCGCATGATCAAAAATATCTACGATATGTTTATTTACAATTTTTTTAAGGTCACCAAAGTCGATCACCATACCATTTTTATTATGGTTGCTATCCATAATTGGTTTGCCTATTACGGTAACATGTAATTGATAACTGTGTCCGTGTAAATTTTTACACTTTCCATCATAACCGTAAAGGGCATGACCAGTTTCAAAAGAGAATTGCTTAGTGATTCTAATAATATTTCCCATTATCTGCGTCTTCCTCGATTTCTATTAATTATGTAAACTACTATTAAAACTATGGCCAGTATTAAGAAAAGACCGTTGCCTGTTAAAAAATTTAATACATCCATTTTTTTGTTATTCTCTATCCATTCTTTTTTTGTTATAGCGGTAAATAGCATACGCTATTAAAACCAAAATAACCATAGGCAACATACCACCAATAAACACGCCAATTTCGTAACCTTTGTCTGATGCGTTTTTTATTTTTTCTTCAATGTTTACCTGTTGGTATAGGGTAACTAATGAAAATATCATCATTTAGTATTATGCGGTGCAAAGTTAATAGTTTTTGCTAAGAGGAATAAATTGTTTTTTAAATTTAATTAATAACGGAAGCGCTCTGGCAATCATCCAAAACGTTAGCGCAATAAAAATACCGTTTAACTTAAAATTAAAGTAGTCCAGACCATAAAGTATTGGCAGAAAAATGATAAACGTAGACAGCAGTAATACATTTCTTAGAAGTTCCATTTTACCTAAACCTTTAAAAACACCATCAAAAATAAAGGCAATAGCACAAATGGGCTGCATTAAAAGTACAATCCAAAATACGGCGTAAAACTCATTTAAAACTTCAGGTTCCTTAGTGAACAATAATCCTACTGGTTTATAAATGAGCGTACCAACTAAGCCTAGTGTAATACCTACGAGTATGCCTATTTTAATTAGTTTTTTATTAAGAGAAACGAGGGTTTTATAGTCTTTGGCTCCAAAGAGTTTTCCAGATAGAATATTGCCTGCACTTGAATAACCATCAATTATAAAGGCGCTTAAGAACCATAGGTTAATAGCAATAGTATATGCCGCTATGTAAGCACTTCCATAGCCTGTGGCGAATCTAGTGGCAAAATAAAGTGTAATATTTAAGGCAAGCGTTCTAACAAATAAGTTTATTACCATTGCGGCAAACCGTTTCATTTCTTTATTAAAAGGGAGGGAGAATACTAAAGGAATGGATGTCTTTTTAAGTAAATAATATGCAGAGAAAATGGCCATTAGTACTTGTGCTATAACACTAGCATAAGCGGCACCCTCTATATGCATGGGTTTTACAATACCGTTAATTCCATAAACCAAAATATAATCTAGAATAATATTGGATAGTGCACCGATCATGGCAATAATCATGGGATAAAACGTGTTTTGAAGTCCGCGAAAAGTCCCAAATACAGCCATTGTAAATAAGGTGAACGGAAAACCGAACACTCTAATTTGATAATAGGTAACGCTATAATCTAAAATTAAATCTGAAGCGTTGTAAAGTTTGAATATTGCTTTGGCAAAGGGAAACGTAGTTACGATTATTAGTATACTTATCGATGTTACAATAAATATGGCTTGAGCCGGAAGATTCTTTACAGCAATTAGGTTCTTGGCACCCACATATTGCGATACGATAGCCGAAATGGCACTACGCGTTTGCCCTAACACCCATATAAGCATAGACATAAACGTACCAACAATACCTACCGCTGCTAGAGACTCAATGGCATTTATTGGAATATTGCCTATAATTGCCGTATCTGTTATAGATAATATCGGTTCTGAAATACCCGAAATTAAAGCAGGAACGGCAAGTTTATTTATCTGTTTTAAGCTAATGGATTTTCCCAAATCAATACCACGGTTTAAAAGTCATGGTCAATGCAAATTTATTGTATTTTAAGCTATAAATTTTTGCTCACACAATTATTAAGTTCATCAAAACGCTTGTTAAAGTGCCATAAGATATTACAGTATATAGCGTGGGCATTCCAAACATTTTATTTTATGGTTTTGTAGATACCGAACTTATAATAAAGACAGTACCTTTTGCCAAATTTCTTTATTGACTTTCATACCATTTTTGCTATTGTGTTTTTCTGCATTGGCTGCTCGTTCTCCAGGATAGTAGGTTCTCTCTCCTTTTTCGCTAGGCGTAACATCGTGTGTATAATTGATTATTTCATTTATGAGCGTATGCTGCAAGTCTTGATCATGAAATATTTCAGGATAGATACAAAGATAGACTTGAGAAATCGCTGTTTCATGTTCTTTAAGACCGATTTTGTAAGTGGAGTTTCCTGCAGACAATAGCGTTGCTAACATATCTAGCACTATAGAAAAAGCAGACCCTTTCCAATAACCAATGGGAAGACCTTGTTCGGTTTTAAGAATATTCTCGGGATTTTTTGATAGCTTGTGGTCCTCATCCCAACCGCCATGGTAAGGTAGTTGTTCTCCCTTTAATTTATAGTTATTTATTTTACCGAAAGAAAATTGGGAAAGCGCCATATCCAGCACAATATGCCCTTCTTTTCTGGGTATTGATACTACAAAAGGATTGTTTCCAATACGGCTTTCCTTTCCGCCCCAAGCAGGCATATTAGGTTGTGTGTTAGTAAAAAGAATGGCAATGCAGTTCTCTTTGGCCGCCTGCCAGCCGTAATAACCGCCTCTCATCCAGTGATTGGTATTACGAAGCGCTACGAGTCCCATACCATCTTTTTTTGCAAGTGCTATAGCCCTGTTAGTACACGTTACGGCATTAATAATTCCGGGGCCTTGATTGCCGTCCCATCTTTCTATATTTCCGAAGGCTTCTATCTTTTTTGCCTCTTCATTTACTTTTACAATTCCTTTTTTTACGGTTTCAATGAAATAGGGTACACGATTAATACCATGAGAATTTACCCCGTAAAGTGTATTCTGTGTAAAAACCTCGGCCAAGAGATTAGCCTTACTTTCTGTAAACTCATACTTTTTAAATAGTTCGTAAAGCACATCTTTCATTTCCTTAGCAGAGATTGTGAGCATAATATATTTTTATGGATTAGCGATTAAGTGTAAAATATAGGTTATTTAAACCATTAGTAAACCCCTCTTATGTGACTATGAATCTTGTTATTATAAAAGACTTTCAATTCACGTATTAGTTGTTCAGAAAGCGACTGTAAATCACTTACTCTAGCATTCTCTATAACTTGTTTTGTTGAGCTTGCTCCAGGAATGATGGTTGTTACCTCTTTATGGTCCAATATCCAGCGTAAAGCCATTTCTACAATAGATAAATTTTCTGGACAAAGTGTTTTTAGTTCATCCGCTAGTTTTACACCGGTTTCAAATGGAATACCAGCAAAGGTTTCTCCAACATTAAAGGCTTCTCCATTACGGTTAAAGTTTCTGTGGTCGTTTTCAGGAAACTTGGTTTGGGTTGTAAATTTACCAGATAGCAAACCACTTGCTAGCGGTAATCGAACAATAATGCCTACCCCTTTTTTATGAGCTTTTGGTAGTAATTCGTCTGTCAGTTTTTGTCTAAAAATATTGTAAATAACCTGAAGCGATTGAAGCTCTTCTTGCTCCAAGCAAATTAAACCCTGTTCAACACTCTCAACACTTGCACCAAAGTGAGCTATTTTACCTTCGTTTTTTAAGGTTCTTAGCCAATCGAAAATGACACCTTTTTTTAATTCCTCTGTTGGTATGCAGTGCAACTGTAATAAATCTATACAGTCTTTGTTAAGACGTTTTCTGGAATGATCTATAGATTTTCTAAGCGCTTGCTCTCTGTAGTTATTCGGAAAAACATTGGCATTACGACCAAATTTTGTCGCCACTTTTATATCTGTCCTAGTCTCTTCAATAAATTTCCCAATTAGTGTTTCACTTCGTCCGTCGCCATAGACATCGGCAGTATCAAATAAATTAATGCCGTTACTAACGGCTTTGTCAAGTATTTCAATGGCTTTTTCTTCATTGATTTTATCGCCCCAATCTGCGCCCAATTGCCAACAGCCTAGTCCAATTTCACTGGTTTCAAATCCGTTGTTTCCTAAAGTTCTCTTTTTCATTTTATTAGTTTTATATCCTCTCTTACAAACCTTAGTTATCCCGAGCGGATTCAGTTTATCCTTAGTGCTGTAGAGGGCTAGTCAAATCCGCCGACCAGAGCGAAGTGACTGACGAACACTAAAGTTGAAAATAGTAAATAGTGAGTAAATTGCGGTTATGTATATTAAGTTTTTAATCTATTAATCTATCGTATGTTACATATATAAATTCTGTAGATAAAGTGTCTTGATGAATCTGAAATTTTAAGTTTGTAAATTCTGCACCTCTGCGGCCAATACCTTTTCTTTTTCTAACGTCTTCTAGTTTGTTCCAATCTTGAATTGTTAAATGTAGAATTGCGCACAATCCATCTCCTTGTATATTAAAGTATAAGGTTTCTTTTCCATTTTATACATCATACTTTTGAAGCCAATAAGTAAGTTTAGATTGGTCAACTTTGTTAAGTTGATTAACTAATTCATCTTTATATTTTTTTGAATTCGGCGCATTAGTTTCTAATATTGGATTTTTATTTTTACAATTGGGACGGTCACAAGATGTTAAGCAAATTAGTAACAGAACTAAAATTTTATAAACTAATTTATATTTCATTTGCCTAATGTGTTAGAACGGTTGGTATATGGTTTGTTGTAGAAAAACATAGTTGATTTCCCTCCCTAACCGAAAGATAGGAAATTGCAATGAATTCCGATTAGGAATTCAGCAGTAATGAATTATAACCGTCGTTGTATATTGGCATTTTTAATTATTTATGATTGTCCCAATTTGAACGACAAAACTCATAATATAGACTAGATAAAGAGTCAAAAAGTCAAACATTTTAAAAATTTGTTCATCTCTTTTTTTGTTTGTTGTCTGGATAGCAAACCAAATCTCAATTCTACTAGCAAAATATACTGCAATATTTGCTAAACTAGATCCAAGTAGAATGAGAAATATATCATTCGGAAGTGTATTGGTAAAAGGTTCAAAAATATGAATTAATCCTAGCATGATAGCAATGGAAATTAATACGATTTTATATTTCGTTGGAATCTCAATTTTCTTAGTCAGTTGAGAAAATATCAATAGGTTAATTATTCCGAAAAGTAGTATGTATATTATTGTCATTCGTGAATTTAGGGTATTGCAGCTAGAACATAACAGTTGTATAAGAACAATTGTGTTTATATCCACTGTATTTATTAAGGCGCATTCATTTGCAAGTTTTAAAGATAAGTCCTACAATTCTATTGTCATAATTATTTTGAAGTGACTTTGAAGTAAAAATTAAAACGATGCTGAGTTTTCGTGGTGGGTTTTTGCCCTTAAATGTATATATTTGCCAAGTTTTACAGGCAAATGCGCTTTTGCTTAAAAGTATCAAAAGGCTTGTAAGTACTATAATTACAGCTACGGGGATGTAGCTCAGCTGGCTAGAGCGCTTGACTGGCAGTCAAGAGGTCGGCGGTTCGAGTCCGCTCTTCTCCACAAAACATTAAGGCTTTCTAATTCAGGAAGCCTTTTTTATGTTTTAAATTCATTTATAAAATCAATCACTTGGTTTACAGTTTCTTTTAAAGGTAGAGGAAGCGTTTCTTTATGCCAGGGGTGGCATGCTTGAAACACATGGTCGGCATTGTTAATAATCAACAATTTACTTTTTGGGTTCCAGCGATGAAGGTTTTCGGCCTCTTTAATAAAAACACTCGTATCAACATCGCCATGAACTATAAGGTGGGGGATGTTTAAATTAGAAACAGCATTTTGTATGCTTAAGCGGTCTCGGTTTTTTATAGTGTCTAGGTAAAACTGATAGTAATGGGGCATTTGTTGTTTGGTGCGGCCATTGGTAACGTATTTCACACCTGTATTTTTCCAGGTTTCGGTTTCAGAAGTTATAACAGACCGTTTTAAGAAATCTGATACTCCTGCCAAACTAATCACTTGTTTAACTCTTGGGTCTTCACTAGCGGTGATGGAAACAATTCCGCCCCCTCGGCTATGTCCTATTAGCGTTAGGTTATTTATGTTGCCTAGCGTTTTGATGGTCTCGTTTTCAAAACACCAATCCATTACAGCTTTTAAATCGGCTAACTCTTTAGTGTAATTATTTTGTCCAAAAGCCTCTAAATCTGGAAAGTCTATGGGCTGCTCTAAAGTACCGCCATTGTGGGAGAAGTTAAATTTTATAAAGCAAAACCCGGCAAGTGCAAGTGCATCTGCCATAAGGTTCCATGCTCCCCAATCCTTAAAACCTTTATACCCATGGCAAAAAATAATAATGGGCGTATTTGTACTAATTTTACTTGTTGTTACATCAATTAAAATGGGTTTGCCATGTTTGCCTTCAATGGTGAAAATGTCTTTTTGTGTACTCATATTTCTTTCTCGGTAAAAGGTATGTTGGGATTACAAATTTCTAAAATCAATGTTTTTAACTCGGTACTAAAATTACCGATTGTCTCTTCAGTGATAATACTGTCTTTTTTACCCCAAGCACCTGCTTTTTCTTTCTTTGCAAACTTCAAAAACCCTTTACTAAGGTTTTTGAACGAGATAATTCCAGCTTCTACAGGCATTTTAAGGGTATTGGATTGGCTCATCATTAAAGCGTAACAAAGCACTTGGAAACTTTTGCTGTATTTTTTATAGTCTGTAGAAATATCCTCCCAATTTACAACTTCAACATCACTCTGTTCTACTTTACCGGTTTTGTAATCAATAATTCGGGTTATGCCATTGTAGTCGTCTACTCTATCGACCATTCCAGTAATTTTCACAGGAAAATCAAGTTCGGGTATGTCCAAATAAATCTCGTTTTTAGCTTCTATAGCCAAGATTTTAATCCTATTTCCTGCTTCTAAATCTTTTATTTCTAGGTCTAAAAAATTAGAGATATACCGTTTGGCAATTTCGAATATAATCAGGTTTTTCCCTGTTTTGATGTCGCCCTCTTTATAAATTTCTTTAAAGTGTTGTATCACTCTTTTGGGAATCTCCTTTTTAAGTTCTTTTATGTTGTCTACAGAAAGGTAAGTGCCTACCAGAGGCTTGTAAAAATCTTCGAGGGTATTATGAACAACAGTACCTAAGGTATTTGCAGCCACGGTTTCTTCTACTTCGTTAAACGCCTTTATGCCCAATATTTTTTGATAATAGAAATCTATGGGGTTTCTAATGTAATTGGTAAGTGATGAAGGCGAAAACCCTTTTCTTGCCAGAGTTTTTATAGCTTCTGTAACTTTAGTGGTTTTTTTTACAACATTAAGTTCTTTTGGTATTACAGGAACTTTAGGTGCAACAATTTGGTGTTTTATGTGGTGTATACCTTCCAGTTCCAACTGCGTTATAAATCTACTTTTTTCGCCGCCAGTCAAAGCATCTGCCTCTGTATTGTAAAGAATGAATACCTTTTTTGCACGTTGGAGCAGTCTGTAAAAATGATAGGTGTATACGGCGTCTTTTTCTTTATAGGTGGGCAGGTTATTTTCTAATTTTACATCAAAAGGAATAAAAGAATTATGACTCTTTCCTGAGGGTAAAATACCTTCGTTTACTCCCGAAATGATTATGGTTTCGAAATCTAAAACACGTGATTCGAGCATACCCATTATTTGAAGGCCTTTTAGGGGTTCTCCTTGAAAGTCTAGGGTTTCTGAAGCCAGTAGTTCTTTATAAACCCCAAAAAGAGTGCTAATATCATTAATATGATGGTATTCTGAATTTAAGCGAACCAGTTCATTAAATAGTGTGTTGAATCTAAAAAGATATTCCAGGGATAGTAAGTTATTGGATTTATCCTCATCTAAAAACACTTTTATGGTATGAATTAGTTGAAAGCAATTTTCGATGGCTTGATTTACGTTTTCCCAACCTAAAAATAATAGCTCTATAAGATTAGAACAATCCGGAGCTATATTTTGCAAACGTTTTACACTTAAGTAGGTTAGATTGTTGGTTTGAATAGATTCGATGATTTTAGTATCACTACCATTTAAAAGTGGCACCACGAATTGATGGGAAATGATTTTAACCACATCTTTGTAATAAAATGAAGCTGTGGCAGTTTTATGCAACTGAAAAAGGCTTTCGAATAACGAACTTAACGGAATGGATTTCAAAGGAAATCCCATGGTAATATTTAGGTTTTTTATACTCTCCGGAAGAGAGTTTAAAGTAGGAAGGAGTAGGTTTTCATCTCCTAAAACAACAGCAGTTTTTTCTAAAGTAGGGTTATCTCGCTCTAGCGTTTTTAATAAAGAGCCAATATGTTTTGCTTGCCCGATTTGTTTCGGAATACCAAAAACCGAAATGTCTTTATTTTTGGTATAATTGTTTGTAATCCAATTAAAAGGGTGCTTATGAAAGTAAGACCAGTTTGATTTATGCTGTCTTGTAAACAGCGCCGCATCGTGTTTGGGATGGTCTAAAAAGCATTTGTCTATGTCCCAGTAAATTTTAGCCAAGTCGTTTTGCAGTAATTCTTGTATTAGCGTTTCTTCTGCAGTATTTAGGGCGTTAAAACCTAAGAAAACATGATGTTTACATGTTGTATTTTGAATATAGGATTCTATATTTTCTACTGCCTCTCTATATATTAAGCCTTGATATCCTAAGTTTTTATTGATTAAGTTTTCTGTAAAACGATTATAGTAAAGCGGTAATTTGTTCCAAAAGGATAAGTATTTCTTGATAAAATCGGTTTGGTTCTGTTCCAGTGACCAATGGTGATTTTCAATGGCTTTAATAGCCCCCAAATATTCAAAAATTTGTTTTTGGGGAATAAGATATCGGTCTATTTCATTAAAATCCTGTAATAGTATTTGCCCCCATTTAGAGAAAGATTCAAAGGTATCTCTATCTTTTTTAGCGGTGATATACAGGTAAGTACTGTAAAACTCAAACAGCAGTTCTGTATTGCCAATATGTCGCAATTCAGACAGGTCTTCAACAAACTCTTCTATACTAATTACAGCGGGTGCAAATATAGGCTCGTGAGTTATTTTAGATAGTTCGTGCTTTAAAAAAACACCGGCTCTTTTACTGGGCAGTATAAATGTAACCTCGGTGAAATCTATACCCTGTTTTTGGAGGTCTTTTAGAACATCAAAAATGAATGTCGTCATTCTATAAAAATAAAAAACGCTTCGGGATTCCCGAAGCGTTTTTTTACATTATTAAGACTGTTAACTTACCTTCTTATTTTGCTAAGTTAATTTCTACTCTTCTGTTTTGTGCTCTTCCAGCTCTTGTTTTATTAGAAGCTACTGGAGTTGACTCACCATAACCTTTAGAAGATAGTCTAGTTGCATCAACACCGTGAGATGTTAAGTAATCTTTAACAGCATTAGCTCTAGACTCAGAAAGTTTTTGGTTAAGTTTTTCACTACCTACACTATCAGTATGACCTTCAACTGTAAACTTAGATGTAGGATACTCGTTTAAGATTTCAACGATATCTTTAAGTACTTCTTCAGATTTAGATTTGATAGAAGATTTACCAGTATCGAAGTTGATAGTTTTAGCGTACTCATTTAAAGTTTTTTGAACTTCTTCAGTAACTTCAGGACAACCGCTATTTGCAACTGTTCCTTTTACATCTGGACACTTATCATCTTTATCTAACACACCGTCACCATCAGTATCTGGCCAAGGGCATCCGTTGTTAGCAGCAGGACCAGCAGTATCTGGACATTTATCATCACCATCGGTAACACCATCGCCGTCTGCGTCAGGACAACCAGCTAAAGCTTTTAATCCAGCAACAGTAGGACATTTGTCATCTTTATCAGCAACACCGTCACCGTCAGAATCAGGACATCCGTTTAATTCGGCAGAACCAGCTTCGTTAGGACAATCATCTTCGCTATCTTGAATACCATCACTATCAGTATCAGGACAACCTTGGAACGCTTCTACACCTGCAACGTCTGGACAAGCATCGTCTTTGTCGTAGATACCATCACCGTCTGTATCAGTACCTCCAAATTTGATAGAAATACCTGCAGAATGTTGGAAATGAGTATTTAAATAGTCTTCGAAAGCGTGTTTGTATGCTGTTTGTAATGTAAAACCGATGTTTTCGCTAAACCAAATGTTTAAACCTAAAGTACCGTTTAAAGTTCCAGCACCAATATCGTCTATCCAAGTGTAACCACCACCAACACCTAAATAAGGGTCTACAGTAGTGTTTTGTAGGAAGTTATATTTAATTGTACCATCAATTCCATAATAAGCTAAGTCGTCTACATTATTAGTTTGATCTGGTCCGTTTGGAGTAGGAACATCCCCCCACTTATCAATTTTGTTTAAAGATCCAGCAACGCCAAAAGAGAAACCATCACCTAGGTATTTAGATACGGAAATAGTTGATAACGATGGTAAAATATTCCAGTGGTCTTCAACGTTTACGAACTCATCAAAAATGGTTTCACTAAATAAGCCTCCGTCTCCAGAAGGATATGCATCTACTGCATTTGTACCTATGGTAATTTGCCATGGGTTGTTTTTGTCTTGTGCATCTGCGAAATTGTAACCAAGTACTAACACAAATGCTAACAATAATCTGCTAAGATTTTTCATATTCAAAAGTTTAATTTTTAAGTGTTAATTGTAAACAAAAGTAAGTTGTTAAATGTTATTAACAAAGACAAATATATAAAAAAAACCTACAAATGTGCTGTTCATCGATAACACGAAAGGATTTATGATTATAATATTTTCGTCTTTTCAAATAGTATAGACCCTTTAAATTTATTTAGGTCACTAATTAAAGTGCTTTAATTAGAACATTTTCATTAACGTAAATAAGTATAGCTTGGGTTACTTTAAACCCCATTTTTTCAAAAACATCTTTGTATTGCGATAGCTGATGGTAATGGTGTTCTCGTTCTACTCCTGTCTTGTAGTCTATAATCGTTGCTTCTCTTTTATCGTTAATGTTCACCCTGTCAGGGCGAATAATAAGACCTTCTTCTGTAATAATATCACGTTCATTGTAAATGTAATCACTAACGTTGAAGTATTTTGACAACATAGCATGTTCTACTATTTCTAAAACGGTTTGTTTTAAGTTTTCGGCCTGTTCGTTATTGATTGTGGATGTATTTACAAACTCGCTTAAGGCGAAATCTATATCTTCTTCGGTTTTTATTTTAGCCATAATATCATGAATAAGGTTACCCTTTTCTATGGCTTTTTCTTGATTGGTACTCCACAGAAGGCCTGAGTTTGTTAGGATGTTGATGTTGTGGCTTGCCTTAGATGTAGATATAAATTCAGATTGGAACAATGTTTTATCCGTTTCTCTTTCAATGCTAAAAGTTCTGGTTTTGGAACCAAAGTGGTAGGTTGTTTTGTTCTCGTTCCAAATAGATTTATGCTTTAGGTAATTTATTAATAGACCAGAATATTTTTTATCATTAACAGTACCGTTAGACGATATATCTTTAGCAGAAATAATATAAAGATGTTCTGCTGCCCTAGTGAGTGCAACGTACATTAGGTTGATGTTATCTAATTCTAGTTGAGATTTACGTTCGGTATAAATGTCTCGACCTTCATTGCCAAAATATTCAAAATCTTTGTTGTAGTTTAGTAATGCATATGAAAACCCATGATAAATTTCAGGATTTAATTTAAACCAAGCTTTTGGTTCTTTTTCTCTATAAATATCCAAATCTGCATAAGGAAAAACAACCACAGGAAATTCTAAGCCTTTGGATTTGTGTATGGTCATAATACTTACGGCATCTTGACCTTTTGGAGACACAATGCTGAAAGATTCTTTTTTCTTTTCGAAATATTCCAGGAATGCTGAAATGTCTGAGCCTTTTTTTTGTGAAAAATCCAAAACCAAATCTAAAAAGAATTGTATGTAAGCGTTAGATGTTTTTAAGAGATTGAAGTCCCTAACTATACTTTCAGTTAAATCATATAACGGAAGCTGAAGCAAATTCTTTTCAATGAATATATCAAAACGCTCAAGAGCATTAAATAGTTGATAGAGCGGTAAGTTTAAATGTAAAGCAAGAAATGCATGTTTGTCCTCAACCTCAAGGCTGTTGGCCAAGTAATTAAGTACAAACACCTTAATTTCTTTATTTTCAGGTTGAGTTAAGAGTTGTAAAACATCTCTAATGAAATTAACTTCTGGAGCATTTTGCAACAATAATGTTTCTGAGGATATTATGGGGATTTCGTGTTTGCTCAAGAAATTAGCTATGGCGACACCTTCTTTTTTCTTCCTTACCAGAACACAAATATCTTTGAGGCTATAACCTATTTTTAAGCAATTATTTACAGTATTGAGAGTGGCTTCACAAAATTGTTCATCCCTTTCGGTAGTACCATTAAAATCTAAGAATGAGATCTCTAGATAACCTGTATCCTCGAGAGAGGTTTCTTGCTGCCCAAAACGATATAAATCTTTGTATTTCTTATTGGTAAAAAGGGTATCTGATATAAACTTAAAAAAATTATTATTGAAGAAAACAATCTCCTTATGACTTCTGTAATTTACAGGAAGGTTCTTAATACTCTTTTCGATAAAGAAGGGGTTGTCCTCATTAAAGAGCCCTATAAACTGTTCTGCTTTTCCGCCTCGCCACCTGTAAATAGCTTGTTTGGCATCGCCAACTAGCATGGCACTTCCTTGTTCTGCAGATAATGAGTTGCTTAGTAAGGGGATTAAATTTTCCCATTGCTTAACAGAAGTGTCTTGAAATTCATCGATGAAATAATTTTTAAATTTTTCACCCAAGCGCTCGTAAATAAAAGGCGTTGGTTGCTCCTTAATCTCTTTGCTTATAATAGTGTTGAATTCAGAAATGAGCATTTTATTCTGCGCTTCTTTTACTAACATCAACTCATTATTTATAGCGTTTAGAACAGATAATGGTGTTATGTTTTTATAAAAGGTTTTTAAAAATTTATAATGATAAACTTGAGCTTTTAAAGTTTTAAAAGTAATCTCCATTTCTGGTAAAATGGCTTCAATTGTGTTAGCTACAGAAATATCTAGATTTTTCTTGTAAAGCCCTTTTCTTTGTATAATATTCTCTTCGAGTTTATTATTATATAGGCCATCTAAATTTAATTCTAAAGCCTTTTTAAAATGGTTAGGGAGGGTTGATCTTGTAAAATCGTTATGTGCTACTCCTGCTTCGTCGATTAATTGAAGTGCGCCACTAGCTAATTCCTTAATAGTACTTTGCGTGGCTACGATTTGTTTGCCTAAATAGGTTTTTAGTGCTTTAAAATCGCTGAGGGTTTTATCTTTTAAATTGTCTGTGAAAGGAATATCATTTTCGTTGATCAACAATTTAGAAATATTGTTCAGGTCTAAGGCGACATCCCAACTCTTATCATCATCTGCTTTTTCTATAGCAAATTCAACTAACACCTTGGTAAGTGCATCATCAGTACCTGCCTTTGCAATGAGACTATCAACAGCTTCTGCTAAAAGGGCATCCTGGTCTAATTCAACTTCAAAATTTAAAGGCAGCTTAAGATCGTATGCAAAAGTTCTTATGAGCTTATGGGTAAAGCCATCTATCGTAGAAATATCAAAAGCAGCATAGTTAAATAGAATACTATCAAGAATACGTTTCGATTTTTTATGAATGGTTTTTGGTTCTAGTTCTAGTTCTTTACATATGGCCTCGAACATACTATTTGGGTTGCTTAAAATGTTGTCTTCTGAAAACAACTTCAGCATTTCAATAATACGTTCTTTCATTTCGGCAACAGCCTTATTGGTGAAGGTTATGGCTAGAATATGTTTGAATTTTTCGGGATGTTTAGACTCCAGTAAAATCTTTAGATATTCTTTTACCAGGGTAAAGGTTTTTCCGCTCCCGGCAGAAGCGTTGTAGATAATAAAAGAGCGGTTTTGAACCATGTTAAAGAATTTGTTACAAGATAAAAACTATCAATGGTTTCATAGTAATATATTATTTTTAATTGAAGCCTATTATATGTAAATTTGGGATGAAATTAATTACTAATAGATAAAACAAGAAATTATGGCTTTTGAATTACCTGAATTAGGGTATGCTTATGATGCGTTAGAACCACATATGGACGCTCGTACAATGGAGATCCACCATTCTAAACATCATGCTGGATATACAAATAACTTAAACAACGCTATAGCTGGAACCGATTTAGAAGGACAATCTATCGAAGATATCCTTACAAATTTAGATTTGAGTAATGGCGCAGTACGAAACAATGGAGGTGGTTTTTACAACCACTCTTTATTCTGGACTGTAATGAACCCTGAAGACAGAGGGTATTTGTCTGGAGAGTTAAAAGATGCTATAGAAGCAGAATTTGGTTCTAAAGATGATTTTATTGCTGCTTTTAGTAAAGCTGCTGCAACACGTTTTGGGTCTGGTTGGGCATGGTTATGTGTTCATGAAGGCGGTAAGTTAGAAATTTGCTCTACTCCAAATCAAGATAATCCATTAATGCCAGAAGTTGGTTGTGGAGGAACACCGATTTTAGGATTAGATGTATGGGAGCATGCTTACTACTTAAACTACCAAAATAGACGTCCTGATTACATTAGTGCGTTCTTCAATGTAATTAACTGGAACGAGGTAGAAAGACGTTACGCTGAGGCAAAATAATCGATTACAATTTTAAGTGTTATAAAGAATCGTTTAGGAGTTTTCCTAAGCGATTTTTTTATACAGCCTGCAAACATTAACGAAAGTAGACAGGTTACCACAAGGGCTCATGCTTTCAATCCCTGTTGTGATTAAATATTCTTATAATGTATTCAACTTAAGAATACTTGCACTAAGCACTTAGGTTTGCAAACTTTTAATTTAAAAATAAGAGAAGAGAATTCCATTTTCATGGGAATTAAAAATGAAAAAGGTGAGCTAGAACGCTCACCTTTTTGCCCCAAATCTACCATAAACTTAACCTACTTATGTTATGGTTCTTCAAATGTATATTTGTTATGAGAACTGGTGAAATTTTTTGGCTGAACTGCCTATAAATTGGCTTAATAGAGCTATGGCAAAAAAATGCGGTTAATCGAAAAGAATTCCTAGTATGCTTGCAACTGGTTTCCTTTGAACCTGCCTGCTTACCTCCAGATAGCCAGGATTGTCATTCCTTGAAAACGAGAATCAAAATACAGAATTTCGGCTTTTATCTTAAAGTCAAAATGAAATCAGTGAACTACACCAGTGGAAAGTTGATTTCAATAAATTCTTTGTAAAGTATAGAAAATAAAAAAGGTGAACGAGAGTTCACCTTTTTTGCCCCAAATCTACCATAAACTTAACCTACTTATGTTATGGTCCTCCAAATGTATGTTCGTTAAAAGGACTTAAGAATTTTTTTGGCTGAACTACCTATAAATTGGCTTAACAGTTTTATTTAGAAAGTAGAAAATATAAAAAGAGAAAGTAAACACTTATTTTGAAGAGAAAAGTGTTTTTGGTTCACAAAAGTGTATAAAAAAAGGCGAACGAGAGTTCACCTTTTTTTGCCCCAAATCTACCATGAACTTAACCTACTTATGTTATGGTGAGTCTAAATTAGATGTATTTTAGTTAACCAACTTATTTATTAGATAAAATACATATTTATCGGACAAAACGCAATGTTTGCGGATTAACCGTAAAAAACGTTATGAATTTCGTAATTAATAGGCCCGTTCTTTATTACCTTCATAAAAATTGATGAATGCCTTATTCACAACCCTATTTCCTCCAACGGTAGGATAGTTTCCTGTAAAATACCAATCTCCTAAATTTTTCGGACATGCTTTATGTAAATTCTCTACAGGTTGGAAAATAATTTTTACTTCAGCTTTTATGGTCTCATCACTAAGTAACTCAGCAATTTTGTTTGATATCTGTTTGTCTGTAAATGGATCGTAAATTTCCTTTACAAAGTTTTTTACCTCTTTATCGGCTAAATTAATTTGAGCTTTACACTTTTTGTAAACAGTTTCTATAGTATCATAAGTATTATTGTCTTTATGTAAAGCTAAAGCAGCTCTAAAAGCAACAAGGCTTTCTAGGTTAGCCATGTCTATACCATAACAATCTGGATAACGTATTTGAGGTGCTGAAGACACTACTATAATCTTCTTTGGACTTAATCGATCAAGCATTTTTAAAATACTTTTCTTTAAAGTAGTACCTCTTACAATACTATCATCAATAATAACAAGATTATCATCGGGTTTTACAACACCATAGGTAATATCGTATACGTGAGCAACTAAATCATCTCTACTGCTATCTTCAGTAATAAATGTTCTCAGTTTAACATCTTTAATAGCAATTTTTTCTGTTCTAATTCTTTCAGAAAGAATTTCGGTAACCTTTTCGGCAGAGATATTGCGTTGTCCGTTAAGTATGGTTTTGGTTTTAGTTTTGTTTAGTTCATTTTCAGCAGTTTCAACCATACCATAAAACGATGTTTCTGCAGTATTTGGTATGTATGAGAATACCGTATTTTTTGTATCATTATTAATGGCCTCCATTACTTTTGGCATTAACAATTTACCTAGTGTTTTTCGTTCCTGATAAATTTCGGCATCACTTCCGCGAGAGAAGTATATGCGCTCAAATGAACATGCTTTCCTTTCTAAAGGTTCTAAAATCTGTTTTATTTTTACCGCACCAGATTTTTTGGCGATGATGGCATTTCCTGGAGGTAGTTCGTGTACCGACTCAAAAGGCACGTTAAATACGGTTTGAATTACAGGGCGCTCTGAAGCCACCACTACCACTTCATCATCTTGGTAATAGTAGGCTGGGCGAATACCAGCAGGGTCTCTCAATACAAACATGTCGCCATGACCTATAAGTCCGGCCATAGCATAACCGCCATCCCAGTTTTTAGCGGCACGTTTTAGTAATTTAGAAAGCTTTAATCGTTCTGCAATTAATGGAGAAGCTTCACGTTTATTGTACCCCTCGCGTTTCAAGTCTTTATATATTTTGCTTACGGCGTCATCTAAAAAGTGACCAATTTTCTCCATCACCGTAATCGTATCTGTATACTCTTTAGGGTGCTGACCTAACTCTATGAGGTTTCCGAATAACTCCTTAACATTAGTCATGTTAAAGTTTCCTGCCATGATGAGGTTACGGTGCATCCAGTTGTTTTGTCTTAAAAAAGGATGTACACTTTCTACACTATTTTTACCAAATGTACCGTAGCGAACATGACCCAAAAGGACCTCGCCTATGTAAGGGATATTCTTTTTTTGAGCCGCAACATCATCAACATATTCTGGGTTTTCTTTAAACGAAGAGTTAATTCTGTCATTAATTTGACCAAAAATATCTTGAATAGGCTGTTGTTGAATAGAACGCACCCTACTTATGTATCGCTCTCCTGGTTTTGTATCTAATTTAATACTTGCAAAACCGGCACCGTCTTGGCCGCGGTTATGTTGTTTTTCCATCATGAGGTACATTTTATTAACCCCATAAAATGCACTACCGTATTTTTCTTTGTAGTATTCCAGTGGTTTTAACAGTCTAATTACAGCTATACCACATTCATGTTTTAAGATATCACTCATATTTAATTTTTTTTCGCCTCTAACAGTCTTTAGTTAGACGTACGGAAATAATAAAATAGCTTATCTAGATATTTCTAGTTTTAGTTTCCTGCTTTCGCAGGAATGACAAATTATTGATTCCAAAATGACATCATTTTGGAGTTTTATTTTTAAATAAAAACGCGCCCAAATTTGAGCGCGTCGGTTTATTCTAATTCTATTTCAAACTGCGTTAGTTGTTTAAACTGCAGTAATCGTTTATGTACTTCTTCGCTCGATAAATTTACCATGCGTTCTGTTCCAAATTTTTCAACACAGAAAGAAGCCAATGTGGATCCGTAAATAATTGCATTCTTCATGTTTTCGAATGATATGTCGTTCGTCTTCGCTAAATAACCGGCAAACCCTCCAGCGAAGGTATCTCCAGCGCCAGTTGGGTCGAATACTTCTTCTAACGGAAGCGCTGGCGCATAAAACACATTGTCATCGTTAAACAGCAACGCGCCATGTTCTCCTTTTTTTATGACCACGTATTTTGGGCCCATATCCTGAATCTTTCTAGCAGCAACTACCAAAGAGTATTCACCAGTAAGTTGTCTTGCTTCTTCGTCATTTATAGTAATTACGTCTACACGTTTTATAACGTTGTGCAAATCCTCTAGAGCGGTATCCATCCAGAAATTCATTGTATCTAAAACAACTAAACCTGGTTTTTCTGTCATTTGATCTAATACACCAGCTTGAACTATAGGATGTAAGTTACCTAACATAACAACGTTGGCATCTCTGTAGTCTTCAGGGACAACAGGATTAAAATCGGCGAGTGTGTTTAGTTCTGTAACTAAAGTGTCTCTGGAGTTCATGTCGTTATGGTAGCGACCGCTCCAAAAGAATGTTTTACCATCTTTTACTATTTCTACTCCAGACAAATCTATATTTCGTTCTGTTAAGAGATCTAAGTATTCTTGAGGAAAGTCGCCTCCAACAATTGAAACTGCTGTAGCGTTTACATTGAAATGTGAGGCAGCCAGACTTATAAATGTAGCTGCTCCCCCTAGGATTTTATCGGTTTTCCCGAAAGGCGTTTCAATAGCATCAAAAGCTATAGTACCTACAATAACTAATTTACCCATAAAAAGGATTGATGATTCTGTGCAAATATAAGTCTTTTAAGTAGGTATTCAAGAATATTTTTTAGACTGTAAGCGTAGGCTTTAAAATGAGTTATTTTCGTCCAAAATCGGCTGGAATTTCACCCCAGGCCTTAGTTTCCCATTTTACAATTACGGTGTTGTAAGTGTTTGTTTTTAACCAGTTTTCGGCTCTATCAACTAACTCGAAAAGCGGTTTGTTTTTAACGGTACGTTCTAGTTTGGTATTGCATTTTTTCTTTTTAACCCAACTTATAGCAGTTCTGGAGTCAGTATACATAATAAGATTACTGTTATGCTTTTTCAAAAATGCCAAGCCGTGTACAATGGCTAAAAACTCACCTATGTTATTGGTACCTTCCTCAAAAGGCCCTTGAATGAACAATTGTTTTTTTGTTTTGGTATCAACACCACGGTATTCCATTTTACCAGGGTTGCCACTTACGGCAGCATCAACCGAAATGGATTTATAGTTAGGTTGCCCTATTTTTTTTAGTTGTTCTTGGGTAAGCTCACTTTTAAATGTTGCAGTTTTACCTATATAGTCCTTATAGTTCTCCTTTAATGCTTTTTTTGCAGCCTCAAAAGTTGAAAACGATTTATATTGGGCACCTTGAAAATTTTTAATCATGGCTTTACAATCCTCCCAAGACTCGAAGACCCCGGTTTTGTGCCCTTTCCAAACAGTGTAATATTTCTTTTTCTTTTTACTCATTTTTGTCATCCTGAACTTGTTTCAGGATCTCGTTATTGAGTATTTAATTAATCATTATCCAATAGTTTTTTAACCACCTTTGGAAAATGTTCCATTTCCAATTCATGAATTTTAGCAGCTACGTCCTCGGCGGTATCAGTCGGTAATACGTCACATTTTGCCTGAAATATGGTTGCGCCTTCATCGTAATTTTCATTTACATAATGTATGGTAATACCCGTTTCGGTTTCCTTATTTTCAACCACAGCCCTGTGTACATGCATGCCATACATGCCTTTTCCTCCAAACTTTGGAAGTAAAGCAGGGTGTACATTAATCACTTTATTAGGGAATTCATCTAAAATATGCTCTGGGAATTTCCATAAAAACCCAGCTAATATGATAATGTCTGGATTAGTAGTTTTTAAGATATTCAAAACATCATTGGTCTTGGTAAATGCTACTCTATTAAATGATAATGCACTTACTTTAAGCCGTTTTGCGCGATCTAAAACTTTGGCATGAGGATTGTTAGTAAGTATTTGAATAACAGATACATTATCGCTGTTTTGAAAAAAACTTATTAGATTTTCAGCATTAGATCCACTTCCGGACGCAAAAATTACTACGCGTTTCATATTACAGACTGTAATGATAAGATTGTTCGAACAAAAAAAAGAATAATTATTAACAATTAGGAGGTAAAAATAAAATACTTAAAAGTTATTTTAGTAAATTACAAACACATTTTTCTAGTAATGATGTGTTTTAAAATAAAGTTTTTTATTTTTGCCAACTGAATTAAAAATTAAAATTAAAAGATTATGTCAGACATTGCATCAAGAGTAAAAGCGATTATCGTAGACAAATTAGGAGTAGATGAAAATGAAGTAGTTGCAGAAGCTAGCTTCACTAACGATTTAGGAGCGGACTCATTGGATACTGTAGAACTAATTATGGAATTCGAAAAAGAATTCGATATTCAAATACCAGACGATCAAGCTGAAAACATTGCAACAGTTGGTCAAGCTATATCTTATATAGAAGCTGCAAAATAAGCACATTACTTTATGGATATAAAGAGAGTTGTAGTCACAGGCTTAGGGGCTTTAACACCTATAGGCAATACCAAAGATGAATATTGGGATGGTCTAATTAATGGTAAAAGCGGTGCTGCGCCTATAACATATTATGATACCGAAAAGTTCAAGACTAAATTCGCTTGCGAAATTAAGAACTTTAACCCAACAGATTTCCTTGACAGAAAGGAGGCCCGTAAAATGGATAAGTTTGCTCAGTATGCCATGGTGGCTGCAGACGAAGCAATTGCGGATGCCAACCTTAATCTAGACGAGGTAAACAAGTTGCGTGTTGGTGTTATATGGGGAGCTGGTATTGGTGGTTTAGAAACGTTTCAGCAAGAAGTTTTAAACTATGCTGGAGGTGATGGCACACCAAGATTTAACCCTTTCTTTATTCCTAAAATGATTGCCGATATTGCACCGGCAAACATTTCCATAAAACATGGTTTTATGGGACCTAACTATACAACAGTTTCTGCTTGTGCGTCTTCAGCAAACGCTATGTTCGATGCTCTAAACTCTATACGTTTGGGGTATACCGATGTAGTTGTTACTGGAGGAAGTGAAGCTGCAGTGACTATTGCTGGAATGGGTGGTTTTAACGCCATGCATGCATTGTCCACAAGAAATGAAAGTCCAGAATCAGCTTCAAGACCTTTCGACGGAACTAGAGATGGTTTTGTTTTAGGTGAAGGTGCTGGCGCTTTAATTTTAGAGGAGTATGAACATGCTAAGGCTAGAGGGGCTAAGATTTATGCTGAGGTAGCAGGAGGTGGATTATCTTCTGATGCTTATCACATGACGGCACCTCACCCAGAAGGAATTGGTGTTGTTGAGGTAATGAAGAATTGTTTAGAGAATGCAGGGCTTAACCCCGAAGATGTAGACCATATTAATACACATGGAACATCTACACCATTAGGAGATGTAGCAGAACTTAAAGCTATATCTAAGGTGTTTGGCGGTCATGCAAAAAACATAAATATTAATTCTACAAAATCAATGACAGGGCATCTATTAGGTGCTGCTGGGGCCATTGAAGCTATTGCTAGTATTTTAGCAATTGAACACGGAATTGTGCCTCCTACCATCAATCACACTACGGTTGATGAGAATATTGATCCAGAATTAAATTTAACTTTAAACAAGGCTCAAAAACGCGAAGTAAACGTAGCAATGAGTAATACATTTGGATTTGGCGGACATAACGCTTGTGTATTATTCAAGAAAATATAGACAGAATCCCGAATGAAAAACATTCGTAACATACTAAATTCCCGTTTTAAACGTAACGGGAATTTTTTTATGGAATTAACTAAAATTCTTGGATTCAAACCTTTAGATGTCATTTATTTTAAAACGGCTTTTACGCATCGTTCTATGAACCTTAAGGACGATTTAGGTAATGCTATAAACTACGAGCGATTAGAATTTTTGGGCGATGCTATGTTAAGTGCCGTTATTGCATCACACCTATATCAAGAGGTGCCCAGTGGCGATGAAGGTTATCTTACCAAAATGCGATCTAAAGTAGTAAGTAGGGAACATTTAAACGAACTAGGCAAGGAACTCAAGCTTATCGATTTAGTAAAGAGTAAAATTCCGGCAGGGCAGTTTGGTGATAATATTCACGGTAATTTATTCGAGGCACTTGTTGGCGCCATTTTTTTAGATAGAGGTTATAAATACTGTGAAAAGTTTATTTTTAAACGTGTTATTATTCCTTATGTTGATATAGAAAAACTTGAAGGAAAGGTAATAAGTTATAAGAGTTTGCTCATTGAGTGGTGCCAAAAAGAAAAGAAAACTTTTGGCTATAATGTTTACGAAGATACTGGAAATGACGAGGTAAGACATTTTTCGGTTAAACTTTCCATAGACAATAAAATAGTTTCAAAAGCCAGAGCCACTTCAAAGAAAAAAGCCGAGGAAAAAGCGTCTAAACGTGCTTTTTTTGTTTTTCAAAACAAGATATCAAAGATGTTATAATATCGTGCCAGGTATGCAGTATACCGTTGGTAATAAGTAGCCTTCACTATTTTACTCCTTTTAGGGATTCCTGTTTTTTGTGATTCAAACCATATAAACTATAACGTTTTAGTTAGCTTTATCCTCAAGATTAGTTAAAACCCTTTACTATTCAGCATTTTAAATATTATATTTACGCCTAAAATTAGGGTATGGCAGTTCATAAACTCGTTTTAGATGCTATTGATGAAGACCTATTTACTTTAGTTGCAGTTCACTGCAATCTTGAAGACTATAGGTTAGCATTTCTTTTAAACAAGTTTTTAGGCATAACACTTACCAGAAAATCTAAAGATTTAGATTTTCCAAACTCAAAATCGTTCTATTCCATATACGAATGGGAAGATTGCAGACAACAAACTATTTGGAATTTGGTCTCTAATATCTGCAAAACAGAATATTACAGACAAGCTAATCAAGGTTCTTTATTCAATGTTCAAGAAAAAATAACAAGGACCGATTACCTAATACCAGAACGCAAAACCGTTAATTATTTTATAAAGATAAATAGCGACTTTAATTTCACTAAAGAAAAGTACATTCTGAATAGTATATTAAAAATACCTCAAGTAGCCACTGCTTACAGTATTCAACCCGATCAATTAAAATTTAAGGACCATTTAATTTTTTAGCTAATGCCATTAACAAAGAAAACTAAAATAGTAGCGACATTAGGACCTGCGACAAGCACCAAGGAAGTACTTAAAGGAATGCTTGAAGAAGGCGTTAATGTTTTCAGAATAAATTTTTCCCATGCCGATTATACCGATGTAACCGAACGTATTGAAATGATTAGAGAGCTCAATGAAGAGTACGGTTATACTGCCGCAATATTAGCAGATTTACAAGGGCCAAAACTTCGTGTCGGAGTAATGAAGGAAGAAGTAGTTGTTAATCCTGGTGACGAAATCATTTTTGCCACAGGAGAACGTTTTGAAGGTACCAAAGAACGTGTTTACATGACCTACGACAGATTTCCTCAAGATGCTAAACCTGGAGAGCGCATTCTTTTAGATGACGGTAAATTAATTTTTGAGGTTGTTTCTACGGATCAGAAAAGTGAAGTTGTAGCAAAGGTAATTCAAGGTGGGCCTCTTAAATCTAAAAAAGGGGTAAACCTACCAAATACCAACATTTCTCAGCCTGCACTTACAGAAAAGGATATTAAAGATGCTGAGTTTGCTATTTCTCAAAATGTAGATTGGATAGCGTTGTCTTTTGTGCGTCATGCCGAAGATTTAATGCAATTACGAGATTTAATTAATAAGCACAGCGATTATAAAATTCCTATTGTAGCTAAGATTGAAAAACCTGAGGCTATAGAGAACATTGATAAAATCGTAACTCATTGTGATGGGATTATGGTAGCGCGTGGTGATTTGGGAGTGGAAATTCCTGCAGCAGACGTACCGTTAATTCAAAAGCAATTGGTATTACGAGCTAAAAAAGCCAGAATTCCGGTAATTATTGCAACTCAAATGATGGAAACTATGATTTCCAGTTTAACGCCTACCAGAGCAGAGGTTAACGACGTTGCAAACTCGGTTATGGATGGTGCAGATGCAGTTATGTTATCTGGAGAAACTTCGGTTGGTAATTATCCTGTACAAGTTATAAGACAGATGGCCAGTATTTTAACTAGTGTTGAAGATTCTAAACTAATTAAAGTACCTCAATTACCACCTCATATACGTACCAATCGTTACATCACAAAATCCATATGTTATCATGCAGCGAACATGGCAAATGAAATCGATGCCAAAGCTATTTCTACTCTTACTAATAGTGGTTATACAGCATTCCAGATATCTGCTTGGAGACCATCGTGTCATATTTTGGTATTTACTTCCAACAAGCGTATTTTAACACGTTTAAGTTTGCTTTGGGGAGTTCAAACATTTCATTATGAGCGTTTTGTAAGCACCGATGAAACTATCGAAGATGTGAACAAAATTGCCTGCGAAAAAGGTTTTGTAGAGGCAGGAGATATGTTAGTAAGTTTAGCGGCTATGCCTATTCAAGAAAAGGGTATGGTAAATACTTTAAGAGTTACAGAAATAACAAGTTGTAGTTTCTAAAAACGAAAAGAGATATATCACTAAAGCGTTTTCAAGTATTTTTGGAAACGCTTTTTTTTATTTTCAAGCGAAAGTTAAAACTATAGATTTCAAATCCCCTTTGTTTGAGTTTAGGTTGTGGTATTCTCATCATTCTGGAATATTTCCATGGCTATTTTTACAAAATAAATTAATCTATTCTTTGTAGCCTAATAATTCAAATAGTTGAGGAGACTGCTTTAAGTAATAGTCTTTATCGGTTTCCATAAACCATGCTTCAGATATTTTTTCATTATTCTGGAGTCGAGCATCTTGCCACTCTTGAATCCCAGGAATATTGAGGTTTTGCCAATTTTCATTTATAAAACTAACCGCTTTAATATTCTTGTTGTAGATGAAGCTGAAGTAATTAACAAACCAGTCATCCCAAACGTTGAGGTTACTTTTCTCAATACCATTTACAGGGTTAGATTCTGCAATCATAACCGGTTTTTTATGTTGCTTGGCAAATTCTAAAACCCTATCGCAATAAGAACCAAAGTGCGAATTGTAGGCATGCCCGAAAACAGATATAGCCACCCAATCTACATATTCATCCCCAGGATACCAATCAGACAATTTGTAATCTTTAAATGGTTTAGAAGCATAAGAATGCCATACAAAAGCAATGTTATTTACACCTTTATTTCTTAATATATCCACAATACGCTTGTATATTCTTTTGTATTGTTTAGGTTCTAATTCGTTATGAGGTCCATCAAATTCGTAACCTATTCTTAGATATATCGGTCGGTTTAGAGATTTTGCCCAAGCAGCATACTTTTCAATGACCTTATCATAATAACCCAAAGTGGCATTTTCAGTAATACCCCATTTACCAACCATCCACATAGCACTTTGTATTACCGTATTTGGAAATTTGTCAACCAACATTTGGTGGTTTTGAGAGCTGCCGGTGTCATTTTTATGTCTTTCTGTAACACCTTTAAATTCTGTTATCGCCCAATAAGCAGACCACCCACCAGGTGCTTTTTCATTAGAAAAATGATTCTGATATTCAGTAATACTTTCAACCGTTTGCCCCATGATAAGTAGTGTTTTTCCATTTGGTGGAACAAATTTTGTTTGGGCATATTCATAAACAAATTCAGGGTCAACATGTGTTTTTATTTTCGAGACCATGTCGTCAATAGGTCTCTGGGAATCTTTAATCGTTTGTTCTTGGGAAAAAATAGATGATGGGAAAAAACAGAAGAAAGTAATAGCTAAAAGAAGGATTCTGAAAGATATGATGACTTTATTTATCATACACCTAAAGGTAGTAAATATTAAAACTCAAATTTCAACTGTACACTTATTGCTTCTTTTTCAACTGGTTTTTTCTTTTTTTCTGTATTTAAATTGGACAGCGAAATTCCTAATAATCTCACCGAATTATTCAGTTTTTCTTGATATAACAAGTCTTTGGCAGTTTCTAAAATTATAGCTTTATCATTAATAAAATAAGGCAATGTTTTACTTCGCGTTTGTAGCGTAAAGTCACTGTATTTAATTTTTAAGGTCACTGTTTTACCGGCCACCTTGCTTTTGTTTAATCGTTTAGAAACTTCTTGTGCAATATGTTCTAGTTTTTCAAGCATAAATACTTCACTGGATAGATTTTCGCTAAAGGTGCGTTCAGCTGCTAACGATTTTCTAATGCGATGTGGTTTTACTTCACTATTATGAATACCTCTTACGACGTAATAGTAATAGCGGCCTGATTTTCCAAAGTTCTTATCTAAATACTCTAACGATTTTTGTTTTAAATCCAGTCCAGTAAAAATACCTTTCTGGTACATTTTTTCGGCAGTTACCTTTCCCACGCCGTAGAATTTTCTAATGTCCAATTGTTCTAAAAATTCTAGAACTTCTTCTGGATTCACAGTTTTTTGCCCATTAGGTTTGTTGTAATCGCTAGCTATTTTAGCAATAAATTTATTGATTGAGATACCTGCAGAGGCTGTAAGCCCAACCTCATTCAAAATACGATCTCTAATCTCTTTGGCAATCAATGAAGCGCTAGGGTTCCCTTTTTTGTTTTTGGTAACATCAAGATAGGCTTCGTCCAGAGATAACGGTTCTACCAAATCTGTATAATCAAAAAAAATGGCTCTTATTCTTTTTGAGATTTCTGAGTAGCGTTCAAAATTGGGGCGTACAAAAATAATTTCGGGGCATAACTTTTGGGCCAAGTTGCCAGCCATAGCACTCTTAACACCAAATTTTCTTGCCTCGTAACTGGCGGCACTAACCACGCCACGTTTTCCACCGCCGCCAACCGCAATAGGTTTTCCTTTTAATTTCGGGTTGTCCATTTGTTCTACGGAAGCATAAAAAGCATCCATATCCACATGAATAATTTTTCGTATTGGTAAATCAATAGACATAAGAACAAAATTATACTAATTTTGAATAACAAAAACTTAAATTCCAAAAGCCAAAGGCAATATTTAACCAGTTTTTATTTTGGAATTTAGAAATTGAATTTTTTGGAATTTTATAGAGTATGATAGAAATAGAACGTAAATTTTTAGTAAAATCTGATGCTTATAAAGCAGAAGCCAATAAGAAAACAAGAATCATTCAGGGGTTTTTAAATACCCATGAGGAGCGAACAGTTAGGGTAAGACTTAAAGGCGATACAGGTTTTTTAACTGTAAAAGGAAAATCGACCGATGACGGTTTAAAACGTTTTGAATGGGAAACCGAAATTACCGATGAAGACGCTAAAAGTTTGTTAAATATCTGCGAATCAGGGGTTATTGATAAAATGCGTTATGAGGTGCCCGTAAAAAACCATACTTTTGAGATAGACCAGTTTTTTGGTAGTAATGAAGGTTTGGTAATTGCCGAGGTAGAGCTTAATTCTGTAGATGAGGTTTTTGATAAACCATCGTGGTTGGGTGAAGAAGTAACTGGAGACATAAAATATTACAACTCCCAATTGAGTAAGAAGCCTTACTGTGATTGGTAAAAAATATAAAAATGAGAACACAACTATTAGTACTATTTGTTGCAATCTTACTAGTTTCATGCAAGAAAGAGAACCAAGATAATCTTCCAAGTACAGTTGATACAATTGCTGAAGAAGTAATAGATTCGGTACCGGTTGAAATTATAAAAGAACCCGAAAAGAAAAGTACAAAAGCATTATTGGCAGAATTAAAAGAGCAAGGTTTTGCTGCCGAAAGCTACTATGATGAAAATTTGAAGGACACTGTAATAATGCAAAAATATTTTATAGCCTTTCTCAAAGAAGGCGCTATAAGAACCCAAAACGAAGAAGAAGCTGCTCTTATCCAAAAAGGGCATTTGGAGCATTTAGGTAAGATGTATGATTTGGGTTATGCCGATATTTCGGGGCCTTTTGATGATAAAAGTACCATTAAGGGCGTGACTATTTACAATGTGCCAACCCTTAAAATGGCCGATAGTTTAGCAAACGCTGATCCTGCAGTTAAAGCCGGAAGATTAGAGATAGAAATGCATCCTTGGTGGGCTGCAAAAGGTTTTCCGTTGAGATAATGCCAAAAGTTTTCCGTTTAGTTTTTAGTATTGTTAATGCAGTCATTATAATTGGCTTAATAGCAATTCATTTTGTTGTTAAAGAGCATACATTTCAATCCTCTTTATTGTATTATACCTTTCCTTTACCGGTAATTATTTCGATTATTTTAGTGCTCTCAATTTTTCTGAGTAAAAGGTTTAGAAAGTTCAACTTACTATTATCTGCTATTCTTCTGGCGGTATGGTTAAGTAGAAGTTTTAAAGTTAATTTTACCAAAGATGGAGGCGAACATGATTTAGAGGTAGTTTTTTGGAATACTTCACATGAAAAAGGGTTCAAAGATGTTTTTGAGGAAACAGAAAGTGTCCCAGATGTTATAGTTTTAGTTGAATATAAAGGAAACAATCTAGAAGAGGTAAAAGCAAAATATCCAAGCTATCATTTTTATAAACACCCATCAAAGGAAATTGGGATTTTTTCTAAGGATAAAATAATTATTAGGAATACAACGCTTAGAAATTTTAGTTCTTATGTAATTCATTTCGAGACTTTTGGATTGGATTTTTATGCGGTTGATATAGCAGGGAGTATAGATGTGCCTCGTAAATGGGGTGTTGATGTAATAGAAGAAGCACTTACAGATTACAACAACGCAGTTTTAATGGGAGATTTTAATATGCCCTTCGAGTCAAAATACCTAAAGCCAATAAAACAAAATTTCAATCATGCATTTAACGAAAAAGGTAATGGGTTTAGAGAGACTTGGTTTTGGAACATTCCTCTGCTTTCTCTAGATCATATCTGGGTTTCTAGAGATTTAGAGATACTTAAAACAGAAAAAATAAGTACCTGGAAATCTGATCATGCTATTCTTAGAACGACTTTAAATAAACCCTGATTTCAATTTTTATTTGGAATTAATAAAATTCTGGCAATATATTTGCAACCTGTAAAATAAAATTTAAAACGAATAACATGCAATTTACAAAATCGACATATAGAATCAATGACCTAGCAAATTTGCTATGGTTAGATTTGGGTTTTGTTAATTGTATCTATAGACGATAAAACAAGTATTAACAAATATAACAGAGCCCGAGTCCATAAAACTCGGGTTTTTTTATGTCTAAAAATAAAACAATGAAATCATTATATCACACAGGAATTATCCTAGTTACAAATAGAATATTAAAAGAATTTGAACCGAACATCCCTTTGTAGAAAGGAGGATGTTTATGCTTAGAAAAGTCCGGTTCTTTAATTAGAACTGGGCTTTTTTTTTAATCTGAAGAAGCCAAAAACAAAATGATTAAATATCAATTCAATTACGGTAATCAAAGAGAACCGTTAAGTGGCTTTACGTAGACATTAATCTTGTAAAGAACTTTAAAATGAAAACTATATGGAATACAAAAAGCGAAAACACAAAACATAGCACTTATGTAGCCTTGGTAGAACAAGTGTACAACGAAGAGAATAAACCACAACGCTACAAAGGCACAGTAGAATCTATGCTTCGAGAATTCTTTTCTAAAACCAGTAAAAAGAAATACACTTGGAAAAGAAAAACGTTTAGAGCACTATTGCTACAAGCACACAGTGATAAATGCTATGCTGTTTTGAGAAACTATAATTATGTGAAGGTATTGCATAATATAAGTTCGTTTGGTAACAAATTAGTAAGACCTGTAGAGGCATGGGAAAACAAAAGGTTAGATCCAACGGAGCAAATAAGTAGCTTAATTACGCACTGTTTTGCTAAGTATGAAGCTCCAAAATTTTTGGAGAACACATTCTATGGATTTAATAATTTGCATATGTTATGGTACGTTCAATTGGGTAAAGGTGCTAGTGTATTGAGTTTGTCTCAGTTTCCCGTAACGTTTACCCATAAAATGGCGCACGTTTTTAGAAGTGCACCCCCATATTTTTATGTAAATCAGGCTATACGTTATGCTCAAGCTGTTGGTTTTGGGGCTAAAGAAGCAGCGGCAAAAGTGATTGCCCATTCAGATTTGGCTAATACAAACGAAAACCATGAAGTGTTTTGGAGTTCTGTAGTTCAGTTTTTTGCAAAAGTAGAATGTTTGGAAAGTAATGAGATAAATCATATCCAAGAATACTTGGCGGTGAAGTATTATGAAGACCAATCTTTTTCTATGAAAGGTAGAACGTTCAATGCGTTGCTTAACCAAGCCAATGAATGGCATAGAAAAAAGCATTTTGAAAACGGTAATGTATTGCAATGGGAGGCTTCTGGAATCCCGCCTCTTTTTATAGAGGAAGAACTTAACGGTTGTAAAGTAGTTTACAAAACCATTGAGTTGAAAAACTCTTATGAGTTGTATGAAGAAGGTGAAGCCATGAAACACTGTGTTGCAGACTATGATGACGATTGTTTTAACAAGCAAAGTGCTATATTCTCTTTGCAAAAAGAGGTTATGGGGCAGCCAGCAGAGCGTTTGGCAACACTTGAAATTGGCTTACCAGACAGACACATTGTTCAGGCTAAAGCAAAGTACAATGAAGAGCCTTGCAGCAAAGCCTTGACTTTGATTGATAGTTGGGTTAATAATGAATCAGTAAAACGGTATTCGCAAACGGTTGCTCATGTTGCTCAAGTACAAGAACCATACGAGCCAGTCGTTTATCAAAGGTTGGCTGAACGCGAGCAGATGAACAATTATAATTGGGATGCAAATATCGTTTGGATTATTAAACTGATTTTTTGGATATTCTACATACTATTCGTGGTAACTAGATCCTATAAATCTCAGTCCAATAATTATTCTGTTAGCCCTCAGGCATGGCATGAATGGGAGCTTGAAACTCCTAAAATAGATTCTATCCTAAAGGCCAGTTACCAAGTTAACTGGCCTGATGATAGTTTGAAAATTAATTTAAAAGTATTAGAAGAAAAATGGCAAAACTTAAATTAAGAGGAAAAGACCTTATAGCGATAGGGTATCCTCAAGGAAAAGTTATAGGTATTGCAGTAAATAGTATGCTCACCAATTTTAAGAGAGAGCGAAAGGACAAAGTGCTTCAGCGATTAAAAACCGTTTTAAAAAATCCTGAGAAATATTTAAATGATGGGGTTTTTGGAAAGATTGCCGAAGCCCTAGTCCAACCTGTTAAAGTAGAAGCACATAAACTGAATAATACGCGAGCGCCATTTACCATTTTTGGAGAAAACAACATTCAAGATGAAGCGAAGCATCAATTATTTACAGCTTTAAAACTTCCAATAGCGAAAGCCGGCGCTTTGATGCCAGATGGGCATCACGGCTACGGTTTGCCTATTGGTGGTGTGCTAGCAACCGATAATGCTGTTATCCCTTATGGAGTTGGTGTAGATATTGGTTGTAGAATGTGCTTGTCTATTTACGATATAGCACCTTCTTACTTAACCGGAAGCAAAGACAAATATGTACAAATGCTACAGGACCACACTAAATTTGGAAGTTATGAAACACATAAGCAGCACGTGGACAACCCCATTTTTGAACGTGAAGAATTTAGGAACATTCCGATGGTTAAAAAACTAAAAGACAAGGCTTATAAACAATTGGGAAGTTCTGGAGGTGGTAATCATTTTGTGGAATTTGGTATTATTAAAATTCAGGATGAACATAACGAATTCAATATTCCGGTTGGTGAATACGTAGGGGTCTTATCACATAGCGGCTCACGCGGATTGGGTGCTAATATTGCAAAACACTATACCAAATTGGCGATGCAACAAACACCATTACCTAATGAAGCAAAACATTTAGCATGGTTAGATTTGAATACGCATGATGGTCAGGAATATTGGTTGGCAATGAATTTGGCAGGCGATTATGCGTCGGCTTGCCATCATGATATCCACCGAAGGCTTGCAAAAGCTCTTGGAAAACGACCATTGGCTATGGTAGAAAACCATCATAATTTTGCTTGGAAGGAGCAAGTAAACGGTGAGGAATTGATAGTACATAGAAAAGGAGCTACACCAGCTCAAAAAGGTGTGCTCGGAATCATTCCAGGTTCTATGACCGCTCCCGGTTTTATTGTTCGTGGCAAGGGGTTTGAAGCTTCGTTGAACTCGGCATCTCATGGTGCGGGCAGATTGCTTTCCAGAAGAAAAGCTAAGGAACAGTTAACCCAAAGTGAGATTAATAAAGTTCTAAAAGACTTTGGTGTTACTTTAATTGGTGGCGGAAAAGATGAAGCGCCTATGGCATATAAAAATATTCATAAAGTCATGGCCAATCAATCTGAACTGGTTGAAGTCGTTGGAACTTTTACGCCAAAGATTGTTAGAATGGATAGGAATTAGAAAGCACCCGTAATTATTTGCGGGTGCTTTGTTTATAGGTCTTTAACAATAGTTAATCGATAGCCCCAATCGTCCACTAGTTCAAAATTTTCATCGAAACCATTATAGTTTGCTGTATTCACATTAAACCTAGAAGATATGCATGGTGCTTCACCAAAAATTTCCTCAGTTAAATTTAATATAAGTGTATCAGTTATAGAATTAGATAGCTCTATTTCGTAGGTATTATCACCTGGGTTTCCAACAACAGTAATTGCTATGAGGTTTTGTAACCCCGGTTCATTTTCAAAAAAAGGACTTGTATTGTAAAAGCCATTAAACGATGTCTTTATATCGTCTTTAATAAAAGTGCCATTTTCAATTAAGTTGTTTCCGTTGCTATCGGTTAAATTAATAAACATGATATTAAGGGGGATAGGGTCACCGTGGCAAATAATATCATCATCATTCTTACAAGATTGCACAAGTACTAAACAAAAAAGTAGTGTTAGAATTCGCATATTTATTTTCTTTACAAGATGCGATTTTTTGATTGAGGTTGCTTCAAAAATTCGTGTTTATTTCTAAGGATAAATCAATTAGTATATAAACCATTGGTATTTATGCGTAAATAATTATTCATTTCTAAGATAGAGTCTTTGTTGTACTTATTACTGTCTATTAAATCGGAAGAATGGTCTAGGTTAACTTTTAAAAGTTCTTTTTTTTCGTTCAAGTAAAGTGATACGTGATCGACTTCAAATTCTTCTTTTTGTTTATTCTTTATGATAAATGTTGCTAAAACTATAGTTGCCGCTATTGAAAAAACTGGTCTTAAAATCTTTTTGTGATTGTTCCATAACGAAGCATAACCCTTTTGCGTGTTATGTTGTTCATGTTTTTGCTTAAAAGCAATTAAGAGCTTATTCTCTATATCACTGTTAACCTGTAATAGCTCTAAGTCTTTTTTGTAGACTTGTTTAGATTTTGTTAAAAGTGACCTAATGTCATTGTATTCGGTTTCTGTTATTTGGGATAACACGAGTTGTTTTTCTTTTAACGATAGTTTTGAAAAATCTTTTAGTAATACTAATTTTTCGACAGTAGAATCCATAATATTAAATCTTTATAGCTTTAAAGTTTTTCAATTTTTCAGATAGTTTTTTTGTAGTATAAAATAATCTCGACTTTACGGTGCCTTCAGAACAATCCATGACTTCGCTTATTTCTTTGATAGATAAATTATCTAAGTGTCTTAGTGTGAATGTTAAGTTATGTTTTTCATCTAATTTATTAAGTTCGATGTCAAGTTTCTTTTTGAACAGAGTTAAATCGGTTTTATCGCTCAAATTACTAGGAAAAGTAAGGTTATGTTTTAATTCTTCAATGTTTAAACTTATTTCTTTAGTGCTTCCATTTTTTCTATATTCATTTTTGCACATATTGTAAGCAATACTATAAATCCAAGAAGAAAAGCTCTTCTCTGTATCGAAAAGATGAGCCTTTTCTATAATTTTTAAGAATAAGTTTTGTAAAAAATCTTCAGCATAATCCTTATCCTGATATAGCTTTCGGTAGAAAAAAAGAAAAAGCTTTTTTGAATAACGTTGATAAATTTCGTTAAAAGCTTTTTCTTTACCTCTAGCGATTAGAACCATTAGTTCTTCATCTGACTTGTATTTACAAGAGGTCCTAAATTTAAAATCCAATTAGTTTCTTTTAAATTTAAAAAGATTCCTCAAAGTCGGTGTTGGTTGGTTCGGTCAATTTTACGCTACCTTGGTGTCCAGTGTTTTTAACGCTTTCATCAACTATTTCAAACTTAAAACTATCAATATAAATTTCTCCTGTCTTCGAAGTTAGGACTCCGTAAGCTAAATTAACGGCCTCTTTAGGTACTTTAAGTACAATCTCATATTTAGTCCAAGATGTAGTTCCTTTAATGGGTCTATTTTGCATATTGTCAAAGCCAAGTGATTTTTTGTTGGGGCCGTCTATTCGCATCCACATACCTGCCCAATCTTTTATGTCTTTAGATTTTATATATGCTGTTAACTTAACTTTTTTTCCTAAAAATTTTTTTGGTTCAAAGCTCTGCATAATAGTACCGAAACCTTTTATTTTAGAATCTTTTGATTTTAAAAAGGCTATTTTACTATTCCTTTCAGAATCGTGAACGACTCCTATTTCATAGGATTCAGGACTACTACCAGCTAAGAACCAACCTTTAATGGTTTGTTTTTCCTTGCTTGTAAATGACACAAGAGAAAATGCTAATACGATAACTAGAACGTTTAATGATTTTGATGATAATGTTTTCATATGCTTTGTTATTGATTATATCTTTAGATACACTTCATTTTTTGATAGGTTCAAAAAAACTGAAAAATAATTATTTACTTACCTCGAAAAACTGCTTGGCTTCATTACCAAATTCATCTACAACAGTGAGTGTATGTTTGCCTTGTTTAGGTAAAACAGCGATTTCGTGAATGTCTTTGGTACTCCCAATAAATATGTTGTTTAAATACCAAAACAATGTGCTTTCGGGTTTTGAATGGGCCATTTTTAAAATCATTTCATTGGTGTTGCCATCAAAATCTTTTGGTAAAAAGATGCTGTTATTTTCCCTAGGGTAAATAAATTCCATAGAAATGGCTTGTTCACCTAAACAGTCTGTTCTAAACTTGGGGAGCGGTTTATAAAACGGATTTTTATTTTGGTAGTAATGCGCCATAAGTGGTGGCAGTACAAACCACGATTTATGTTTTATATTACTAACATCTTCGCAAGACGTATTGACTTGGTAAGTTTCGGTTTTATCGACATGAATAAGCCTATGATATGGGCAAGGTCTTGTTTTTAATCCGCTTAACTGAACAAAAGTTGCTTCGGTATCATCACAATGTTGTGAAGCTCTATGGCCACTTTGTTTGCATATGGTTGCTTCATGCATTTCGTCAAAAGGTTTGGCAAACCATTCGCTTTTTGGTAACAAATCGAAGACCTCGAAGAGGATTGGTGCAGCTGTTTGAACACCTACTAACCCCGGTCTGCCTTCACCATCAGCATTACCAACCCAAACTCCAACTACAAAATCTTTGGTTGCACCAATTGCCCAAGCATCCCTAAAGCCAAAACTGGTACCGGTTTTCCAGGCAATTTGTTTGGAACCGTCAAAAAACTCCCAATTTTCATCACCTTCAGGTCTGTTTACTTTTTTGAGACTTTCAAAAGTGAGGTATATGGAGGCGGCATCAAATAAGGTTTTTTCAGGTTGTATTTTTCCGAAGTCAACGTTTTCAGAAGTCAATAAAGTAGGTTCGCAAAATTCTTTGGAGTAATATGCACTAGATGTTTCAGAGAAATGATTTACGGTAGATGCCATCGCTGCATAACTTTTACACAAGTCCCATAGGTTGCTTTCGGCACCGCCTAAAATCAAGGATAAGCCGTAATGATTAGCATTGTATTTGAGGTCTTTTAATCTCAAGGCCTTGAGATAATGATGAAATCTATCTAACCCAAAGTCTTGCAACATCCTAACCGATGGTACATTTAAAGAACGCGATAAGGCTTTACTGGCAGGCACGGCGCCATCATAAGTTTTATTGAAATTCTCTGGATTGTAGCTGCCAAATTGTGTTGGCACATCGGCTACCAAAGTGTTGGGTAGCTTATCTCCGGTATCTAACATGGCGGCGTATAAAAAAGGTTTTAATATACTACCGGTACTTCTTGGTTTATCAATGATATCTACATCTTTTTGGTGTTTGTTGCTAGTTGGTGTATTGCCTACGTAAGTTAAGACCTGCCTTGTTTTTACATCTAAAACGAGGACTGCAGCATTGTGTATTTCGTTCTGACTTGAAATTGAATGATGTTGTTTTACAATGTTGTTAACTTGTCTTTGCAAAGTGGCATCAATGGTGGTTGTTAGGGATTGCCCTCGATGCGATTTGGACAGTTTTTGTAATAAATGCGGTGCTATTTGAGGAAGTGGATAAGGTTTTTTTGGAAGGTTTTCGGCAATAGACAAATTGTACGTCAAGGAATCAATTATCGTGTTTTTAAGAAGTTTTTTAAGCAGTCTGTTACGTTTGTTTCTTAAATGAATTTCATTTTTTCCGGGGTAAATCAAGCTTGGTGCATTGGGTAAAACTGCTAGAGTCGCACTTTCTGCCCATGATAAATTGTTTGCACTTCTATTAAAGTAACGCCAGGAGGCAGCGTCTAGCCCAACTACATTTCCGCCAAAAGGTGCATTACTTGAATAATAAGCCAGAATATCGTCTTTAGAATCGCGAAGTTCTAATCGTGTAGCCAAAATAAGTTCTTTAAGTTTTTCGAAATACGTTCTGGGTTTTCCTTTTCTGGATAAGCGAATGACTTGTTGTGTAATGGTACTTCCACCACGTTTTACGGTACCCGAAGACATGTTTTTCTTTATGGCTTTAAAAATAGAAATAGGGTTAAAACCAGGGTGCTTATAAAAGTATTCGTCTTCAAACTGAATGATACAGGTTTTGAACTTTTTTGGAATGCTATCGTTATGCGGAAATCGCCATTGTCCATCTGGAGCAATTTTAGCTCCTATAAGTTCATTGTTTGAACTTGTAATTACGGTCGAGGTAGGGTCGTTAAACAGCTGTTTTGGTAAACAAAAGCAATAGCCTAATAATAGTATGGTTAATATTGAGAACCTAAGTTTTCTTTTTTTTATGTAGCCAATTATATCGTTCATCTAAGGTATGTACTCACTAAAATAGGTGTTTGGATGTATTTTAAGATAAGTTTATGAGTTTAATATATGGGCTTTTTCAAAATTAACGGTACAAAACGTGTAACAAAATGTTGATAAAAATTACATACAAATAAACTTTCATCAATCAATATAAAATTCATGCAATTAGTTTTATCAAAAACTACAAAAACAATCACAGCTTTGCTGTTTTTTTTAGGTCTTTTAAGTGCAGAAGCTCAATTAGGTTTTTGTAAAGGGAATACGGGCGATCCTATTTTTGAAGAAGATTTTGGCAGCGGCGTAGGTAATGTAAAATTACCCTTTGGAACTACCACATACAAGTTTACAAAGAACAGACCAAAAGATGGCTGTTACGTGGTTTCAAATACACACAAGCATTTTAATTGGTATAAACTTAAAGACCATACTCCCGGTGATGTAAATGGAAGAATGCTTATAGTCAATGCGGGTTACAAACCCGGTGAGTTTTTTAGGGTACCTGTTTCTGGACTTTGCGAAAATACATCTTATGAATTTTCGTCATGGATGGTTAATTTAACCAGAGAGTATACAAAAGCCTGTGGTCGAGGTATCCCCATTGATGTTACCTTTGAAATATGGAACAAATCGAATAAAAGATTGCTAGCTAGCGGAAGTACAGGATCAATATACGGAGGTAATAAGCCCACTTGGAGGCAATTTGCACTGGTCTTTCAAACTAGGCCGGAAGAAACATCGGTTATTTTAAAAATCAGAAATAATGGAAAAGGTGGCTGCGGAAACGATTTAGCATTAGATGATATTGCCTTTAAACCGTGTGGTGATACTGTAGTTATTGAAGATAAAAATAATGAAAGCCATATCTCTGTGAATAGAGGTTATTTGCCATTTTCAACCACTTTAAAGGTTAAGCCAGACTATGCTGTTTTTTCAAATCATTTTTACCAGTGGCAAAAGAGTGAAGATGGTATTAATTGGGATGATATTCCTGGAGCTCAAAATGAGACCTACAAAATAGTACCAACAAGTACTCGAGTTTTTTACAGAACTAAAGTCGCCGAAAACCAGCTAAATTTAACAAATGCTTTGTGTTATTCGTATTCAGACTTTTATGAAATTAGTATTTCGAAAGACAAACCTATTGTAGTAAAAAGGCCAGCGGTTAGAGGTATAACCAACTTAGAAAAAAAGGGATTACAAGGTATAGAGATAGCTATGCAAAATCCAATTATAAAGTTAGTTTCTATTTCTATAGATAGAACAGAACTTGCTAAAACCTACAAACGTGTCATTATTGTAAAGCAGGGTACTAAAGTTTGTTTCGATAAAGTTTGGATTGATGGCGCCTTGGGCAAGTTTGTACAAACCAGTGAGGAAATTCTAAAGCAAGGACACCCCGAAGGGTATGTTGTGGTAAACGAAACGGTTTATACTAAGGCTAAATATGGCTATAATGCTGTAACCAGAAGGTATACAGAATATTAACTTTTTTAGTGCCAAGATTTAGACCTGTAAGGTTTCTAAAACCTGACAGGTCTGTTTAAGATATTATTAATGAATCCACCCCATTAATGGATTCCTGTTTTCACAGGAATTTTTAGCATCCCATGGGGACATCAAAAGCAACTGTTTTCTCTATTTTTTCATCATTCATGGTAGTGAAAATGACCTTGAAATAGATTTTACTGATGGAAACAGTAGAGGCACCTTTCTTAATGTCTTTAGAGTCTTTTACGAGGTTGTACCATTCTTCACCACAATGCTCTTTTACGGCATTTTTGAACTCCGCTAAGTCTACCTTTACAAATTTGCTCCAAGCTTTAGGGCTGTAGGAAACAGTTGTAAAAACATTGCTTTTACCTGCGATTTTTAATGGTTGCCAAGCCGAGTAATAGTGTTTCCAATCGTTGAGGTCGCAATGCGGACCTTCATTCAAAATGGAGATACTGTTTTCATGTCTTTGATAGACTTCTATCTTTTTATATTTTGAATGATGCCTGATTAGTAAGGTCTTGTCTTCAATGGTTTCACCCAATTCAATAATAGCATCGACAGCATTTGAAGCATGAACAGAAAACTGAGGATTATCGATCATTTCGGCACTTAAATTCTCAAACTCCAAAGTAAATTCTTCAAACCCTACCCTAAAATGTTTTTCAAGTTTTTCTTCGGTTAAAAAACCATTAAATACATAGCCCGTTCTG
Source organism: Seonamhaeicola sp. ML3 (assembly GCF_023273855.1). NCBI lineage: Bacteria > Pseudomonadati > Bacteroidota > Flavobacteriia > Flavobacteriales > Flavobacteriaceae > Seonamhaeicola > Seonamhaeicola sp. ML3. The sequence goes on along the minus strand of NZ_CP096884.1, from coordinate 1,178,731 downwards.
TGATTGTAAATGTCTTCATTGCAGGTCACTTTTACCCATTCACCAGAGATGATTTCTTCACGGTCTCTAACATCCAATTTTAAATTGGTACGATGTGTTACTTCCAGTTCTGTACCATAAACTAACTTACTTATGCGTTTGGAATCTTGACTAGGTTTGTCTCTTAAAAACAATCCGTTATCGGCGTTTACGTATCTAATTTCTTGAGCTTGGGCCATATTGAATACCATCAATACCACCACTATATAAATATATTTTGTCATTTTTTTAAGTTTTTTGATGTTACTATAAACCTATGTTTTGTCAACCTGAATTTATTTCAGGTTCTCAAAGCAATTTATAAGAGGGTGAGATTCTGAAACAACACTTCGACTCCGCTCAGTGTGACAGTTCAGAATGACAGTTCAGGTTTTAAGTAACGTTATTTAATTACATTAATCCATTTTCCTTTAGTTCTCACTAAAAAGTTATTATCATACATAGCTTCCGCTTGGATTCCCGGTAAGTAATAGCGTCCTAAATAGGAAGCATTCAACATCACCGAAAATGTTTTGGTGCTATTGGAATTTCCGTTTCTGCTTAAGTCAAAATAGAAATTCACACGGTCATCTCTTATGTCTGTGTAGCGCGCTTGACTAGAGGTTGTATTTCCAAAATCGGTAAATCGGGTATTTACTATTTCCCAACCCGAAGGGAATATTTGGGTTAGAGCAACATCTTTTACTTCAGAGCTTTTAAGGTTACTTACCTTAACGGTTACAATAAAATCTTGCCCTTGTTGCAGTTCGGCAACATTTACCCGGTTACCTTGTAAATCTTTATAAGAATAGCTAATGCTCAATCCGCGTTGTTCTGCAATTTCTTGTCCTAACGGAAGTTTTCCAGAGTTTAAAACCCGAAGGTAAACCACATTGCTATTGGTATTTTTGAACGATAAACTATTGCTGCCATCAACCACGTTTAATTCGCGTTGAGCAATGGCGTTTTTGGTGTCAATGGTATTGGTTTTTCCATTGAGGGTGTAGTTTAGTTTCATGGCTTTTCCACCATTAGCATCCACCATTTTTGCCATAGCCAATAAGCTGTAGGCCGTGGTTTGTGTGCTCATCCATCGGTCTGTTGACAAATCTTTAGCAATATATTCGGCCAGTTCCCTAGTTTTTTCATTTTTGGTCAGCACCATGGTTTCTAAAGCCATCGCTCTATTTCTATCTACCGAACCGTAGGAGTAATAATCATATTTGTTTGGAACAAAATTGATATTAGCAGATTTAGAAATGCTTTCACTAGCTTCTTTTTGACCTGCTAAGGCGTATGCCGCAGCCAATCGCCATTTAGCTTCATTTGATAATTCTGAAAACTCACGTAATCTGTTCATGGATGCCAAATCAGGACTTCCGGCAAGAGCCAAAGTGTATAATCTATACGCTTGAGCCAGGTCTGAATTATAACGTCTGTAACTTGGTCTCCAATCGCGTGCGGTTTGTTTTTGGTATTTAATCCAATTGCTTTTAAAAGTAAGTGGTAAAACATATCCTTTCTTTTCGGCTTCTATCATGAAATGCCCTGCGTAACTCGTTCCCCAGTCATTGGCACTATTTTCACCTAGCCAATAACTTAAACCACCATGAGGTCTTTGGAAGTGACCAAGACGTTTTATGCCGTTTTTGATGTTGTCTTGTATGGCCTGTTTTTTATCGGCAGTTAAATCGAAAATATCACCTAAAAATAACTGCGGAAACAGGCTAGATGTAGTTTGCTCTACGCACCCATGGGGATAACGAATCAAATACTGAAGTCTTCTCGAGAAATCCATTGGAGGTAAGGTTGAAAACTCCACTGTAGCCGAATTAGTTCCTACAACTCCAAAGGTTTCAAAAGTTATATTTTCAGTAGTGTTTGCAGCTAAGGTTTTATCGATAGACTTTGAAGTGAATGGATTAGGATTTACTACGTCCAGCTCCACTTTATAAGTCGATTTTTCACCATTACCACTGGCAATGACCTCTACAGTATTGATGCCTTTTGCTTTGCTAACATCTAATGTGAAATAAGCCATTTTTTCATCTGGTTTTGGGAAGGACAATGATTGTGTTGGATTGCCTTCAACCTTAATACCATTGCTTAACTTTAGACTGATATTTACATTTTTTACTTTAGGTTCCATAGCGAAAACGGTTACCGGTAAGGTTACCTTTTCACCAGGGCTTAACTTCCGCGGAAGGGTTGCCAATACCATTAATGGCTTTTTAACCTGAACCGCTTTATCAGTGCTTCCGTAAGCTTCCTTTGTATAGTCTCCTGCAACCACCATGGTTCTCACCGAACCTATGTAATTAGGCATTTTAATGGTATGTGATTTCTTTTGACCAGATTTTAAACTGAATGGCCCAAAGTATTTCACGACCGGTTTAAATCTATTGGCTTTTTTCTTTTTGCCATCAGCGGCACTACCGTCTCCACCAATTGCGAATACTTGGTCTATGCTTCCTGAATAGGCACCTACAACATCATCAAAAATGTCCCATGTTTTTACACCCAAAGCTTCACGGGCATAAAAGCTGTTCCATGCGTTAGGCGTTTTAAAGCGGGTTAAGTCTAATAAACCTTCTTCCACCATGGCAATAGTATATGTCATTGGTTTTTTGTTTGTTTCTGAAACAGTTACTTTAAATTCCTGCTCTGGACGTAATACATCTGGCATATTTATTTGGGGTTCCAATCTGGTATTAGGGTCTTCCACCATCATCGGAATGACACCGTATAATCTTATAGGTAAATCATTGGCAGTAATGGCATGTGGTTGTAATAATGAAATATTGATGAACACATTTGGAGCCATTTCAGAGGTTACAGGAATATCGACAGAAGTCTCTCCTTTTTGGGTTTTTACCCATTTATGCTCTAAAACCTCGGTGCCGTTTTCAATACTTACTAAAGCACGACCTTTATTCCCAGATTGGAAAGTCACTTTAGCTGTTTCACCCACATTATAGGTTTCTTTATCACTTGAGAAAATGAGCATTTTTGCAGCTTCCTTATCTCCAGAGCCTGAGTTTGACCACCAGTTTTTATAGAAGTATGCCGTTCTACCTGTAGCATGCCCGCTTTCGGGGTCGTAAACTCTTATTAAATAACGGCCCCTATCATGGTCTGGCACTTTTATTTTAAAACTTGCTTTTCCGTTAACATCCGTATTTATTTTTGAGGTAGAATAAGGACGATGATACCTACTTGACACATAACTAGACAAATTATCATAAGATGAATTCCACCACCAGCGCCATTGTACTTTGTATACTTTTACTTGAAGTCCGTTGCGTTTTACAGGTTTTCCGTTGGCATCTACAACAGCAACATCAAAGGTTTGGTTTTCGTCTGTATAATAAGACCCATAAGCATTTCCTTTAGGTGAACGCAAACCAACAAACGATTTATAAGGCGCATATTTTTTTGTAAAAGCATCTATTGAGAAATCGCCACCATTTTCAAATGCACGAACCAAGAATTGAACGTTTAACATCCCCGGAGCGTTCTTTTTTACATTGATTTTACTGTTTATTTTGGCTATTCCAGCTTCATTGACCTTGCCTTCAAAAACATTGAATTCTTCGGTGGTAAATTTTCTTGAAGGGTCTGTAAACACATAGTCTTTGTAGTTTTCAAATCCCGAATATGAGGTGCTGAATTTCGCTTTTACTTCAGCTTTTAAATTTTTGCCTGGAGCACCGTGTAACCACTTTACATCTAAATCTCCGGTAAGAGCTTTTTTAGCTGTTAATACCTCGTCATCAAAATCAATTTTAATTTTTAAACGATTTGGTTTAACCGTTTCAATTTTTAAGGTTTTGCTAAAAGATGCACCTCCAACGGATACCCTAGCATTATAGTTTCCGGTTTTATCTTCTGTAGAGGTAGGGACGGTATATTTATAGAAATTATTGACATGCTCGCTGGTAACATTTTTGTAAACCAATTTACCGTTGGGGTCTGTGATTTCCATTTTCACAGGGTGACCCTTAGGCAGTTTATTGGCTTTGTCATTTAGCATAAAAGTTAAATGCAAGGAATCGCCGGGTCTCCAAACACCACGCTCGCCATAAATGTAACCCTTAAGTCCACGTTGCAGTCTGCTTCCAGACACATCAAACTTGCTTAAGGATAAGGCATTGCCATCATAAAGTCGTATATAAGTAGTATTATTTCCTTTTGAAACTATGGCAAAATTGGCGTGCTTTTCAGCATCGATAATGGCCAATCCATCTTTATCGGTAACCGTGCTTTCCATTTCTTGTTTTTGGAAATTATACAATGCAATTTTTGCGTTAGCTTCAGGCTCTGTACTTAAAATATTTGTCACCGCGAAGAAGTAAGAATTGTTCGTGCCACGTTTAGCAATTACCCCCAAATTTGAGGCAATTAGATTTTGAGAAACTATTTTACGACGATTGTAATAGGCATCATGACATGGGTTCTTTTCTTGGTGCCAATTGTAAACATAGTCCTTGTATTGATATTGTAAGTTGTCCCAATATTCCTCTTCGCGTAATTCTTGGTCTTCTTCAGATAAGGTATCATAGTCGCCTTCATAAAAATCTTCCTCGTAATAATCGTCTTCTTCAGAGACAGAACTATCTGAATTTGCTTCGCAATCATATAAAGAATAGCTTTTGTCATAGCTCACTTCTACACGATAGATAGACCCCGTATCGGCATTAAAAAACTTAGATAAATCGATGCTGTAGGCTTTCCATTTTCCGGTGTTTTCGGTAGCTGTTTGTAACTGAATGGTTTGTTTGGCTATTCGTCGGCCTACTTTTTTGATATCATATTGATCATTACTATTTAAATTGTTGTCTTGTAAAAACTGAAGTATATTGTCTTCAAAAATTTTGATGATTCTAACGTCTACTGCGCTCAAATTCACTGCCTCAAAATTGAATTTTAATTCTTGGGAATTTGGAAGAATAACACCGTTGTTTGTAAGACGCACTTGCGGTTTTAGGGATTCGAAGGCAATGGTTTCAGAATATGGTTTCTTAAGTTTAAAACCGTCTGTGTTTTTGATGCCTTGAAACACATCTACCCTAATATTGCCGACTAATTTACCGTTGGGATACACTTTTAAAATATTCCCGTCAATAATGTATTTTGGTTTATTGGCTTTTTGAAGTGATACCAACCCATCGAAATTTTGTTGTTTTTTCAAGGGGTCTGAAAAGTTGATAGAAAGATACTGTTCAGGCGCTTGAATCACTTCGGTTTTCGTGATGGTAAAGTTGTTAATTCCAGGGATAGTAATCGTGTTTTTGCCTTTGTTATCTGATTTTATAGGTTTTCCGTTCCAGGATACTTCAATCTTACTGTCTTCAATTAATCTGTGGATACTGTCAATTTTAAATTCAAAAATATTGCTGTTTGTATCCCCTTCATTAAATACAATATTTAAACTATTGCCACTCTGCTCGGCAGTAACCAGTTGTTTGGCATTTTCTAAGGAAATGAGATCTGCAGATTTAATTACGCCTTCTAGATATTGCCAGTTTTTGCTATACGATTGCAAGTTGTTGGTCACAATATTAAAGTTTGGTGTAATGGTTTTAAATTGAAACGTGTAGTCTTTAAAATCGGAAGGCACATCGTTATAGATTTCAGATAATTTAACAACTACGGTGTATTCGGTTGAAGGTTCTAAATGTTCATCGGGCGTAAAGATTAAGGTATGCTTGTTTAGGGCTTCTAATGTACCTTCAACATGAGGCGTAATAGAAACAATGTTGTCTTTAATGTTTTGGTTCATTTCCCAACTTTCAACTTCTTTCGCCAAATTGATTTGAATTGGTTTGGCAACCGAAGTCATTCCAGAAGTGGTGTAGCTTATGTAATCTCTGTACTTAAAAATATTATCGGTTTCAACAATTTTCTTTTTACATGATGTAACTAGAAAAATGGCTAGAATGAAGAAAGAAAGATTTTTAAAATACATGAGATTAATGGTTTAAAATGGAAAAAAGGAAACACGTACGATGATTCTTGTTAATAAAGTTACGTTTAAGTTTCGTATTATAGTTTTTATTGAAACGTTAAATAAGTCTTAAGATTTTTGTTTAGTTTTTAAAAAAGGAATCGATAAACGGGGGTTTTAGCATGAAAGTCAACGAATTGTTCAATAATAGACACCAAATAAACGTTTAGAAACCTATATTTAATTTCCCAAATTTTTAAAACCATGAAAACACTTCACTTAAAAACCTACTCCATTTTATGTTTTTGCTTTATAATCCTTTTTGGTAGCTCGTGCTCGAAAGATAATGAGATTACAGAGTCTTCTGAAACACTAACTTTTGTAGAAGAAATATTCCAGTTAGTAAACGCACATAGAAAAAGTATTGGTAAACAAGAGCTGGCATTCAATGTCTTGGCGAATAGTTTGGCTGTAGAACATACCTTGTATATGATTGATGAAAATGATATTAGTCACGATGATTTCAACCAGCGTTCCGACAGATTATTTGCTGAAGAAAATGCCACAAAAACAGGAGAGAATGTTGCTTTTGGGCAACGTACTGCCCAAGCCGTTATGGATGCTTGGCTTAACAGTCCTGGTCACCGTAGAAATATTGAAGGCGATTTTACACACATTGGTATAGCCGCTATAAAGAATAGTTCGGGAACCTATTACTTTACACAACTATTCTTGAAAAAGGAGAGTCCGAATGCCAAATCACCAAAAACGCCAATATAAAGTTCGCCTTTGTCATTCATGGTAGCGCGAAACATTCCAGGCGTATTAAATTCCATAACCATATTACCAGAATGGTCAACAGCAATAATACCACCGTTACCTTTACCGTCACCTAGCTTAGGTAATTTATTTTGAATAACATCTTTTGCCGCATCTTCTAGACTCAAATGTTTATATTCCATAAGAGCAGAAATATCGTAAGCGACCATCCCTCTCATAAAATATTCGCCCCAACCTGTACAAGAAACAGCACATGTTTTATTATTGGCATAGGTTCCAGCGCCAATAATTGGAGAGTCGCCAATGCGTCCCCAGCGTTTGTTGGTCATACCACCCGTAGAGGTGCCAGCGGCTAGGTTGCCATTTTTATCCAGTGCAACGCAGCCAACGGTGCCAAATTTTGAATTTTGAATGCGGTTGTCGTAATAAGAGGCCGTTTTATTCTGCTCAGAAGATTTAGCACGTTCCAGCGCTTTAGCACTATTTTCGGTTAAAAAATACTCGGGACTAACAATTTGTAAACCTTTTGTTTTGGCAAAGCTTTCGGCGCCTTCCCTTGCCAGCATGACGTGAGGTGATTTTTCCATAACAGCACGTGCTAAATTAATCGGGTTTTTAACGGTTTTGGTTCCCGCCGATGCCCCAGCATTTAAGCTCTTGCCATCCATGATAGAGGCATCGTGTTCACAGCTGCCTTCGTTTGTGTAGACAGCTCCTTTGCCAGCATTAAAAAGGGGAGAGTCTTCGAGGATATTAATCGTTTTTTGTACCGCGTCTACGCTAGAGCCACCGTCTTTTAGAATATCATAACCAACACGAATAGCTTCTTCAAGTTTGTTTCGGTAAGCTTCTTCTTTTTCTTTAGAGATGTTATCTCTTCTCATAAAACCTGCACCGCCATGAATTACGATAGCAAAATCGGTTTTTTCAGTTTGCTTTTCCAAGGGTCTGCCCTCTGTTTTTAATTCATTTTTACAGGATGTAATTATCAATAGAATACAAAGAGCGCGTATGGATTTTTTCATAGGTAGCGACAAACAGTTGGTCCATAAAGGTACTAATTTCGGTGTTTTGAAATGTCGATAAAAATGACTTTTAAATGGTATATTCGTAAATATCACTAAATAATCAATAGACTATGAAATCGATAGCAGTTGAATTCGGTATTCAAGACGCTTTAAACGAATTAGGCATAAAAGATTTAAATGCAGGAACCTCTACAGGTATAAAAAACTTTGGAGATGGAGCCCCCATTGAGAGTACCTCTCCGGTTGATGGCAACCGAATAGCATCTGTAACGACAACTACAAAATCGGATTATGAAACCGTAATGGTGAGTGCGATTTCGGCCTTTAAGACATGGCGTTTATTGCCTGCGCCCCAACGTGGTGACATTGTACGTCAGTTTGGAGATAAACTAAGGAAAAAGAAAAAGGCACTGGGAAAATTGGTGTCTTACGAAATGGGGAAAAGCTACCAAGAGGGATTAGGTGAAGTTCAAGAAATGATTGATATCTGCGATTTTGCCGTTGGTCTATCGAGACAACTACATGGTTTTACAATGCACAGTGAAAGACCTGGTCACCGCATGTACGAGCAGTATCACCCGTTAGGAGTTGTGGGAATCATTTCTGCGTTTAATTTTCCGGTTGCGGTTTGGTGCTGGAACACCGCTTTGGCCTGGGTGTGTGGTGATGTGTGTGTATGGAAACCCAGTGAGAAAACCCCATTATGTGGTGTGGCTTGCCAAAATATCATTGCTGAAGTTTTGCAGGAGAACGATTTACCCGAAGGCATTTCGTGTTTAATAAATGGCGATTATAAGGTTGGTGAATTCATGACCAAAGATACTAGAATTCCATTGGTTTCTGCTACAGGATCTACTAGAATGGGGAAGATTGTAGCACAAGAAGTCGCAGGTAGATTAGGACGCTCGTTACTCGAACTTGGGGGGAACAATGCTATTATTGTAACACCTGGTGCCGATATTAAAATGACGGTTATTGGAGCTGTTTTTGGAGCTGTTGGCACCGCAGGACAGCGTTGTACAAGTACCCGCAGACTCATTATACACGAAGCTATTTATGACAAAGTAAAACAAGCTATTGTTGATGCATATAAGCAGTTAAAAATTGGTAACCCGCTAGATGAGAATAATCATGTGGGGCCTTTAATTGATTACGATGCAGTGAATATGTACAATAAAACTTTAGAAGAAGTTGTTAAAGAAGGCGGGAATATTATTGTTGAGGGTAAAGTGTTTTCAGGTGCAGGTTATGAAAGTAGTTGTTATGTAAAACCAGCTATTGCCGAAGCTGAGCCTAATTTTAAAATTGTACAGCATGAAACCTTTGCGCCTATTTTATACTTGTTGAAGTATTCTGGAGATGTTGAAAACGCTATAGATATTCAGAATAACGTGGCACAGGGCCTAAGTTCTGCAATCATGACCAATAACCTTCGCGAAGCCGAACAATTCTTATCTCATGCCGGAAGCGATTGTGGTATAGCTAATGTAAATATAGGAACTTCTGGAGCCGAAATAGGCGGTGCTTTTGGAGGCGAAAAGGATACCGGAGGCGGTAGGGAATCAGGTTCCGACGCCTGGAAAATTTATATGCGCAGACAAACCAATACCATTAATTACACCACAGAGTTACCTTTGGCACAAGGGATAAAGTTTGATTTATAGTAATGAAGTACTCTAGGTTATTTTTGATTATCAGCTTTTTCATATTTAGCAAGCAAAGCTTTGGGCAAAAGGATGATATTTTCTTCAATAAAATAAAGACTCTAGGAGAATTATACACTGGGCAACTTAGGGAAGGCAAAATCGATGGATTGAAAAATGTAAAACCACCAGTAGGGACTTGGGTGTATTCTAAGTTAGAGGCTTACAAGAACGTTTTAAATGAAAACAGAGATAGGCTTACTTTTGGAAGTTTTATCGAGGAATCTATTTTAGAAGAAGGATTTTTTGCATATAATTTTTTTGTTTACGATGTAAATAAAAAAGAACCCTATTACTTAGTTGCAGTAATTAGTATTAATACTAACAAAACACCTTTTGAAGTTAATAACTCTTATTTATTTACTGAAAAAGAAAGTTTAAAAGATTGGTGGAGACATGTATTTAGTTTTTATCATAGCGAGTATGTAGAGAAAATACCTAAAGCGTTTTTGTACCCAATTCTTCCACCACCACCCTATAAGGAGTAGCAGTATAAACATGATATATTAAATTAGTTTTTTTTGTACCTTTTTACAATTAAACCTTTTTAACTCATTAAAGTCTAAAGGATTATAGCTTTTTAACTAACAAGAAACCCTGTAATAATGGAAAAAAAGCATATTCAGCATTTATACAGACGTCTGGGATTTGGAATATTACCAGACGAGTTAAGCAGGCTTAGTAGTAAAAAAACGAAGGAAGTTGTAAACACCCTTTTTAATGCGTCTAAAAACACAACGCCACTTACGCTTGATACTTCTGAGTTAAAAAGCTTAATGGGCGATTCTTACATAACGGCGAAGCCCAATATTCAGAAAATTCAAAAACTAAGCCGGTCATTAACTCTAAAATTAAACCACGCTTGGATAGAGAGACTTGCCAGTCCTGAAGAATTGTTAAGAGAAAAAATGACGCTGTTTTGGGCCAATCACTTTGTTTGTGAAGACAACAATTTTCTATACACACAGAATTATCACAATACGCTTAGGCGCCATGCTTTGGGTAATTTTAAAGATTTTGTTGTGGCGATTTCTAAGGAAGCGGCCATGACAAAGTATTTAAATACCAAGCAAAATAAAAAGCAAAAGCCCAACGAAAATTTTGCCAGAGAGCTCATGGAACTCTTTACCTTGGGTGTTGGTAATTACACTGAACAGGACATAAAAGAGAGTGCCAAAGCCTTTACAGGTTACAGCCATAACATGCAGGGAGATTTTGTTTTTAGGGGTAGAATTCACGACTATGGGGAAAAGAACTTTTTTGGTAAAACAGGTAATTTTGATGGTGAAGATATTATAGATATTATTTTAGAACAGAGACGATGTGCGGAGTATATCTGTGAAAAACTATACAAGTATTTTGTTAATGACAACCTTAATGAAAGTCATGTTAGTGCAATGACCGATGTGTTCTATAAAGATTATGATATCGACAAACTAATGCGTTTTATTTGTACTTCCGCTTGGTTTTATGACGACCAAAATATGGGAACAAAAATTAAATCGCCCATAGAGTTTCTGGTAGGTATTAAAACGGTTGTACCTGTAGAATTCATAAACAAAAGACAACTTATAAACTTGCAACGATTACTGGGACAAGTTTTATTGGATCCGCCCAATGTTGCCGGATGGAAAGGCGGGCGAAATTGGATAGATAGTAACACTGTGGCCTTGAGACTTAAACTTCCATCTTTACTTTTAAATAGTGCCTACATATCCAATACAAAAAAAGGTAATGAAGACTCTAGGTTAGAACAGAAGAAGCAATTTTTCAAGAAGAACTACGGAAAGCGATTTAACGTAGAAAACAATTGGGCCTATTTTACAGATAAGTTTAGCAACGTCTCCATTGATGATTTAAAGGAACATATATTAGCTTGTGATTTATCACTAACAGCAAAACACTATTTAGATTCCTTAGAAAAGATATCTAAACAAGAGTATTGTATTCAATTAATGTCGTTACCCGAATATCAAATGTGTTGATCATGGACAGAAGAAAATTTTTAAAACAATCGTCGTTAGCAAGTAGTTTGTTTTTCGTTCCAAGTTTTGTCAAGGCTTTCGAAAATATAGCTGCTAGTCGTTTAGGTTACAAGCGTTTGGTAATTATACAATTATCGGGAGGAAACGACGGATTAAATACCGTTATCCCATTTCATAATGATATTTATTACAAAGAAAGAACTTCGCTTAGCATCCCAAAAAGTAATGTTCTAAAGTTAACCGATGAGGTTGGTTTACACCCAAGTTTGGCACCTTTAAATAGGCTTTATGACCAAGGTTTGTTGACCATAATCAATAATGTGGGGTACCCTAACCCCAATCGTTCTCACTTTAGGTCAATGGATATATGGCAAACTGCGGTAGACTCCAACGAATATTCTCAAAGTGGTTGGATAGGTAGGTATCTAGACCATTATGGAGAAGCTCCCTATTCGGCTATACAAATCGATGAAAGTTTATCGTTAGCCATGAAAGGAGAAACTAAAAATGCTATTGCCACACAAGACCCAAAATCCTTGTACAATTTATCTAGAGATCCTTATTTTGAAAATCTTAATAAGCACAACAAAGACACACATCTCAGTGAACATAATTTAGGCTATCTCTATAAGTCTATGATTGAGTCGCACTCCTCTTCAAAATATATTTTTGAGACCAGTAAAACGGTTTCTGCAAAACGGGAATACCCAAATAATAAATTTGGCAAACAGTTAAAAACGGCAGCACGTTTTATTAATTCTCATCTCGATACCAAGGTATATTATGCTTCATTAAATGGTTTTGATACTCATGTTAACCAAATGCCAACCCAGAAACGACTATTGAACCAATATGCTCAAAGTGTAGAAACATTTGTTGAAGATTTAAAAGCTGGAGGCACTTTTAATGATACTTTGATATTAACTTTTTCTGAGTTTGGGCGTCGTGTAAAACAAAATGCAAGCTCAGGAACCGATCATGGTACTGCAAATAATCTTTTTGTTATTGGTAACCAATTAAAGAAGCCTGGTATTTATAACAAATTGGCAAATTTGGATAATCTGGATGATAATGGCGACTTAAAATTCGAAATAGATTTTAGGACTATTTACGCAACTGTTTTAAGCAAATGGTTGGAAGCAGATGACGAAAAGATTTTAAATAAATCATTCAAGCAGTTAAATTTTATTTAGAAAAGTTCGCTCTATTATATTGAATATAAGAGGCATGCATTTTTCCATAGTTTATTGATTGAGGATAATTATCCCTTCAGGTAATGCAAATAAAAAAGAAAAACCTTGCTTCAATGCCAATTTATATGGGAGAAACAAGGTTGTATCTTAAAAAGATTAATAGCAATACAAATGTAAGAAAAATAAATTAACATATGTTAATTTAAGGTTAAGAGTTAACTATATTTTACTTTTCTTAAAATGCGCATGGTCTCCTTATAATATTGATATACCTCGGTACTGTGCTGTTTCAAATGTGGCTTTGCTTCTTTGAGTTTATCAATGGCTTCATGAAACAAGTTAAGATAACAGATTAAGTAGGTGTGCGGTAGGTTTTGTAAATCAACCTCCTCATTTTTTGTAAGCGTTAGCCCCTTTTTTAATTTTTCCAAAAGGATATTATTGGTGTTGTAGATGTGGTGTAATACCTTTTTGTTGAATTGAGGTGGCTCAAACAAGAGTTTGGTATCAATATTATAATTGGCATTGTCTTCAAACCTTATTATGGTTTCCTCTAGTTTATAATACTTATCGGTATTTTGAAGACCAAGATTTACATATTCAATAATTTTAAAACTATTGTTATCAAAAAAAATAGAAACTTCATCTAGTGCAGAGAAGAACAAACGTACTTGTTCGTTTATTAATTCAATGTCAACGCGAGAATAGAAGACTTCATCTTTAACCTGCTTTTTTTGTCCAGACCAACAAAGCACAAAATATTCCTTAAAAACTTTGTATTGAGCGTTAAAGTCTTTACGATTATTCATAAAATCAAAAACGCCATTTAGGGTATGCTCAATGTTGTTTTGTGCATTTTTTTCAATGGCGGCAACAATTTTAGAATTCACGTCTTTTATTTCAATATCAAAGACTTTGGGCATACTCATACTGCCGTCTCTAAAAAAGACGGAGCCACCATAATATTTCCAAATGTTTTTTCTTAATGATGTAATTTTTCCGGTTGGTCTAATGGTTACTAATCCAACAACTTTATCTTCAGGCAAATGCGGAAAAGGGATGTTTTCGTATTGCACAATAGGCGGATTGGTGAGATAAGCATTAATTAGATTTTGAATTTTACTATCATCAAAAAAATCTACACCAATAATGTTGTTGTCTTCATCTTGAACCCCAATAACGATATATGAATTGTTCTTAGGGTTACTGTTTGAAAGTGCGCAAATGTGTTTCAAAAATTTGCCTTTGCCTTCTTTATGACTTATATCGACCTTACGTTTTTTATCATAAAAACTGTTCTCATCGTTATGAGCTAAAAGGTGTTTAATAAGAAGGCGTTTGTTAATCATAGACTACTTCCTGCGAAAGCAGGAATCATTGTTATAGTAATTCGATTTCCTTTTTCACAATAGTACTATTAGCTTGAGCGGTACAGAACATGAGCACATCGGCAATATTAACATGAGGCGGTCTGGATACAGCAAAATAAATCACTTCGGCCACATCTTCTGCTTGTAATGCTTTAAAACCCTTATATACAGTATCGGCAATTTTATCGCCTTTAAATCGTACTTGAGAAAACTCGGTTTCTACCAACCCGGGGTTTACGGCACCTACTTTGATTCCATAGGGATTTAAATCAATACGCATACCTTCCGTAATAGCCAACACAGCATGCTTACTTCCACAGTACACATTACCTTTAGGATAAACTTCTTTTCCTGCAGAAGACCCAATGTTTATGATATGGCCAGATTGGCGTTCTGTCATTCCCGGAATTACAGCTTTGCTTACATACAATAAGCCCTTAACATTAATATCCATCATGGCATCCCAATCGTCAATACTGCCTTTGTTAATGGGGTCTAGGCCATGAGCATTACCGGCATTGTTAATCAATATATCAATAGTTTTGAAATGTTCTGGTAGAGATTCAATAGCACTAAAAGCAGCTTCTTTATCTCTTACGTCAAAGTTAAGTATGTGTATATCGGTGAGCTTGCTTAAATCTTTCTGTATGGTTTGTAATCTTTCCAATCGTCGGCCACAAAGAATCAAGTTTATACCATGTTTTGCAAATTCGAAAGCTGTAGCATAACCAATACCACTAGTTGCTCCTGTTATTAAAGCTGTTTTCTTCATTTATCGTTCTTTGATTTAGTATAAAAATACTTAAAACAAGGCTACATTTTATACTCAGTTTTTATAGTTTTTAAATGATCTATTAACATTTGTTAGCTGCTGAATTTATTGGAATTACAGCTTTTATTTTTAACCTTCCTTTAACACCATATCAATAAAAATTTTAACAATTTGCAACCTTCAATGAAGCTCACTATATTCGGGCTTTTAAAAAATAAAAAATGATGGAAGAAACAGGTACAATTGATATTAAGACCATTAACGAGAAGATTGAAAAGGAAAGTGCTTTTGTTGATTTACTGATGCTGGAAATGAATAAAGTAATCGTTGGCCAAAAAGGTATGGTAGAACGTTTACTTATTGGCTTACTAGGACAAGGACACATATTACTAGAAGGTGTTCCTGGGCTTGCAAAAACATTAGCCATAAATACCTTGTCTCAAGCTGTAGATGGTAGTTTTAGTAGAATACAGTTTACACCAGATTTATTACCGGCCGATGTGGTTGGTACATTAATCTACAACATAAAAGAGAACGACTTCTCTATTAAGAAGGGTCCAATTTTTGCAAACTTTGTGTTAGCAGATGAGATTAACAGAGCACCTGCGAAAGTACAATCTGCTTTGTTAGAGGCTATGCAGGAGAAACAAGTAACTATTGGTGACGAAACGTTTATTTTAGATAAACCCTTTTTGGTTATGGCTACGCAAAACCCTGTTGAACAAGAAGGAACCTATCCGTTACCAGAAGCTCAGGTAGACCGTTTCATGTTGAAAACAGTTATTGATTATCCTAAAATTGATGAAGAGCAGCTTATTATTAGAGCTAACTTAAAAGGGGCATTTGAAAAGGTTAATCCAGTCGTTTCAATCCAACAGATTTTAACCGCTCAACAAGCAGTTAGAGAGGTTTATATGGATGAGAAAATTGAAAAATACATTTTGGATATCATTTTTGCCACTAGATATCCCGAAAAATATAAACTAGCCGATTTAAAACCATTAATCTCATTTGGAGCATCTCCCCGTGGAAGTATCAATTTGGCAACTGCAGCTAAGTGCTACGCCTTTATCAAGCGTCGCGGATACGTTATTCCAGAAGATGTTAGAGCAGTGGTTTATGATGTATTACGTCATAGAATTGGTATTACCTATGAAGCTGAAGCCGAAAATGTCACTTCAGTAGATATCATCAACAAAATAGTAAACGAAATAGAAGTACCATAGAATAGTCAACAGTAAATCAGTATTCAGTAGGCAGTAACTTACTGAATTCTTGATTTGTAATTACTGCTGACTGTTTACTGAAGACTGAATACTGCGAACTGAATAAATGGATACTAAGGAATTACTAAAAAAAGTACGGAAAATTGAGATCAAGACACGTAGGTTGTCCAATCATATCTTTGGAGGTGAATATCATTCTACCTTCAAGGGGCGCGGTATGACTTTTAGTGAGGTACGCCAGTATCAGTTTGGCGATGATGTAAGAAATATAGATTGGAATGTTACGGCGCGTACCAATGAGCCCTATGTAAAAGTATTTGAAGAAGAACGCGAATTAACCATGATGCTTATGGTTGATGTTTCGGGCTCGGAGCTTTTTGGTACAGAACAGCAATTTAAAAATGAAGTCATTACCGAAATTGCTGCAACATTGGCATTTTCAGCCACCCAGAACAATGATAAGATTGGACTCATTTTATTTTCAGATCAAATAGAACTTTACATTCCGCCAAAAAAAGGGCGCTCTCACGTACTTAGAATTATTCGTGAACTTATAGAGTTCGAACCAGAAAGTAAACAAACTAATATCGCAGAGGCTTTGAAGTTCTTATCGAACGTGATGAAAAAGAAAGCTATTGTTTTCGTGATGTCAGATTTCATCGCAGACGACTATGAGCATACCATGAAAATAGTTTCAGGAAAGCATGATGTTACGGGTATTAGAGTTTACGATAAACGAGAGGAAGACATACCCAATTTAGGAATGGTGCAAATGTTAGATGAAGAAACTGGTGAGTTGATGTTGGTAAATACATCATCTAAAAAAGTGAGGCTCAACTATGGTAAGTTTTACAGTGAAAAAGTGAATTACTATAAGGAAAGTTTTAAAAGGTCTGGCGCTGGAACTATAGATTGTAGAGTAGACGAAAGCTATGTAAAAAAGCTGTTGGGCTATTTTAAACGAAGAGGATAATTTAAGTTAAAAGCTAAAAGTTAAAAGTGACAAGGGATAAGTTTCATAGAATTATGTTTAAGAATAAGTGTTTGTTGGCAAGCCTAACAATAACCTTATGCCTTTTTTCTAATGCCTTATCAGCTCAAGTCACTTCATCAATAGATTCAACTTCCATTAAAATTGGTGAGCAGATAACATACAAAATCCAAGTTGAAACAGATACAACCAATCTAGTGGTGTTTCCAAAGGGACAAACATTTGCGCCTCTGGAAATGATTGAATCGTATGATATTGATACCCTAAAAAAGAAGGATAAATACAACCTGATTAAAAAATATGGTTTAACACAATTCGATTCTGGAGCTTACACTATTCCGAGGCAAAAAATTGTTGTAGGAGATAAAGTGTTCCTAACAGATTCCTTAAAGGTTGAGGTGAATAATATTCTAGTTGATACCACAAAACAAGGGTTGTTCGATATTAAACCAATAATTGAGGTAAAGAAACAAGGAGGAAACTGGTGGAAATATGTGTTAATTACTCTAATTATCTTAACCGTTATAGCGGCTGTGTTATGGTGGTTTATTTGGCGTAAAAAACCACTTTCCGAAGATGAACAAATTGCGCTTTTGCCACCCTATGATAGAGCTAAATTGGCTTTACAGAAATTAGATGAAAGTCATTATTTGGAATACGAAGAGATAAAAGCGTATTACTCAGAATTAACCTTAATCATTAGGAAGTACCTTGATGAAAAGGTTTATGATCACTCTTTGGAAAGTACAACCGATGAACTCATTTCTAAACTTAGACTGTTAAAAGACGGCAATCAAATCGACCTTAGTAAAGACACTATTAAAAACATTGAAAGTATTTTAAAGCGAGCTGATTTGGTGAAGTTCGCAAAATCTGCTCCTGATATTGCTTTAGCAGAGTTAGATAGAAAAACAATAGGCTCTGAAATTGATCATGTTAAAGAAGTACTGCCCGAACCTTCTGAAGAGGAAAAGCTTCTGGACGAAGCCTATAGGAATGAACTAGAACGTAAAAAGAAGCGTAAAAAAGTAATTATTACAATTGCTGTTAGTGTTTTTCTATTAATGGTAACCGTGGCTGGATTCTCTATTAAATATGGTTTCGACTATGTTAAGGACACCATTATTGGTCACGATAGTAAAGAATTACTAGAAGATGAATGGGTGTATAGTTCTTACGGATTTCCACCACTGCACATAGCAACACCAAAGGTTTTAAAACGTTTTGAGCTTCCAGTACCAGACCAGCTAAAAGGCAAAGTGAAAATGACGACGTTTATGTATGGTACATTGCTGGACGCGTTCAGTGTTATGGTAAACACCACGAGGTTTCCAGACATGGGAGAGAATAAAATAAACTTAGATCAAGCTTCCGAAGGCAGTATAAAACAAATGGAAGCTCAAGGTGCAAAAGATGTCGTAGTGCTAAGGGATAAGTTTGAAACACCCAATGGAGCTGAGGGGTTGAAGACCTATGGCACACTCAAGGTTAAAAATCCACTTACCCAAAATGAAATAAAAGGTAAATACGTGTTATTGCAATTTGCTGCAGAAAATGTTATGCAGCAGGTAATCATTACTTATCCAGATAATGATGTTTATGCCGATCAAATGATAGACCGCATTTTAAATTCAATTGAACTTAAAAAAGAAGAAGCTAATGTTGGAGGGAATTGAGTTTTTAAATAAACAATGGTTTTGGGCGCTGTTGGTAATCCCACTTGCCATAGTATGGTATGTATTTAAGCATAGAAAACAAACAGCCGAACTCAAAATATCGAGTTTAAAAGGGTTTAAAGTCACCAATTCATGGTTGCCTAAATTAAGGCACTTCTTATTTGTGTTGAGATTATTGGCATTGGCCCTCTTAATCACCGCTTTGGCAAGGCCACAAACGGTAGATGTATCGTCTAAAACCAAGACTACAAGGGGTATAGATATTGTTATGGCGATAGATGTTTCGGCAAGTATGTTGGCCAAAGACCTATCACCAAATAGATTAGAAGCCCTAAAAAAAGTGGCAGCAGAATTTATTAAAGGGAGGCCTAACGATAGAATTGGTTTGGTGGAATATGCAGGCGAGAGTTATACAAAAACACCAATAACAAGCGATAAATCTATTGTTCTAAGATCATTAAAAAGTATTAGGTATAACAACATTATAGAAGGAGGCACAGCCATAGGAATGGGTTTAGCGACTTCTGTAAACCGGCTTAAAGACAGCAAGGCAAAAAGCAAGGTAATTATCCTGTTAACCGATGGTGTAAACAATGCAGGTTTTATTGATCCACTAACAGCCAGTGAACTTGCTGTAGAATATGGTATTAAAACCTATACTATAGGTCTTGGAACCAATGGTATGGCACTATCGCCAGTAGGTATATTACCTAATGGTAACTTTCAATACGGACGTATTCAAGTTGAAATTGATGAAGAGCTGTTAAAGGAAATAGCGAAGGCCACAGGTGGTAAGTATTTTAGAGCAACCAACAACAAGAAATTAGCCGAGATTTACGAAGAGATAAACAAATTAGAAAAAACAGAAGTAGAGGAATTCAAATTTTACAATTACGAAGAAAAGTACAGAGCACTCGTGCTTTTAGCTGGAATACTTTTATTACTGGAATTAGTACTAAAATCTACGGTTTTTAGAAGTTTTGTATAGAGCATTATGTTTGATTTATTAGAAGAAAAAATATGGTTTTGGGGATTGCTAATCGTACCGGTTATTGTAATTCTATTTCTATTACTTCAACTCTGGAAGCGAAATGCGCAAAATAAATTTGCCGACAAAAAAATGATGAACAGATTAAGCCCTGATAAGTCATTGTTCAAATCGGTTTTTAAAATGATATTATTGTGCCTCGCATTTACTTGTTTGGTAATTGCACTGGTAAACCCTAAAAATGGAACCAAATTAGAAACCGTAAAACGAGAAGGCGTAGATATTGTTTTCGCAGTAGATGTTTCTAAAAGTATGCTTGCTGAAGATATTGCGCCAAACCGTATTGAGAAGTCTAAACAGCTTGTTACACAAATCATCAATAATTTGGCAAGTGATCGCATAGGCATAATCGCCTATGCGGGAAGAGCTTTTCCGCAGTTACCCATAACAACCGATTATGCATCGGCAAAAATGTTTTTACAGGGTATGAATACAAACATGTTGTCTTCTCAAGGCACTGCAATCAGCGAAGCCATAAAGTTAGCAACGACGTATTTCAATGATGATGAGCAAACCAATAGGGTGCTTATTATAATCTCAGATGGCGAAGACCACAGTGAAGAAGCTGCTTTAGTCGCAGAACAGGCCAGTGAAGAGGGGGTTAGAATATTCACTATTGGTGTTGGCGATGTTAAAGGTGGACCAATTCCAATAAAGCGAAACGGTGTTGTTTTAAATTACAAAAAAGATCAGGAAGGTGAAACCGTAATTACCCGCTTAGATGAAGAAACCCTAAAAGCCATTGCAGAAGAAGCTAATGGCGCTTACATTAATGGTAAGAGTACCAAAGATGTAGTAGAGGAAATCAAGGATATTCTTAGCAAAATGAATAAAACCGAATTCGAGGCCAAACAATTTGCCGACTTTAAAGATCAGTTTCAATGGTTTTTGGGCTTTGGGATATTCTTTTTGTTGTTAGATATATTTTTGTTGGAACGTAAAACAGCCTGGTTAAAAAAGCTGAATTTATTTAATGAGAATTTATAAGTTCTTTAACGAACTAAAAAAACAGGGTTTTATATATTAGAATGTAGAAAGAAAATGAAACGTTTATTACTCCTATTATTAACCTTATGTGTATCGGTCTCTTTTGCGCAAGACAAAAAAGATAAAGAACAACTATTGGCTTTAAAGAAGGCTAATAATTATGTTTATCAAGGAAATAAATTGATAGAAGACGATTTTATTTCTAGTGAAATGGCCTATAGAAAAGCCCTTTCTGAAAACAACAATTCTGTTGAAGCGCAGTATAATTTAGGAAATGCCTATTACCAAGAAGGTAATTTTGAAGAAGCATTATATAGGCATCAAAAAGCGGCTACCAATGCAAAAACAAAAGCCGAAAAACATAAAGCATTCCACAATATAGGTAATATTTTAATGCAGAATAAAAAGTGTCGCGAAGCCGTAGAGGCGTTCAAAAGTGCACTAAGAAATGATCCAACCGATGATGAAACACGGTATAACCTAGCTCTTGCAAAAGACTGTGCAAAAGACGAGCAGGAAAATAAAGATCAGAACCAAGACGATAAAAATAACGAACAGGAGAAGGACAACGAAAACCAAGAAGACAAGGACGACAAAAACAAGGAGAACGACGATAAGGAAGGCGATAATAAAAACGATAAGGAAAACGAAGACAAAGGCGAAGAGAAAGACAAGGAAGGTGATAAAGATGAAGATAAAGATGGCAAGCCTAATGACGAGAAAGACGATAAGGGTAAGCCAGAAGACCAAAAAGATGGTAAAGAAAAAAGCCCTCCAAAACCACAACAGGGAAAAATGTCTCCTCAACAAATCAAGAATTTGTTAGAGGCTATGAATAACCAAGAACAAAAGGTTCAAGAAAAAATGAATGCCGAAAAGCAAAAAGGTATTAAAGTAAAAACTGATAAAGATTGGTAAAACGAATTACGAATAATGAATTACGATTGTAGATTATAAAGTCTCGTAAATCGTAACTCTGTAAATCGTAACTCATAGTTATGAAGTTTAGAAAACACATATCGTTAATTGTACTGTTGTTAGTTTCCGGTTTTGCTTTGGCTCAAGTAAAGTTCGAAGCCAAAGTGAGTAAGAATAAACTCGGAGTTAATGAACGTTTAAGGGTAGTTTTTGAAATGAACGAGGATGGCGATAATTTTACATCTCCAGATTTTAAAAATTTTACCGTTGTGGGTGGCCCAAATCAATCGGTTAGTAATTCTTGGATAAATGGTGTAAGAACCTACAAGAAAACGTATACCTACTTTTTGGCGCCAAAAAAAAGAGGGACATTCACAATTTCTCAAGCTACCATAGAGATTAAAGGTGAGATTTATAAAACAACTCCGGTTAAGGTTGAAGTAACTGCAGCAGTTGAAATCCCAAAAGACCCTAACGATCCAAACTATGTTGCTTCTGAGAGTATTCATTTGGTTGCTGAAGTGTCTAAAACCAATCCGTATTTAAACGAGGCACTCACCCTGGTTTACAAACTATACATATCTCCAAAAATTGGTGTTACAAATTATAACGAACTAGATAGCCCAAGATATAACGATTTCTGGAGTCAAAATATAGATGTTCAAGGTCAAAAAGTGGAAAACGTTACTTATAAAGGTGAGGATTACCGACTTTTAATTCTAAGGAAAACAGTCTTGTATCCACAAAAAACAGGAAAACTTAAAATAGAACCGTTAACACTAGATGTGTCTTTAAGAGTGCCAACAAACAGGCGTGATATTTTTGGGAGTCGTATTATGACTGGTGTTAACAGAACAATATCTGCAGGCAGCAAAACAATAAACGTAAAAGCATTGCCAGAAGCAGGAAAACCTATTGATTTTACAGGAGCTGTAGGTGTGTTCGATTTAGACGTTGTAGCCTCAAAAAAAGAATTAGATGCCACAGAATCACTTCAGGTTAAAGTAAGTGTTAATGGTAAAGGAAATTTAAAACTTTTTAAACTTCCTAAAGTATCATTACCTAGTTCTTTAGAAGTTTATGAGCCAGAACATACAGAACGTGTAAAGACGAATTTAGGAGGTATGCAAGGGACTATTTCAGATAGTTATACCGTGGTGCCTCAGTACAAAGGAAAATATCCTATTCCTAGCATTTCATTTTCATACTTCGATTTAAAAACAGAAAGCTATAAGAGATTATCCTCTGATGAAATTGTAATTAACGTGTTAAATGGCCCGTCGTCTTCCAGCACCTCGAATTCAAACAACACTGCACTTACTACAAACAAACAAGCCGTAGTACTTAATAGCGACCAATTTTCTTTTATTAAAACAAAGACAAATTTCACTTCGACCAATACATCGTATTTCTTCAAAACAAAATTATTTTGGGGATTATTATTAGCACCGTTTTTAGTAATTCCTTTAGCGGTTTTTGTGAGAAAGAAAAAAGCAAATAGAGATGCCGATGTTTATGGAAACCGCATTAGAAAGGCAGATAAATTAGCTAGAAAATATTTGAGCAACGCCAAGAAATCTTCAGGAAATAAAGTGGACTTTTATATCGCCTTAGAAAAAGCATTACACAATTATCTAAAGGCAAAACTGCATATTGAAACCAGCGATATGAGTAAGGGTAAAATTATAGATTTGCTCAAAGGAAAACAAGTTGAAGAAGTTGTTATAAATGATTTTGTAGCTATCATTGAAAGTTGTGAATTAGCCAGATACACACCTATTGATAATGTAACCATGCAAGAGGACTATGATAAAGCGGCAAAAACCATTTCATTAATAGACAAACAAGCACGATAAATGAAGAAGTTTATTTACATAGTTTCGTTTTTGTTTAGTACGATGCTTTTTGCTCAAAATCAAAATTTATTTGAGGAAGGCAACACCTTGTACAATGAAGGTAAATATGCTGAAGCTATTGATAAATATACCGCTATTTTAGAAACGGGCAACCACTCTGCTGGACTGTATTATAATCTGGCGAACGCCCATTATAAGTTAAATCATATTGCCCCAAGTATTTATTATTACGAAAAGGCGATATTGTTAAATCCAGACGATACAGATATTGAGAACAACATAGCATTTGCTAAAAATATGACTATAGATGCTATTGATGTAATACCAGAAGTTGGGCTTTCCAAAATTGTTAAGAACACTACCAACACCCTTTCGTTTGACAGTTGGGCTAAGCTCACAGTAGCCTTAGTGTTTTGTTTTGTAATCTTGTTTTTAGTATACTACTTTGCGTATTCAACCTTAGTGAAGCGTTTTACCTTTGTAAGTAGCCTAGTGTCGCTTTTTCTTGTATGTGTCGCCTTAGCCTTTGCTTTTCATAAATATAATTTAGACAAAAAAGACAATCCTGCAATTGTTTTTGTACAAGAATCTAAGGTTATGAGTAATCCTAACCTTAGAAGTGATGAAGCTTTTCGATTGCATGAAGGCACTAAAGTTCAGGTTATTGATGCCTATGATGATTGGAAAAAAATCAAACTATCTGATGGTAAAACAGGTTGGATAATTTCTGATGACATCAAACTGCTGAAAGAATTTTAACGCTTACATATCAATTAAAAACATATATTTGTTTTGATAAGCATCAAAATTAAGTGTCAAGACAATTTATTTCAGTTTTATTTTCAATCGTTTTTTTGGCTTTTATAGCAGGGCCAACAATCATTGTATTGGTTGATGATTCTGTCGATATTTCTATTTTCTATACCTCAGCCGAAGAAGAAGAAAAGGGTAATGAAAAAAATAAAGATGTAGAAAAGATTGTTTTCAATCCTCATTTTGCTTCTATTTATATAGCTGCTGTAAACCCTACGGACGAACTAGGGTACATTCATAAAAAATATTCGAAACCGCATTTAAATCTCGTTTCGCCACCTCCAGAATACATCGCCTTATTCTAATATCTTTTTTTGAGTTTAAAAGCTCCTCTAATTAATATTCAACGCCCTAAGGGCACTAATTTTTATTTTATGTTTAAGACGTTAAGAAATGATTTACCGGCAAGTATTGTCGTATTTTTTGTAGCTCTACCACTTTGTTTGGGTATTGCTTTGGCAAGTGGCGCACCACTTTTTTCAGGTTTAATAGCCGGTATTATTGGAGGAATCGTAGTTGGTGCAATTAGTGGGTCTAAAATTGGTGTAAGTGGTCCTGCTGCAGGTTTAGCAGCTATTGTTTTGGCTGCAATTTCATCGCTAGGTTATGAGAACTTTTTGGTGGCTGTTGTTATTGGTGGCGCTATTCAGTTATTGTTTGGTGTTTTACGTTTGGGTATTATTGGATATTTCTTTCCTTCATCTGTCATCAAGGGCATGTTAACAGGTATAGGTATAATAATCATACTAAAAGAAATTCCTTATTTCTTTGGTATGGATAAAAACCCACAAGGGGATTTTGCTTTTTTACAAGTTGATGGAAAAAACACCTTAACAGAGCTTTTAAATGCAATTAATGCTTTAATAAGTGGAAATTTTAGTGTTGGCGCAACAGTAATTGCCATAGTTGCTATGGGTATATTGATATTGTGGTCTAATGTACTTTCTAAGAAAGGTAGGATATTTCAATTAGTGCAAGGGCCTTTGGTTGCTGTTGTTTTGGGTATTGTTTATTACATCATTACACAAGATAGTTCCCTAAACCTAGAAGATAATCACCTTGTAAATGTTCCTGTTCCAGAAAACTTTGATATGTTTTTGGGTCAGTTTAGTTTTCCGAATTTTAGTGCCATCGCTAATGGTGAAGTTTGGCTAACTGGTTTTACAATTGCTTTAGTGGCATCTCTTGAAACGTTACTTTGTGTTGAAGCTACAGATAAGTTAGATCCACATAAAAATGTAACACCAACCAATAGAGAGCTTTTTGCCCAAGGTACTGGGAATATGATATCCGGGTTTATAGGCGGATTACCTATCACACAAGTAATTGTTAGAAGTTCTGCCAATATTCAATCTGGAGGTGTGTCTAAAATGTCTGCCATTATTCATGGTTTCTTCTTACTCATTACAGTAATAGTGATTCCAAAACTATTAAACATGATTCCATTATCTGTCTTGGCAGCTGTACTTTTTATTGTTGGTTTTAAACTGGCAAAACCCTCTACATTTAAGACTATGTTTAGATTAGGTTGGAAACAATGGGTGCCTTTTATAGTAACCATATTAGGTATTGTCTTTATCGATTTATTATGGGGAATAGGTCTTGGGCTAGTTGTTGGTATTTTAATTATTATGATAAAGAGTTACCAAAATTCTCATTTCTTACATAAAGAAGGAGAAGATGTTGATGACGGAAAAATAAAAATGACTTTAGCAGAAGAGGTAACGTTCTTCAATAAGGGTGCTATTTTAAAAGAGTTGGATAATATTCCACCAAATTCCTTTTTAGAATTAGATGTTAAAAACACAAAATATCTAGATAATGATATCATCGAAATTCTTGAAGATTTCGGTCTAAAAGCCAGGGAGAGAAATATTAAAGTTAAATTGGTTTCTCAAAGAGGTGAAGAGGAAAACCCAACAAGCTACATTAAGTTTTTTAAAAAAGAAATCAAGGAAAAATACCCTGCTTAAAGAAAGCGTTTAATTATCATTATTAGAAAAATAGACGTGTTTTTATATACCCGAAATATAGTTCTAGCGATTTTGTTATGTTTCTCGTCAATGGGCTTTAGTCAAGATAGCGACTTGGGGAATTGGTTGATATATATTGGTAATAAGAAATTGAATAATAAATGGGATTTGCACCACGAAGTTCAATACAGAAATTACGATGCCATTGGTGATTTAGAACAATTATTATTAAGAACAGGTTTAGGTTACACTTTTAATGAAGGTAAGAGTAATGTCCTGTTGGGGTATGGCTATATTCTTTCGGAAAATTATCTCGATAATTTGGATACTAAAGTATCTGTAAATGAACACAGAATTTTCCAGCAGTTTATATCTAAGCAAAACGTAGGAAGTATTGGTTTAACACATAGATACCGTTTTGAGCAGCGTTTTATAGAGGACGTTTTTAAAATGAGGTTCAGGTATTTTTTGGCAATAAAAGTTCCTTTTAAAACCAAAGCGCAAGAAGACAGTAAGTTTTATATATCGGCTTACAATGAAATATTTCTTAATACTAAATCTTCAATTTTTGACCGAAATCGTGTTTATGGTGGCTTAGGCTATACCGTTTCCAAGTCGTTGAGATTAGAATTAGGATACATGAACCAATTTTTTGAAACCTCCGGAAGGGATCAGGTTAATGTAATAGCATTTGTAAATATTTAAAACTGAGTTATTAAAGAGGCTTAGGTTGTTTTGTTTTCTTCTTCAGAATCTAAAGGTTCTTTATTTTCAAATTCTAATATATAGGGAAAGATAGTAGGGACAAGAGATTTAACAGGGCGATAAAGTACAGAGGCTTCTAGGTCTGCTTCATCTGCAAAAGGGATCGTTTTATTAAACTTATCGAAAATAATTAAAACAATACTTAAAATCATAGCTATTTTTGCTGCCCCAAATACGCCCCCTAAAATTTTATTAATAAAGCCTAAGGCAGCAAAATCGGCAATTTTAGTTAGTGCTTTACCAGCAAGTGCAATGGCAAGTACAATAACAATAAAGGTTACTGCAAAGGCAACGATATTTATATATTTTTGGTCCCATTCAACTTTTTCAACTAAAAAATCGGCGGCATAATTACTAAAATGAATGGCGCCATAAACACCAGCGATTAGGGCAACTAGAGAGGCGACTTCAACAAAAAGCCCTTTCATTAATCCACGAATTAATCCGAAAAGGATTAAAGCTCCCAAAACAATATCGATAACACCCATAAAATTTGAATTTAAACAAATATAGATCAACTCTTTAAAAAGTTCCTAGTTTATTAACTTTGCAACTTAAAAATTAGTATGTCCAGAGACGAACAATTAAAGGCGAGATGGGAGCAGGTGGTTGAAAAATTATCCAATCAGTTTGCAGATGGTGATGAATTGGATTTAGATGCCATCATTTATTTAATTGGTGTACAGGAACTTGGGCAGCTTGATAGAGCATTTAAAAAGGATCAAAAATTGGATCTTATGCACATAGCAATTTGCAAGTTACTTGTGCCATATGGTTATTATGAATTAGACTTTGTGGATTCAGAGGGTTGGCCTCATTATAAAATGCTAGAAGCACTTCCCCACTTAAAAGCTGGTGAGCAAAGTATATTGATGAAAGAAGCCATTGTAAACTATTTTTTGGAAACAGAATTTATTGAGTAGGTTTCAGTTGGCAGAAAGTATAATGCAGTCAACAGTTTTTTCGATTTAGAACTTGAGATTTAAGATTTGTCTCTTAACGACTTGGCGAGCCATTTATATTAGTTTTATTCAGTTTTTGGGATTTGGAATTTTGAGTTTGGAATTTTGATGTAGAGTCAACAAACTTCATTAAATTTGCACCTCAAAATCATAAGCATGTATAGAAGTCATAATTGTGGCGAGTTAAGGGCTGCAAATATAAATGAAGAGGTTACCCTAGCCGGTTGGGTGCAAAAATCTCGCGATAAAGGGTTTATTGTTTGGGTAGATTTGCGAGACAGATACGGCATTACTCAATTGGTTTTTGATGAAGAGCGTACTTCAAAAGAAATTATAGAAAAGGCCCAAAGCCTTGGAAGAGAATTTGTAGTTCAGGCTAGGGGAACAGTTGTAGAGCGTGCTTCTAAAAACCCAAATATCCAAACGGGGGATATTGAAATTTTGGTTTCTGAACTTAATGTTTTAAATGAAGCCATAGTCCCTCCTTTTACAATTGAAGATGAAACTGATGGTGGAGAAGAATTACGTATGAAATATCGTTACTTAGATATTCGTCGTAATCCGGTTAGAGATAGTTTAATCTTTAGGCATAAAGTAACTCAAGAAGTTAGAAACTACCTATCAAAAGATGGTTTTGTTGAGGTTGAAACACCATATTTAATCAAATCTACACCAGAAGGTGCTCGTGATTTCGTAGTGCCATCTAGAATGAACGAAGGTGAGTTTTACGCCTTACCACAATCGCCACAAACCTTTAAGCAATTGCTTATGGTAGGCGGTATGGATAAGTATTTCCAGATTGTAAAATGTTTTAGAGATGAAGATTTACGTGCCGATAGGCAGCCAGAGTTTACACAGATAGACTGTGAAATGGCGTTTATTGAGCAAGAGGATATATTGAATGCTTTCGAAGGGTTAACACGTCACTTGTTAAAAGAAATTAATGGAGTTGAAATAGATAAGTTCCCGAGAATTCAGTATGACGACGCCATGCGCTTATATGGCAACGACAAGCCAGATATTCGTTTTGGAATGGAATTCGGGGAGTTGAATGCAGTAGCTCAACATAAAGGTTTCAACGTATTTAATAAAGCCGAATTGGTAGTTGGTATTGCCGTACCAGGTGGAAACAGTTATACTAGAAAGGAAATAGATAAATTAATAGATTGGGTGAAACGTCCGCAAGTTGGTGCTCTAGGAATGGTTTACTGTCGTTGTAATGACGATGGTTCATTTAAATCGTCTGTAGATAAATTTTACGACCAAGACGATTTAGCCAAGTGGGCTGAGGTTACTGGAGCTAAGGCTGGCGATTTAATTTGTGTACTTTCTGGAGATACCAATAAAGTACGTACACAACTGAGTGCTTTAAGAATGGAATTGGCCGAGCGTCTAGGTTTACGTAAGCCGGACGAGTTCGCTCCACTTTGGGTCATGGATTTCCCATTATTGGAATGGGACGAGGAAACAGAACGTTACCATGCCATGCACCATCCATTTACTTCACCGAAACCTGGACAGATTGAACTATTAAAGACAGATCCAGGCGCTGTTAAAGCTAATGCCTACGATTTAGTATTAAACGGTAACGAAATTGGAGGAGGTTCTATTAGAATTCATGATAAAGAAACGCAGGCATTAATGTTTGATTATTTAGGGTTTTCTGAAGAAGAAGCTAAAGCGCAGTTCGGATTCTTAATGGATGCCTTCCAATACGGCGCGCCACCACATGGTGGATTAGCATTTGGACTGGATAGATTGGTGGCCATTTTAGGCGGACAAGAAACCATAAGGGATTTTATCGCTTTCCCTAAGAATAATTCTGGACGCGATGTAATGATAGATGCACCAGCACCTATAGATGATGAACAACTTGAAGAACTAAGTTTAAAACTAAACTTAAAATCATAACCTATAAAAATCCTGCTTTGTGCGGGATTTTTTATTAATTTTAAAAATGCCTTTAAGCGTCAAGAGTCTTTTAAGAAAATTTCTAATCTGGAAATACAAGCATATTTCAGAGCGACAATTCGTTTACATGCTTAGTATTCTTGTTGGTTTTTTGGCAGGTATGGGGACAGTGGTACTAAAAAACCTCACCTACTACATTAGGTATTTTTTTAATCTATATATCTTTAAAGATTACCAAAGCACCCTTTATTTTATACTTCCTATTATTGGTCTTTTACTGGTCTATATTATAAAGCAAACTTGGCTAAAAAAGCATATTGGCCATGGTATATCCACGACATTACATGCCATATCCAAGCTTAATGGAATCATACCTAGATACAATATCTATGCGGGATTGATTACGGCACCGTTAACTGCTGGTTTTGGTGGTTCTGTGGGGTTGCAAGGGCCTGCGGTAAGTATTGGTTCAGCATTGGGGTCTAATACCGCCAGGCTATTCCATATGAACACAAAAACACGAATGCTACTTATTGGTTGTGCCTCTGCAGGTGCTATGGCATCGATGTTTAAGGCGCCAATTGCCGCCATTGTATTTGCTATAGAAATTTTTAGCTTAGATATCGCTTTTGCTTCTTTAGTGCCTTTACTTTTGGCTTCAGTTTCTGCAGTTGTTACTTCTTATTTTTTTCTTGGAACAGACGTATTGCTTCGTTTTGAATTGATAGACAAATTCGAGATTAACGATATTCTGTTTTATGTGCTTTTAGGTTTGGTAACTGGGCTTATGTCGGTTTATTTTTCAAAAGTTTTTTTTAGTATAACAGACTTTTTCAAGTCGTTCGAAAGTAGAGCGAAACGCCTAGTCATTGGAGGTCTGGCAATAGGTACAATGTTATACGTTATTCCTCCACTCTATGGTGAAGGTTATGGTATTATGAACAACCTTTTAAAAGGTGATCATATCGCAGCTATAGGCAATACCCCTTTTAATTTTGATTTAGAGAATATTTGGATTGTTATCGCCCTTCTTATTGGAATTACACTGTTTAAAGCCATTGCTATGACCACTACCTTTGGAGCTGGTGGTGTTGGTGGTGTTTTTATTCCAACACTGGTTATGGGCAGCGCCTTGGGAAATGCCTTTGCTAAGATTATTAATAATTTGGGCTTAGATGTTAATGTATCAGAGTCTAACTTCACCCTTATTGGTATGACAGGGTTAATGGCAGGAGTATTACATGCCCCTTTAACTGCTATTTTCCTTATAGCAGAAATTACAGGAGGCTATGAGTTATTTGTACCACTAATGTTAGTATCTGCGATTTCATTTGCCATTACAAAATACTACGTATCGCATTCAATTTATACATTCAAATTGGCAAAACGAGGAGAGCTTATTACTCATAACAAGGATCAAAATGTATTGATGATGCTTGAAATCGATAAGGTTATAGAAACCAATTTCGTTATACTAACACCAGATATGAGCCTTGGTAAGATTCTTAAAAATGCTGTAGCAAAATCTTCTAGAAACCATTTTCCTGTCGTAAGCGAGAATCATGAATTTTTAGGGGTGATTAGACTTGACGATATAAGGCATATGATGTTTAATACCGATCTTTATGATAAAGTGACCGCCGAAAGTTTAATGCACGCCGATGCAGGAATCATTAATTATGATGAAGACTCCATGAGCGACATTATGAAAAAATTCAAAACCAGTGGTGCTTGGAATTTACCCGTTATTAAAAAGGGCAAATACTATGGGTATATATCTAAATCTAAACTATTAACTGCTTATCGCCGACAATTAATAAACGTTACACATTAAATGAAGCATATCGTTCTTATATTTTTAATAGTTTCAATAGGTCTAATTCTAACGGGTTTTTTATTGGATTTAGAATACTCGCAAAAGCTTATTGGATTTGGTACAGCAGGATTATTTCTTGTCGTATTTCCCCTTTTTTCTTATTACCGTTGGAAAGATAAGGACATAAAAGACTATATGCTAACTAAGGAGAATTTGGATAAAATGAAGGCGTCTCAGAAAGAGAATAAGCACTAATTCAAATTCCGCTTAATAATAAAAAAGCGTTTTAATATTTCACTGGCTTCATCGGCCAAGACCCCTCCTTCAATTTTTGTTTTTGGGTGCAGTTTGGTTTTCATATTGATACATCCGCGTTCTAAATCCCTAGCACCGTAAACTACTCTAGAAATTTGACTCCAGTACAAGGCTCCAGCACACATTTGGCAAGGTTCTAGCGTTACGTATAATGTGCAATTTTTAAGATATTTTCCTCCTAGAAAGTTTGCTGCTGCTGTTATAGCTTGCATTTCAGCATGCGCAGTAACATCGTTTAGAGTTTCGGTAAGGTTATGTCCGCGGGCAATAATTTTATCGTCAATTACAATGACTGCACCAACAGGAATCTCGCCTTTTTCAAAAGCCATTTCAGCCTCTTGTAAAGCCTTCCGCATGAAATAAGCATCATCAAAAATGTTCTCCATAAGAGCAAATTTACGATTTCAGATGATATTAAATATTTCGGCAAGGAGTTTGATGAAAATATTTACAAATCACTTACCATTATGAAATATTTTTCTATCAAAATTCCAGAACCTTGTCATGAAGATTGGAATACCATGACACCTAAGGAAAAAGGTCGTTATTGCGACGCTTGTTCTAAAACGGTAATCGATTTTACTAAAATGAACACCAATGAAATTCAGGATTTTGTTAATCTGAATATGGGAAAGCGCATTTGCGGACATTTTAAACCAACGCAATTAGACAGTATAAATATTCGTGTGCCATCAGAAGTTTTGCAGAGACAACATAGCTTTCATAAACTGTTTTTACTAGCATTACTAATTACTATGGGAACCAGTTTGATGAATTGCACCAATAAAAGGGGCGAACACCAAAAAATTGATAGTGTAGAGGTTATAGATTCTTTAAGTAAAGAGACTGTTGATGTTTTAGGGGGTTTACCCATAATCGAGCAAATGGATTCAATACCAGAACAAAGACCAAAGTCTAAAAAAGCAGATGACATTGAGGAAATTCCAATTGATGGAGAGATAGCCATTCCTATAGTTGGAGATATAGACTATTCAGAACCTAACACAGACTCATTAATTAACAAAATGGTAGTGCCGACATGGTGTCCTGAAGCAGAACATGAGATTAAAGGAGATGTGATTATGGGTTTTGTAGCTGTTGAGAATCCACCAGAGTTTAAAGGCACAGCTGTAGATTTTTCCATCAAAGAAAAGCGAGATTATTTTCAGAAGCGAATGACAGAATTTGTGTCAGAAAATTTCAAAACAGATGTGTGCTCGGGCTTAAAAGGCAAGCAAAAAATAGTTGTCCGTTTTGAAATCGATAATACTGGGCGTATTTCTAAAATCCAAGTAAGAGCTCCTCATCCAGCTCTTGAAAAAGAAGCGAAAAGAGTCTTTGGGCTATTACCAAAATTTATTCCTGCCAAGCAAAGGGGAAAACCTATAAAAATAGCTTATACCTTACCAATCGTTTTTAATGTTGAAGAATAATAATTCTTGTACTTTTGTGCCGTGCAAGTGCAATTGTTAAAACATATAAACTCACCTGTAGATTTACGTAATTTGAAAGAGGACCAGTTGCCTCTTTTGGCCAAAGAGTTACGGGAGTTTATCATCAACATTGTGGCAACTAAAGAAGGACATCTTGGTGCCAGTTTAGGGGTTGTAGAACTCACTATTGCATTGCATTATGTATTTAATACCCCAGAAGATTTATTGATTTGGGATGTGGGGCATCAAGCCTATGGCCATAAAATCCTAACAGGAAGAAAAGATATTTTTGATACCAATAGGCAATTAGGCGGTATAAGCGGATTTCCAAAACGAGAGGAAAGCGAGTATGATGCTTTTGGTGTTGGACACTCATCTACATCCATTTCAGCGGCATTAGGAATGGCTATTGCATCTAAACTGAAAGGAGAATACAAACATCACATTGCCGTTATTGGCGATGCTTCTATTGCTAGCGGTATGGCTTTTGAAGGTTTGAATCACGCAGGAGTAACCGATGCCAACGTATTGGTAGTGTTAAATGATAATGCCATAGGAATTGATCCAAGTGTAGGCGCCTTAAAACAATATTTAACCAACGTTAAAAAAGGGACGCAAAGGCGTAATAATATTATAGAGGCTTTAAACTTTGATTATTCTGGACCCATTGATGGGCATGATATCAATAAAATTATTTCAGAATTAGAGCGATTAAAATCGGTTAAAGGGCCTAAATTATTACACATCATTACTACAAAAGGCAAAGGGTTAAAACAAGCCGAACACGACCAAGTAAAATATCATGCACCAGGTAAATTTGATGCCTCTACAGGCGATTTGTTACCGAAATCTGGTTTACAACAGCCTCCAAAGTATCAGGATGTGTTTGGTCATACCATCGTAGAATTAGCCAAACAAAATGAAAAAATTATTGGAATTACACCAGCAATGCCTACTGGAAGTTCCCTTAAATATATGATGGATGAAATGCCAGATCGTGCTTTCGATGTTGGTATAGCAGAACAACACGCAGTAACTTTATCAGCAGGTATGGCCACCCAAGGTTTAATACCGTTTTGCAATATTTACTCTACGTTTCTACAGCGTGCTTACGACCAAGTAATACACGATGTGGCCATACAAAATTTGCCAGTAGTTTTTTGTTTAGATAGAGCTGGTTTGGTTGGTGAGGATGGGGCTACACATCACGGTGTTTTCGATTTGGCTTATTTAAGATGCATCCCTAACCTAATTATTTTTACTCCGAGAAACGAAATTGAGTTACGCAATATTATGTATACGGCGCAGTTGGGATTAGAACACCCTATAGCCATTCGTTACCCAAGAGGAAAAGGAGTGACTTTAAACTGGAAACAACCATTTAATACCATAGAGATTGGTAAAGGCGACCAATTACAACAAGGTGAAAACCTTGCTGTTTTAAGTATTGGAGCTATCGCTAAAAATGTTACTGAAGCCATAATAGCAGATTTAAATGTTTCTCATTACGATATGCGGTTTGTAAAACCCTTAGATGAGGTTTTACTTCATAATATATTCAAGACATATCATACCATTATTACCGTTGAAGATGGTACTGTAAAAGGAGGTTTTGGGAGTGCTATTCTCGAGTTTGCTTCAGAGCATGATTACAACAAAATAATCAAAACTTTAGGCGTTCCAGATAATTTTGTTGAACATGGTAAAGTTGATGAATTACAAAAATTGATTGGCTTGGATGTAGAAAGCTTGAAAAGTGTCTTTAACAGGTATAGTTGACTCATTAAAACTTTCTGCTAACATTTTACAACTGTCTTCAAAGTTCTTTGAACCTGAACTTGTTTTTTTTGCTTATCTTAAACACAACACAGCAAACTATTTTAATATAAATAAGACATGAAAAAAATAGCGTTAGTAGCATTAATATGCTGTTTAAGTTTGAGTTTTGAAGCGAAAGGACAGGCAGGATATCCTCCAGATATAGATGGAGCAAATGAAGTCACTTATAAAACTATTAATGGATCAGAATTAAGTTTGTGGGTATTCAGTCCAGAAAATCATAAATCAACCCATACTGTACCTGCCATTGTATTTTTCTTTGGAGGCGGTTGGAGTGCAGGAAGCCCTACTCAATTTGTAAAACATTGCGAATATTTGTCGGCAAGGGGAATGGTCGCGATTGTTGCAGACTATCGTGTTAAAAGTAGGCATGGTGTTCTCGTAAAAGACTGTGTTTCGGATGCTAAATCGGCCATTCGCTGGGTTCGCGAGCATGCCGGAGATTTGGGTATTGATAGCAACAGAATTGCTGCAGGAGGTGGTTCTGCAGGAGGTCATTTAGCAGCGGCATCTGCTATTTTACCTAATTTTGATGATGAAAATGAAGATAAATCAATCAGTTCTAAACCAAACGCCTTAGTCCTCTTTAATCCAGCTCTTGTACTTGCGCCAATAGATGGTATTGAAACGCCATCGAATGAAAGACTGGCCCGTTTAGAAAAAAGAATGGGAACAAAACCAGAGAATATGTCTCCTTATCATCACGTGGTAAGCGCATTGTCTCCAACCATTATTTTTCATGGAACAAACGATAAAACCGTGCCTTTTGTATCGGTAGAATTATTCACTCAGCAAATGCATAAGTTTGGCAACACTTGTACAATGGTTGCGTATAATGGCGAGGGACATGGGTTTTTTAATTACGGAAGAAAATCTAATGCATTATTCGTTGATACTGTACATAAAATGGATGAGTTTTTAGTTGCGTTAGGTTACCTTGAAGCACCACCAGAGGCAGTAATTACTGCGAACTAAATTATAAACAATACACATAGTTCTAGAACAACCAACAAAAATTTGTTTTAGCAACCAGAATATAAAACACTACTTTTTAAGGTAATATTGAAACTTTTAAAAAGTAACCCCCTCAATAGTCTTAAAATTCAAAATAGCTTTGCTGTCCGATAGTAACGAAACATAATGGCAAACCGCTAGGAGGCGGTCGTATAAGTTTTCACTTGAAAAGTCTATGGTTTTGGGAAGTCGTTTAAGAACAAGTTTATCGTAGTTAGATGCGGTACCATCAAAATTGTTGTTTACGGCCTTTGTATAAATACCTAAAAGTTTATTTATTATTTGGTAGCCAGCAATTTCTTTGTCTATAACTTCTTCAGAATGATAAATCTTTTCAATACTTATTTTAATAATATCATTAATCTGTGCCTCGTATTTGCTCTTATCCAATAAAGCATAGTTGAATGTGCCATTTAAAATGGCTTCTTCGTGTTCCATAAAAATGGCTACAGCCTCATCGATTAAAGTACCTATAGCCAGAGCCCTTAAGTAACCTATTCGTTCTTGTTTACTAGATAAATTATAATAGTTTTCTGGGATGATCGTATTTCTAATGATTTTCGACAAATATTCTAAAGCAAATTCTTCTTCAATGAGTCCGAGGTTAATACCGTCCTCAAAATCTATTATGGTGTAACAGATGTCATCGGCCGCTTCGACCAAATATGCCAATGGGTGTCGCGAATAGCTTATGTTAGATTTGCTACGTTCCAGAAGTCCCAGTTCGTTAGCCACATTAGTAAACAAGGCTTTTTCAGATTGAAAAAAACCATATTTTTTATCAGCAATATGGGAAGATGGTTTCTTAGGTAAAGATTCTTTAGGGTATTTCATAAAAGCACCCAGTGTTGCGTAGCTTAACCTTAGGTTTTTTTGGGTAATAATTTTAAAACCGTTAGCATTACCTTCAAAATCGCAAAGGTCTTGGTATTCTTTATCGGTTAATTGATTCTTGTAGTGTAAACCCTCACCCGTTTTAAAAAATTCTCCAATAGATTTTTCACCAGAATGCCCAAATGGCGGATTGCCTATATCGTGAGCCAAAGCAGCAGCAGCAACAATAGCACCAAAATCGTTTATCTGGTAGCCGTGTATTTCTTTTAAATGCGGATATTTTTCCAGTATTTTTTGACCAACTTTACGTCCCAAAGACCGCCCAACAACACTCACCTCTAAACTATGGGTAAGTCTGGTATGTACAAAATCGGTTTGAGAAAGTGGTATAACCTGGGTTTTATCCTGTAGGCTTCTAAATTCTGAAGAAAAAATGATACGGTCGTAATCTACTTCGAAACCAACACGCGTTTCGTCCTGTTCTTTTCTAAGTCTTTTATTGGTGTCGCCAAAGCGCTTTAAGGATAGTAATTGTTCCCAGTTCATAGTCATTGTTTAAAGCCTTGGCAAGATAAATAATTTAAATAAAAATGAAATCTCAAATTCCTTAACATTAGGGTAACGTAAAAATGAAATACCATTAACAATTAGGTAACATTGTAGTTTAATTAATGTCGGTTATTTGTACCACACAAAATTCATATTGAAAGTGAAACGTATTATAACTTTATTCTTCTTTTTATTTGCCGCAATCTCTTTTGCTCAAAACACGGGTATGGTTGTTGGTAAAGTGTTGGATAAAGAAGCCGATAATACGCCCATGGCGTTTGCAAACGTTTCCATTAAAGGAACTTCTATTAGTGTTTCTTCAGATTTTTCGGGAATGTTTCTTCTTGAAAATTTAGAAGCTGGAGATTACGTTTTAGTTTTTAATTTCCCAGGATATGAGTCTAAGGAAGTTAAAGTAAAAGTAGATGCTATTAATCCTTCAGAGGTTAAGTTGGCTTTAGGTGCTTTTACGCTTCCCCAAACAGATATAGCTTCGGCCGAAACTACCAAGCAGTCTCATACTTTAGAGAGTCAGGCATCTACATCATCCTCTCTTAACTAGAGGTTCGAACTACTCACAACAACTTTTTTTCTAATTATTAGTCACTCTTGATTTTGATTTAATCGTAGACTAGAGCGATTGTTGATTTATCACATGTATTATGTTCTAGAAGATAATATATGCTTTTTTAAAACTATATAGTTTTTAATGTTAACAAATTGTTTCCAACGCAAATTACACTGTGAAATCCCATAACATTAAGATAACCCTTTTATTACTGTTCTTTAATGCTTAAGTAACATCATGTTTACATAATGTGTATTTCTTTGCAGCGTAAATGGAAACAAAAAAATACATCTAAAATTTAAACACAATGAAAAAAATATTTTTAACTCTTTTAGTAGCATCTACCTTAGTATTTACGGGATGTTTTAAAGATGATGACACTCCTATAATTATAGAGGAGGTGACAATTATTAATGAAGGAGGAGGTAACACACCAACAGGGACTCCTGTAATTGTAAAAGCTGGTGGTATTGCTTTAGACGAAACTTGGACAAGTGATAACATATATGAATTAGACAGAAGAGTTGTGGTTCAAGATGGTGTTACTTTAACCATTGAGGCTGGTACAATAATTAAAGGTAGAGCAGGTACAGGATCTTTAGCTTCTGCATTAATTGTTGCTAGAGGTGGTAAAATAAACGCTGTTGGTACAGCTTCTGCTCCAATCATATTCACTTCTACAAGTGATAATATTGATGCTGGAGAAACTGCTGGTACTAATTTAAATCAAGATAACAGAGGACTTTGGGGTGGTTTAATCATTCTTGGAAATGCGCCTTGTTCTTTAAAAGGAGATTTAGCTGAAGCACAAATAGAAGGAATTCCTGCTGATGATACTTTCGGTCTTTATGGAGGTAGTGATGCTGCAGATGATTCAGGTAGATTAGAGTATGTTTCTATCCGTCACGGTGGAGCTTTAATAGGTGAAGGAAACGAAATTAATGGTTTAACACTTGGAGGAGTAGGTTCAGGTACAGTTATAAACAACGTTGAAGTTGTCGCCAATGTAGATGATGGCATTGAGTTTTTTGGTGGAACTGTAAACGCTTCTAATTTATTAGTGTGGGCACAAGGTGACGATGCTATCGATATTGATCAAGCATATTCTGGAACTATAGATAATGCTGTAGTTGTTTTAGGTTCTGCCTCAGATCACGCTTTCGAAATTGATGGTCCTGAAGGTAGTACTCCAAACGGAAGCGAAGGTTCATTTACATTAACTAACGCTACTATTATTGGTAACTCTAGCACTAGTAATGGTGAGTATGCCGATTACAGAAGTAAAGCAAGAGGAACTACTTCTAATGTTTTTGCTAAAGGTTTCCCTGCAGGTAAAGATGTAGAGTTAGATAACAATGGTGTTTCTCAAAACTTCCTTGATGGGTTAATTACTTTTTCTAACTGGCAAATAGTAGGTTTTGATAACAGTATTTTTGTTGAAAAAGTAGGTTGTGCACAAAACTGTGATGATACCGATGAAGATAATGATATCGATGAAGATAAAATCATCTTAAACCCAGACTTTACAACAAGAGCGGCAGGATGGGCTACTCAAGTAAACGACGGTTCACAAACTGTAGGTGCAAATACTACAAACC
Source organism: Seonamhaeicola sp. ML3 (assembly GCF_023273855.1). NCBI lineage: Bacteria > Pseudomonadati > Bacteroidota > Flavobacteriia > Flavobacteriales > Flavobacteriaceae > Seonamhaeicola > Seonamhaeicola sp. ML3. The sequence goes on along the minus strand of NZ_CP096884.1, from coordinate 1,138,843 downwards.
TTAGCTGGACTTACGCAAATTCAGCTGGAGGTTTAGGCTTCTAAATTCAAAAAGAATTACAAAACAAAAAAGTACTTCTGCCTTTTAATTAGGCAGAAGTACATAAATAATTTATATGAAAAATATTTATGTATTTCTCTTACTGTTCTTAGGTTCTGTTTTAGCTGCTTCCTCTCAAACTGGAACTCTTGCTGGAAATATCCTTGATGGCGAGTATAACAATGAGCCTATGGCCTTTGCCAATGTAATAGTAAAAGGAACTACCATTGGTACAACATCAGATTTTGATGGTAAGTATCAGTTAAACTTAGAGACTGGTACTTATACCGTTATTTTCTCATTTGTAGGTTATCAAACCAAAGAAATAAGCGATGTAGTTATACAGAGTGGACAAGTTGTAGATTTAGATGTAACCTTGTCATCAAACTCTTTAGATGAGATTGTTATCACTACAAGTATTAAAAGAAATACTGAAAGTGCAGTATTAGACATCCAGAAAAAATCGGTAACGTTACTAGATGGGTTATCTGCTCAGAGTATAAAATCGAGTGGAGCAAGTAATTTAGCTACTGCCGTAAAAAGTGTTCCTGGAGTTTCTGTGGTTGGGGGTAAATATGTATACGTTAGAGGTCTAGGAGACCGTTATACGAAATCTACTTTGAATGGTGTGGATATTCCAGGATTAGATCCTGATAGAAACACAATTCAGATGGATATTTTCCCTACCAATATTTTAGATAACATTATAGTAGTTAAGTCTGCTGCTGCAGAGTATCCGGCAGATTTTACTGGAGGTGTTGTAGATATTGTTACCAAAGATTTCCCAACAAAATTTGAGGCTTCTATTTCTTTGGGAACAGGTTACAACCCCGATATGCATTTTAATGACAACTTTCTTATTGGAACTGGCGGTGATACCGATTTTTGGGGATATGATGATGGTACTAGAAACCTGCAAATAAACAGGTATCAACCTATACCGGGAAGATTTGAAAATCGTGGACTTTTAACATCTTTAACTGGTCGTTTTGATAGCGAATTAAGAGCTAAACAACAAACTAGTAATCCTAATTTTGACTTCGGATTTACGCTAGGTGACCAATTTGAAATTGGAGAAGATAAGTTCGGTTATCAAGCATCTTTCTCTTATAAGAACTCAACTACTTTTTACGAGAATCGTGTAGATGGTGCTTTCTCTATAGACGCGAATAATCCAGCTAACACAGAACTTGTAATCGATAGAATTTCTGAGGGTAGCGAGGGTATCAATAACATTCTCCTTAATGGTCTGGTTGGTCTAACGTATAAAAGTGAAAGATCAAAATACAAAGTAAACGTACTACATATCCAAAACGGAGAGTCTGCTGGTGGTTTCTTCGATCAGCTTATCGCTCAGGGAGGTTCTGGTTCTGGTTCTGGTTTTGAGCCTTTAACAAAAGACGCTATTACCTATACAGAGCGTTCGGTAACTAATCTTTTAGTAAGTGGTGATCACTCTTTCGGTGCTGAAAATGATTGGGATTTTGATTGGAAATTTTCACCAACTTTTGCAAAGGTTTACGATAAAGACCATAGAGTAACACCTTTACAAGAGGCTGATAACGGTGAGTTTTTTATATCGCCATCGGCTGCAACATTTCCTATTCGAATCTGGAGATGGTTACAAGAAGAAAACTGGGCTTCAAAGTTCGATTTTAGCAAGAAGTACCAATTAGGTGGTAGACCTGCTAAAGTAAAATTTGGAGGTGGCTACACTTATAAGTTTAGGGATTTTAACATCGATGATTATACCTTTAACAATAATGGTGCAGAGGTTGTAGATGGTAATCCAAATAATTTACTTGCTCCAGAAAATATTTGGAGTAGAGATAATAGTGTAAATGGTACATTCTTAATCTCTGGTGATATTTTCAACCCTGGTGATGCCTATGAAGGTGAACAAAACATAGCATCTACGTACATCTCTAACGAGTTTAACGTTAGTGAAAAACTTAAAGCTATTTTAGGGTTACGTGCCGAGATTTTTACATCGTATTATACTGGTAGAAACAATACAACAGGTGATGACTTTTTAAGGTTTAAAGTACTTGATAAACATGATTTCTTCCCATCGGCAAATCTTATTTATGCTGTAGGAGAGGAATCGAACATAAGAACATCTTATTACAAAACAACCGCTCGTCCTTCATTCAAGGAAGCTTCTTTTGTACAGATTTTCGATCCTATTACAGATAGATTGTTTATTGGTAATATTAACCTGAATCCTACCTATGTTGATAATTTCGATTTAAGGTTTGAGCGTTTTGGTGAAGCTGGACAAATGTTTGCTATAAGTGGTTTCTATAAGAAGTTTGATGATCCTATCGAAAAATCCTTCTTTGCATCAGCTCCAACGCAACTTACGGTCGCAAACTTAGGTAGTGCCGATGTTTACGGTGCTGAAATTGAGTTTAGACAAAATTTAGGCTTCATTGCAGAAGGTTTAAGAAATTTGAAGTTCTCATTAAATGCCTCTGTAACAGAGTCTGAGTTAACCATGTCTGAAGGGGAGTTTTTCTCTAGATCTCAAAATGCCAGAACAGGAGAGACTATTGATAGAAAACGTAATCTACAAGGGCAGTCACCTTTCTTAATCAACACAAGTTTAAACTATACCAATTCTGATATTGGATTGCAAACAGGTTTATTCTTTAACATGCAAGGGAAAACACTTGAAGTTGTTGGTTTAGGTGGTGTTCCAGATGTGTTTACGCTTCCATTTGAAAGCTTAAACTTTACCTTAAACAAGGTTTTTGGAGAAAATAAAAAATCTGCTATAGATATTAAGGTAAGTAATATTTTAGGTGCCGAGGTGGAAAGTGTTTATCAATCTTTTCAGGCACAAGATAGAATCTTTTCTTTGAGACAGCCTGGAACCGAGTTTTCCATAGGATACTCTCTTAAGTTCTAATAGCTTAAATTTTAGATAAAAAAAAGCCGATGCATTGCATCGGCTTTTTTATGCTTTTTATTGTAGTTAAAGCGATACAGCTTTGTCTACTTTAGAAATTTTAGTCACTTTAGAGTTAACATAGTCAACCTCTTTAATTTCACCATTTACTAAAAAAGTCCATTTACCTTCTTTTTTTCCATTTTCGTAGTTACCAACAGCTATTTTATTGCCTTTAGTATCAAAACTGGTCCAGGTGCCATGTAGTTTTCCTTCTTTATTAAAAGTACCTTGTTGTTGTATGCTACCATCTGCGTAGAAGTAGGTGGTTTCAATTAAGTCTCCTATAGTTTTGTGTGTTACTTTTTTATCTTCTTGTGCAAAAACAGAGGTGCCTATAAATAAAACTGTAAGGATAAAGATATATTTTTTCATAATATGTGGGGTTTTTAATTAATAATTACATAACAAATATATGTATAAATTTACAAGTAGACAACGTTTACATAACATTAAATTAACATTAAAACTGTAACTAATTGAATAACAATATTTTAATATTTTTAAAATTAGTAACATTAAGTTAACATAAGTGTATATTGGTTTGTTGAGCATTATTAACCGTAGTTTTTATTATTTAGAGTAAAGAACATAACATTAGCATAACATTAGGTTTAATAAAATATCTGACATTTGCTCTTTATAATTTTACTTTTTCCTGAATGGATATTTATACTTTTATGATCGTTGCACTTGCTGTTTTGGCAATTGCAGATTTGGTAGTTGGTGTAAGTAATGATGCTGTAAACTTCTTGAATTCAGCTATTGGTTCTAAGGCCGTTTCTTTTAAAACGCTTATGATTGTTGCTAGTGTAGGTGTTGCTTTTGGGGCACTATCTTCTAGTGGCATGATGGAAATTGCCCGTAAAGGTATTTTTGTTCCAGGAGAATTTGTCTTCGATGAAATCATGATCATTTTTATGGCCGTGATGATAACCGATATATTATTATTAGACTTTTTCAATACACTCGGTTTACCTACATCTACAACTGTATCGATTGTTTTTGAACTTTTAGGCGCCTCTGTGTGTATGGCGATTTTAAAGATTTCTGCCGATAACAGCCAGTCTTTATTAGACTTAGGCAACTACATTAATAATGAAAAAGCCATAGAAATCATTTTGGGAATCTTGCTCTCGGTGGTTGTGGCCTTTTCTATTGGTGCATTAATTCAGTACGTGGCGCGACTTCTGTTATCATTCAACTTTAATGAGAAGCCAAAGTTTTATGGCGCAATTTTTAGTGGTTTTGCGGTAACTTCAATAATGTATTTTATCCTTATAAAGGGTATAAAGAATGCAACCTTCATGAACGATAGTATAAAAGCCTTTATATCGGGTAATACTGAAATAGTTTTGGTGGGAGGCTTTTTATTTTTCACGCTAGCCTCTTTTGCATTGATTCTATTCTTAAAGACGAACATCTATAAGATTATAATTATTATAGGAACATTTGCTTTGGCAGTGGCTTTTGCTGGGAACGATTTGGTGAATTTTATTGGACCAACAACTGGAGCATACCAGGCATTTCAAGATTATACTGAAGCACATAATACATTAGGTGTTTTAGCTACTGAGTTCAGAATGGATAGTTTGGCAAACAAAATTCACACACCTACCTATATTCTGCTCATTGCTGGATTAATTATGGTATTAACGCTTTGGTTTTCCAGTAAAGCTAAAGCGGTTGTAAAAACATCGGTAGATTTATCACGTCAAGATGATGTGAAAGAACGTTTTGAACCAAATTTTCTATCCAGAAGTATTGTAAGAATGACCATAGCAGCATCTGATAGTATTAACAGTATGTTGCCTAATGCTGCTAAACGCGTTATTTCAAAGCAGTTTCAAAAACCTGTAATTTCGGCTGCTATAAAAAAAGAAGATATGCCGGCTTTCGATATGGTGAGAGCTGCGGTAAATTTAATGGTAGCGAGTGTACTTATTTCGATTGCAACTTCAATGAAATTACCTTTATCTACCACTTACGTTACTTTTATGGTCGCCATGGGTACTTCTTTAGCAGATAGAGCATGGGGAAGTGAAAGTGCTGTATATAGAGTAGCTGGTGTACTTAATGTTATTGGTGGATGGTTCATGACAGCTCTATGTGCTTTTGTTGCTGCCGCCATAATGGCCTTGATTTTATATTATGGTAGAGGTTATGCTTTAGCGGCTTTAATTGCTTTTGCCATATTGGTACTGGTTAGAAATTATTTAAGCCACAGGAAGAAATCTAAAGAACTTAAAGAAGAGGATAGCCTACAAAGAGCAGAGAGCAGTTCTACACAAGGTGTAATTTTAGAGAGTGCTAGCAATATTGCCAACGTCATTAATAGAAGTAACAGAATATATACTAATGCTGTTGCAGGACTGGCAACACACGATTTAAAAAAATTAAAAAAGAACAAAGCCCAAGTTGAAAAACTAACGGATGAAATAGAGGACTTAAAGGATAATATCTATTATTTTATTAAAAATCTTGATGAGCCAAGTGTTAATGCCAGTAATTTCTACTTAAGTATTTTAAGGTACTTGCAAGATATGGCTCAATCTTTAGGCTATATATCGAATACAAGTTATAAGCACGTAAACAATAACCACAAAAAATTAAAGTTTAGTCAAATAAGGGAATTAAAGGATATAGACATTACTTTAGAAGAATTATTTGCCAATACGAAGAATGCATTCATGTCGGGCTCTTTTGACGAGATTGGAGCAGTATTAGAGAAAAAACACGACATATTTAATTCGATATCACGTAAAATCCAAAAGCAAGTTGAGCGCACAAGAACTGAAGAATCCAGTCCAAAAAACACGACGCTTTATTTTGGCGTTTTATTGGAAACAAAAGACCTGTTAACAGCAACTATAAGCCTTTTGGAAGAATATTATAATTCGCATGATGCTACAGTAGAACCCGCAACAGCTGCAGCTAGCAACAATGTAGAAGAGGAAGAGTAAAACCGAAAATATTTAAGGATAAAGATTAAAAAACGATACAAAGACACCTTGGTTAAGGTGTCTTTTTGTTTTGTATCTTATAAGAAAATATCATTATGAAAATAAACAGTTTACTTTTTGTTATGCTGGCCATTTCATTGCAAGTGTATTCGCAGCAAATAACTGGTAAAGAATTGCTAGAAAAAGCTATTCTCTATCATGACCCACATAATAATTGGCAAGACTTCGAGGGAACTCTTGATATAACGATGCAAATTCCCAACAAATTACCTCGTCAAAGTTTTATAACTATCGATTTACCGAACCAATACTTTAAGTCGATTACGAAAAGAGATTCCTTAAAGATAGAAATGATAATTAGTAAAAAAGCGTGTTCTTTCGCTTTAAACGATTCAGAAAATATTTCGGAAGTAGACCTAAAAAAATATAACTTAAACTGTAAGCGTGCAGAATTATTAAAGAATTACTACACGTATTTGTATGGTTTACCAATGAAACTTAGAGATCCAGGAACTATCATTCACCCAAACGTTAAGAGAAAGTCGTTTAAAGGAAAGGATTATTTGGTTTTAAGGGTAACCTATAATTCAGAAGTAGGTAACGATATCTGGTACTTTTATTTTAATCCTGAAACCTATGCCATGGAAGTCTATCAATTCTACAAAACAGACAAAAATAGTGTTCAAGAAAACAACTCCGGAGAGTATATTCTCTTAACTGAAGAAGAGTTAGTAAATGGTATTAGAATGCCAAAGAATAGAGCCTGGTATTATAATAAAAATGATCAGCTTTTAGGAACCGACATTTTGAATTAAAAAGATTTTAATGCTTCATGATCTGATTTTGTTTTCCTTACGTAAATGAGGTAAACCAAATCCATTTAATTATGAAGAAAATTTCAATTTTATTAGTAGTTGCCCTCACTTTTTCGTGTGTCTCTAAAAAGAAGTATGTGGCTATAGAACAAGAAAATGGGCAGATTAAAAGTGAACTGCTTAAAACAAGAGTAGCTAAAGAAGACTTAGAAACTAAGTTTGCTAAAATTCAAACTAGAGTGACTGAATACAATACCAAAATAGAATCTTTAAAAGAAGACGTCGATGTCTTAACTGAAGAAAGTGATTCTAAGTTTGAAACGCTTAAAAGCGGTGCTGTAATCTCTAATAAGGCTAAAGAACAAATGAGAGCTACTTTGGCAAAAGTTGACCCTGCCAAATTAAGTAATGCCAAGACACTTAAAGATTCTATGAATTTAGCGGTGGCTTATAATTTAGAAAAAGTAATAGATTCTAATGATATTGATGAAGACGAGGACATAGCTGTTAATATTAACGAAACTGTTGTTATGATTTCTATTTCTGATAAAATGTTGTTTAATAGTGGTAGCTATGTAGTAAGTTCTAAAGCAGATAGAATTTTAGCAAAATTAGCCGATGTTATAAAGTCTGAACCAAGTTTAGATGTTATGGTTGAAGGCCATACAGATTCTAGAGGAATCCATACCGAAAAAATTACAGATAACTGGGATTTAAGTGTTTTAAGAGCTACCTCGGTTGTAAGAAGGTTGCAACACAGATTTAAAGTAGCTCCAGAACAGTTGATTGCTGCAGGAAGAAGCAGTTACCAACCGATAACAGATAATAAAACTTGGAAAAACAGAGCTAGAAACCGTAGAACACGTATAGTGATTCTTCCTAACATTGATAAGTTTTTTGCATTAATGGCAGATGAGGATACCACATTGGCAGAGAATAAAATTTTAGACTAGAATTTTATCTCATAATTAAAAAAAAGCACCTCAACAGAGGTGCTTTTTTAATTTTAAGCTGCATTCCAAAAGGATTTTACTTCATTACAGATTACATTAATCTCTGTAATCGCTTTAGATATATTATTTGGAGCAGAAATTATCCTTTCTCCAAATATATCTATGGATAGACAAAGATCATCTAGAACCTTATCTCCATCTTTAGCAACAACTTCTTCTAAATATTTTTTTATCAATACTGATATATATCGAGATTGAATATTATCAAAGATATTACTTTTCGAAACATGTATTTTTACAGCTCCTAAATAAGTTTTTCCGTTTACCTTTATCCTAATAATTACATCTGGTGATACAATGATTTCTACGCCATTGATATAAACAGATTTCGATTCCACTTTTTTTATAGTTTCATAAGGAATCGTTTTCAGCATATCAGGAAGTTTTATATGTATATATCTCTGTAATGCTTCAATTGAAACTATTCGGTCTAGGACTTGTCTCGGTTTTTTAGGAATTCTACCTTTTAATTCCTCTATCCCTTTTATAATTGGATCTAAATCACCATTGTTTTCTATTGACTTTTTTATTCTAGATTTGCTTAATTGATACCATGAAACCAAAAATTTATTAGGATTTTTTTGTTGCTTTATAATTGTTCTTTTTTTAGAATCGCTTGCTTTAGAAAAATCCGCAAACTGATTTATAGAAATTTTAATTTCTTTTGTCATTTTTTAAATATTTTATAGAGCTTTTGTAAGATATTTTCGCTCTAATTGTTAATAACCCTAAAATCGGTTGATAAAAAATAAGGGTCATAAATTCTTATTTTACAACTGTTTTCAGGTTTTAATTAAATCACAGAAATATTTAACTTGGTCAGAAGAGGCTAATTTTGTACGTTTGAAGAACAAAATAGGAGATGAGTTAATCTCACTTCTGTATTTTTACAATAAAGGGGTCCAAACCAAATTTGTAAAAAAATAAAATCAAGAGGGATATTTCAAATGTCCCTTTTTTTTTGCTTTTAAAACTCTACTTATGTTTTAATTTAATACTCAAATTTACTTTTAACTTATTTCTTTTAGATAAATTTTAAAAAAAGCTTTTCAACTAGTTTTTAACATATTATCTGTTAATTTTAAAAGCACCTCCTGGGAGGTGCTTTATAAATTTGGGGTTCCCTCTCTCGAGGGAACCCACAAGAAACCAATCATGTCTCTTTTTAATTATCCTTCGCAGCTAGTGCACTCTTTTTTCTGTTTAAACTTTTGAGCTGCATTCATACTATGCTGATAGTATAAAGACTTTAACCCTAATTGCCACGCTGTAACGTAGATTTTATTAATGTCTTTTACAGGCATATCTGGGTGCACAATAATATTTACTGACTGTCCCTGATCGATATGGTTTTGTCTGTTCGCTGCTTGGTATACAATTGTTAACTGGTCAATCTCCGAGTATGTTTTAAATACATCACGTTCAAGCTCAGTTAAGAATTCAAGATGTTGAACAGAACCATCGTGATCTCTTATACTTTTCCATACTTCTGGTGTATTCATTCCTTTTTCTTCAAGAAGGTTTAATAAGTACGGATTTTTTATTGTGGTTTTAATCTTAGCAATATCCTTAACATAAATATTAGACCAAATAGGTTCGATGCCTTGAGAAACCTGACCAAGAATAAACGCCGAAGAGGTTGTAGGCGCAATAGCGTTTAATGTAGCGTTACGTCTTCCGTAGCCTTTTAAAACTTCTGGTTCTCCAAAGCGTTCAGCCAATTCTTCAGATGCCTTATACGACTTCTCTTTAATCACTCTAAATATTTCACTATTCAAGTCATAAGCTTCAGCACTGTCAAACGGTAACATTTTAGACTGTAATAAAGAGTGCCATCCTAGAGCGCCTAAACCTAACGCTCTATTATCTTTCGCAAAATTATAGGCGCGCTCCATAAACATGAATGTTTGTCTGTCGTCTAAATCATCAGAATCTCTAAACTCTTCAAGTTTATCGATAAATTCAGTAATTACAGCATCTAAAAAGTATACCATGGTTTCAACAGCATCGGTATCTTTCCATTTATCGTAGTGTAATAAATTCACAGATGATAACACACATACAAACGACCATTTTTCATTGGATGGTAGCATGATTTCAGTACATAAATTGCTAGCAACAATTTTATGCTTATTCTCCTTATATACTTCAGGCGCTTGGTTATTGGCATGATCATTAAAGAAAATGTATGGATATCCTATTTCACCTCTACGTTGTATAACTTTTGCCCAAATAGAACGCTTATCAACATCGCCATCTATCATTTCTTGCATCCACTTGTCGCTAACAGTAACACCGTGTGTTAGCTCTTGGATAGAGTTTCCTTCAGTACCAATTTCTAAAAATTCATTGATATCTTGGTGTTCAACAGGTAAATATGGCGAGAATCGTCCGCGTCTTACAGAGCCTTGACTAACAACATCTACCATTTTCTCGAAAAGCTGCATGATATGAACTGCACCCGAAGATGAACCGTTATTTTTTACAGGCGCCCCTCTATGTCTAAGATTCCCAAAATAACCAGAAGTTCCACCGCCTAATTTAGACATCATTCCAACTTCAGATTGCGTGTACAGGATGTTACCCATATCATCTGCAATGTTAGAACCAAAACAACTAATTGGTAAGCCTCGTTTTTTTCCAAAATTAGACCAAACAGGCGAAGCTAAAGAATAGAAGCCTTCAGACATGTATTTGTAAAACTTGTCTGCGTAGCCATCAATTTTAAGAATTTGTTCGGCTCTTTCGGCTATCTCACGTATTCTTTCTTCTGGAGTAGCACCTTCTGTTAGGTATCCAGATGCCAAGAATTTACGGCTGTTTTCGGTTAGCCATTCAAAATTTAACTCTTCTTTGCTATTTACATTTTTAATTTGCTCTTTACGAGCATTAATTAAATCGTTGTAATTAGATTGTTGTTCTGTGGTTTGGTTGTCTTGTTGCTGTGTGTTAAGTTTCATATTTTAAAAAAGGTCGTCGCTAGTTATACTTTTTGTTCTTTTACTATAGTTAATGGATCTTTTTACAAAGAAATCGCCATGTTTGGTTCCAATGATTTCATCATCAAACCATTCTGTTTGGGCTACTAATTCCTGGTCAATATCAAAGACTTTGTCAATTCCTATACTTTCCAAAGAATTGTTGAATCTGTTTTTAATAAACTCGTTTACAACGTTTTTAGGCAAGAAGTCTAATTCGCCTTCTTCAAAAATCCAGTCTACAATATCACTTTCAGCTTTAAAGGCTTCTTTACAGATTTCTTGAATTTTTACGTTATAATCGTCTCCAAACCAAGATGGGTTCTCTTTCTTGATGATTTTGATAACATCAATACCAAAGTCGCCATGAATTTGCTCTTCTTTCGATGTTGCCTCAACCACATTAGAAATACCCTTAAGCATATTTTTGTGCTTATTGAAAGCCATAATGATCAAGAACTGAGAGAATAACGATACGTGTTCAATAAATAATGAGAATAATAAAATCGATTCTGCGTACTCTTGTATGTTTTCACTTTTAGAATTTTTTAGTGCGGTTTCTAAATAGTGCACACGCCTCATGATAACGGGCTTCTTTTTTAGCGCTTTGAATTCCGCATTCAATCCTAAAATCTCCAATAAATGTGAATAGGCGTCATGGTGACGTACTTCACTCTCGGCAAAAGTTGCTCCAACAGAACCAATCTCAGGCTTTGGCATTTTTTGGTAAATATCGCCCCAAAAGGTTTTAACAGCGACTTCAATTTGAGAAATCGCCAACATGGTATTTTTTATGGCCGATTTTTCTACTGAATTTAGTTGCGCTTTAAAATCTTGAATATCGCTAGTAAAATTAAATTCAGTGTGGATCCAATAAGAATGTCTAATGGCATTTACATACTCATATAAATCTGGATATTCATAAGGTTTAAGGTTAATACGTTTTTCAAAGATGTTGGTCTGTCTTTTCCTGTTCTGCTCATCTCTGTAAAGAATGTAAGCCTTGGCAGCATCATGAAAGGCACTACCCATTAGCTTGTCTTCTACAATATCCTGTACTTGTTCTACAGTAGGGACATATCTTGCATCCATAGCTTTTCTAGCTAGAAGCGATTCGAAAACGCGGTCTGAGATTTCACTGGCATCTTGCCTTGACCCGTGATTTACTGAGAGCATGGCTTTCTCTACAGCGTTGGTAATTTTGTCTAAAACGAAAGGACTAGTTTCGTAATCACGCTTAATAATATGAGTTATTTCCATTTATTGGTTAGTTAAATTTTGACACACCGATTGCTACAGGAACATCCTGAAAACACACCAAATTATTTGGTATATTTTTAAAAAACTTTGATGAAATAATTCTTAATAAAAGGAATTCAACAAAGGCTATGTATTGATAATTGTATTTTTTACTCAGAATTGAGTTTCACAAAGATTGCAAAATGATTAATACATTTTTATGCAGTTAAAAAAACGTTTTCAACAAGTTTTTAACAAAGAAAAAACAGGAGTAAAATAATAAAGTTTACAAGAAAAATAGGTTAAAATATTGAAAATGAAGTAAATAACTTTTTTTGGAAATCAAAAAGTTTACAAAAAAATAATATACGATTAACTTTCTAAACGCCTTTTAAACAAAGGGTTTTATACTTTTTTTTCGATGAAATTTTAGGATGTTTATAACGTTTTAGCAACTTTTTCTAGTTCTAAATACCAATCTTCTCCAAATTTTCTTATGAGTGCTTCTTTAACAAATTTGTAGATAGGTACTTTAAGTTCTTCACCAAGCGTGCAAGCATCATCACAAATTTGCCATTTGTGATAGTTAACTGCCGAGAATTCAGAATAATCCGTAACCCGAATAGGGTATAAATGACAAGAGACCGGTTTTTTCCAGGAAATCTCTCCTTGGTTGTAGGCTTCTTCGATGGCACAAAGCGCTACGTCATTTTCATCATAAATCACATAGGCACATTCGGCATTGTTTATTAAGGGGGTCTCAAGTTCTCCTTCTTCGGTTGAAATGGAAGTGCCTTGTGCTTCAATGGCATCGATACCTTTTTGTCGCAAAAAGGGTTTTACCTTTGGGTAGATGTCCTCTAGTATGTTTATTTCATCTTTCTCTAGAGGCGCTCCAGCATCACCGTCTATACAACAGGCGCCTTTGCAGGCAGACAGATTGCATAGAAAGTCTTTTTTTACAATATCATCTGAAACAATGGTTTTTCCGAGTTGAAACATTATTCTGTAATCTTAAGCGGTGTAAAAATAGATAAACTTTAAATTTAAATACCGACCTTTGTCAAAATAATTAATGATCAATATGAAGCTCGTACCAAAAGAAATTTTTACCGCTTTTATGGTTTTATTTGCCGTTATTGATGTTGTTGGAAACATTCCAATTATAATAGATTTAAGAAAGAAAGTAGGGCATATTCAAAGTGAAAAAGCTTCGCTAATTGCGGGTGCCATTATGATTACCTTTCTTTTTTTGGGAAAGAGCATTTTAAATTTAATTGGTATTGATGTTAATTCGTTCGCAGTTGCCGGTGCGTTTATTTTATTTTTCATTGCCCTTGAAATGATTTTAGGGATAACGCTTTACAAAGAAGAAGAGAATAGTGTAATGACGGCATCTATATTCCCTTTGGCTTTCCCCTTAATAGCGGGCCCTGGTAGTTTAACAACCTTACTGTCGTTGCGGGCGGAATTTGAAGTAGAGAATATTATCGTTGCTATTATTTTAAATGTCATATTCATTTATATTGTTCTCAAAACATCTAAAAGGATTGAAAGTTTTTTAGGTTCGAACGGGATAAGTATAATACGAAAGGTATTTGGAGTTGTACTCCTTGCTATTGCGGTTAAATTATTTGCCGAAAACATTAAAGTTTTGTTCAATTAACTAAAACACAAAGTTGTTTGATTATTTGAGTAGTTGAATGGAGCTAAATCCAAAAACAAAAATTTTTAAAAAATGAAAATTGCTTCTGTTGTAATTATTGTTCTGGCTGTGATTATGGCCATTTTCAATTTCACTAAGATAGATTTTAAGGCACCTTTAGAAGGTGAAAGTATGGTTGCTGTTATCACGGTTGTAGCAGCGCTGTGTGCCATATTGTTAATGGCTATTTTAAGAGTATCTAAGCGTATTGAGGAAAAAGTAAAAAAGGGAAAATAGTATGTTCGATGCATTGATAGTAGGTGGAGGTGCTGCGGGCTTATCTTGTGCTTTAGTTCTTGGGTCGGCCAAAGACAAGGCTTTTGCTAAAGACAAGTACATTGGTATTATAGCGCATCAAAAAACCTCGCATTTACAGACTGCTTTATTCAATAATGTTCTGGGTTTAGCCCCAGGAACCACAGGAGCCTCTATTCTGGAAACTGGTAAAAAGCAGTTATCGGATCTATACCCACATGTGGAACAGATTAATAAGGAAAAGGTCTCTGAAATTAATGAAACAGATTATGGGTTTGAGGTGAAAACTAATAAAAACACCTACAAATCAAAACTTGTGGTTATAGCTGTTGGTTACACCAATTTAATGCGGATAAAAGGCCTCGAGAATTATATTGAACCACACCCAAGAGATGTTCCCGAAAAGGAACGTATTTGGTTAAAAAACACTAATCATTTAATACGTGACAACCTATACGTAGCTGGAACTTTGGCGGGATGGCGAAGCCAGTTTGCAATTGCATCGGGAAGTGGTGCTCATGTTGCGACCGATATTCTTACCCTTTGGAACAAAGGGAAGCATACCAAGGTACATGATAAAATACAATAAAAAAGCAGGTCTGTTAAACCTGCTTCTTCATGTTCTTAAGACCATGTAAATGGATTTTACCAAAATTTCCACCACGGCTTTTCATCAGCTACAGCTACAGCTTCTGCTTGGTTTGCAGCGTCTTTCATAGTGGTTGCTAAGACAGTGTATACTTCTACCCAGGCCGCTTTTACATCAGGAGTAAAAAGTTTTCCTAGTCCAGTTTCTAATGTATAAATAAGGGCAGAACCAACAGTATCGTAATGGCTGTCTTTAACACCATAACCTACGTGGTTTCTTCCAAGGTTTTGAACGGCTGGAACAATAGCATCCAAGTTATTTAAGCCATTTACGGCGGTGCCTATCATGGTCATTAATTTTTTTCCCTGTTCTTTCATGTCCCCTTTAAATAAAGGCTTAAGGCTTGGGTCTAAATCAAATAGTTTATCATAAAATATTTCTGCAGCTTTATCTGCGATAGGAACAACTTCTTTAAATGTTCCTTGTACTAATTCGATGGTTTTGGCTTCCATAGATTGGTTTTGTTTGAATTTAACAGAAGCAAAACTAATGTGTATTTAAGAAATTAAATATGGATAATAACAGCTAAAAACATGATTAATCGTAGGTTTGCCTTACAGCGATTAATCTCTTTCAACTTGGATTTTATAACTAATTCTTAATTATTTTAACGGTAATAGGTTTTTTTAAGTTGACTTTTAAGAAATAAACACCGTTGGGTTGTTCTTGAAAGTCCAGTTCTATTTTGCCATTATTAGCTTTGTAAATAGAAGAAGAAATTAGTTGAGACTGAATAGTAAAAACCTCTAATTTTATTTCCTCATCTAAAATGGGTAAAGCAATTTCAAAACGACCACTGGTTGGATTGGGGTAAGCAACTATATTGTTTATGGTATCAATCCTATTGGATAGTTTACCTTCACATGATTTACTTGTAGTTACATCAATTAAATCGCCATGAGAAGCGACAACCTCAAATGATTTTGAAGATGTTTTTAGGACTTCTTTACCGTTTCTATAGACAGAATAAGGTGCAGTTCCTTCTTGTATGTTTACAGAGACTTTTCCTTTCCTGTCATTTGATGTTTTTCCTGAAATGGTAGTGCTTTCTGCCAAGTTAACCGAAAAACATTGACTGAATGAAGAATCTAAAATCTCTACACAAAAATCATATGAATCAGGAGTTAAGTTCTCAATAACTAAATCAGAAGAAAATTCGTAATCTTGTCCATTTATAGTTACTGTATAATTATGATTTTCTAATGCTGAAATCAAAATCTTTGCATTATTTGTATCAGGGCAGGTCTCACCAACAGCCTGAATTGTAAAATTATTATGAGAGACAGCAATAGGAGAAATGGTTATGTCAAGATTTCCTGTTCTTCTTTGACCAGTTACTGTATTGGTTTTAATGACTTTCACTATTCCGTTTCCGGATTTATCCCAATCAATTTTGATATTATTGTTATTGGCGCTAGCGCTTTGATGACCTTGTAGAAACCAATTATAACTATAATTAGATTCTAGAATAGTAGTATAGGAATTATTCAAACTATACTCAGAAACTTCAGTATTACCTTCGATGATTACAGGCGATTCTTCAACATCCTCAACAATAACATTTATTGTCCTGGTTTTGCCTTGGCTACATTCATTATATGCTGTGACCGAAAGCGTATAATTCCCAGGGGTTTTCCAAAATACTTCTGCTGATTCATTATTGTAATTTATCTCATTATCTCCAGAAACACTCCATTTATAATGAACACCTGATTCATTTAAAACCTTATATCTTTCTTTATTTTTGCTATTGGGGTATTCATTGCCAGAAACCTTTGATGGGATAATACCTCTGATGTCTTTGAAATCTAGTTTTATAAAACTTCCATTACCTAAGCCGTAAAAAGTATTGTTGTCCTTATGGACAATCTTCAAATCATTTGAACTAGAACTAATTATGTTCCATGTATTTCCTGCATCATAACTTTTGTACAAAAAATAACCATCTCCTGTGGCAAACCATTCCTCTTCACTAATAGCATGTATGTGTTTTACATTTCTATGAATTAATGTGTATATTTTTTCCCAAGTCTCTCCTCCGTTTGTTGTTTTATAAATTATTCCATCATTTGAACCGGCCAAACCTATTTTGTCGTCAAAAAAACTTATCGAATACACAAAAGAATTTCCGTTTTCCAATTCTAAATCGGCAGATTCCCAAGTCTCTCCTCCGTCTTCTGTTTTAATGACACCAAATACACCTGCTGCAAATAATTTACTTTCGTTTATAATGAACAAATCATAAGGGTTATGGCTCGTGTCCACATTTTTCCAGTTTACACCACCATCTACAGATTTGAATATTCCAGTTTCTTTAGTAGTGAACATTATTAAATCATTTACAAAATAAATATTATTGACATATTCTAAATTAGTTATGTTTTGCCATGTAGTACCGTTATCTATACTTTTAAAAAGCACATTCTGATATTGGGTATTTATGCCAAATAGAAACATACTATTGTCTACAACTTCAAATTGTTTTACGGTTATATCGGGAATACTAAAATTTTGCCAAGTAATACCTCCATCAATCGTTTTTTTAGACTCGTTTTCCCCAAAAACATAGCCTATATCCCCTTTAAAATAAAAATCGTGTTTAGTATAATTACCGCCATTAAATGAAGATATCAATTCCCAATTACCGTTTGCTTCTTTTGTTTTTATAATACCGCCTTTATCAAACAATGCCCCATAATCTACCATCCCCACAACTATTAAATCACCGTTATTATTCTTTTTGATACTATTATAGTTTTCTAAAGGAATTGAAGATTGTAGGCGAGTCCAATTCACCCCACCATCAACCGTCTCATAAATACCATTTGCTGTAACATAGCCATGATTAGTATCTATAAAAAGTATGTCATTTAGTGAATAATTTGTTTCAATAGTCGAAATTAAGTTCCAAGTATCTCCACCATCTTCAGTTTTTATGATTTCACCTCTATTACCTGTTAAAAATCCTATTTCAGTACTTATAAACTCAATATTAGTTATTTTAAAACTGTACCTAAGACCATCTACACCTAAACTTCTTTCTGTCCAAGTTTCTCCACCATCATTAGTTTGCCATAGTGTTTCATCTAGTGAAATAATACCATTTAAGTCGTCAAAAAAATGCGCATCGCTAATATCATCAAAACTTAATACCTGTTTTTCCCAAAAAACACCACCATCTTTAGTTTTAAATATTTTACCATCTTCCCCAAAAACAAAACCAACCTCTTCATTTAGAAATAATAAATTATTTGGAAATGGGTATGATTCATCTGGAAGAGATAACGAAAACCATGTTACTCCTCCGTCTTCGGTCTTTAATAGGTCTTTGTAACCAGTAACATAACCTATTTCTGAAGTAATGAATTGCACGTTTGAATAATAAATTGGCCTGTTGACAGATTCACGCCTAATTATTTTCCAATTTTTACCTTTATCAGAAGATTTTAAAATTACACCATGTGTACCTACCGCAATAGCAGTGTCGTCATTTATAAATTCTACATCTAAAAATCCTATTGGCATACTGAAAACTTCAGCTCGACATGAAACTAGTGGTTTGTTTTCGGTTTCATTTAGAACAGAAATAAAAACCTGATTTTCCACAACTTCACTACTCTCATTATTTGTAGCTCTTATTCTTATCGAAAAGCTATTTGCTGTTTCATAATCAAAAATTGCATTAGCGACAACTTTATTATCTTCAATTTTAAAATCTTTATTATTTGTATCGCCTTCTCCTGGAACTAACTCAAAGTTGTAACTCAAGATACTACCTTCTACTCTTAAATTTCCAATTATTTCGTTTATGCTTTGGTTCTCAACTATCGTATTTTTATCCAATACAATCGAATAACTTTCATTTGTAAACAAAATTTCTTTACTAAGAACCACATCTTCTTCAAGCAGTGGGATGGCCTCTTCCTCTACACTACCAAGAAATTCTAAATTAAATATTGAAGAAAACACATCATTACTTAAAATTTCAAGTTGGGAAGATTTTGTTTCTAATGAACTTGGGAAGAATAAAATTTCAAACTCCGACTCTTCATTGGGAGATAATACTTGTTGAAAATTTCCACCAGGGTTTTCAATATTAATGTTATTATCCTGAACACCATCTAAATAATAGTCTTTACCAGAAATTGAAATCTTAGTGAAAAACAGATTTGAATTACCTGAATTTTTTAGCTTTACAGTTGTTCTTAGAACACTATCTTTTTTTGCTTCTAAATATATTTTTTTATTATTTCCTACACTATAATTATCATACTTAACCTCTAAAACAGGTTTTAAATCTGATGTGTATAATCCTTTTTTGTCTCCTTTTACTCCCTCATAGAATATTTTTCCTAGACCCTTTTCAGCGTTAAATAAATCTTGCGACTCTTTACTAGTAACCATAAATTCTGAAAATTCTTGAGGGTTACTGTCAGAACCATTAAAAATCCATAGTTTCTCGTTACTAAAAAAATAAAGCAAACCTTCTAGTTTCATTAAATTGGTTAATCCGCTTTCTGAAATATTGAGTGCTTGTATTGTCCCTTGTTCTGAGCCGTCAGATTTCCATAGCTTAGATTCATTTTGTCTCCCTCCATTGAAGTAAAGATTTCCGTTGAAGTCAATGAAGTCTGAAATATTGGATTTAGACCAATGTCTATCCCAGTAGAAACTCTTAACGGGTACAGTTCCCGATGGCGTTCCATCTGTTTTCCATAAAACGTCTGTGTCATTATCAGAATTAAAGTCTGTAGTGATTGAAAAGTAAACTAGACTTCCTACTTGAGTAAAATTATGGATATCTATATCTCCATATTGCGGTTGATTAAACTCTTTAAGCATAATATTATTTCCGCTAACATCTCTCCTATAAAATCTAATACTTTGACGGGAAGAGGTGTTTGTTATAAAATACAATTCATTGTTAAACGAATTAAGTTCGTCTATGAAATAATACTCGTCTATATTAAGTTGGTTAACGTTATTCGAATTTTCAAATTCCCATAACTTATTTGAAGCAACGAAATACATTTTATCGTTAGCTACAATTAGATTTTTTATCTGAGTATTAGCATCATAAACCATTAAAGTTCCTTCGGCTGTTCCATTTGTTTTCCAAATTTGCGTACTATTACCTCTATTATTTGAAGCCAAGAAAAATAACTCATCATTAAATATAGTAAAACTATTAATTGACGAACTAGCTCTTAATTTCTCATAAATATTCTTAACTAAACTTGTGCCCGCTTGTGTACCATCAGTTTTCCATAATTCATTTCCTGTAAATCCATTATTAGCTGAAAAATAAAGTTCGTTTTTAAACACAAATAAATTCTTAGGGCTACTACTGAAGGGGCCAGTGAATATATCCTTAACAATATGGGTGCCTTGTTTTGTTCCATCTGAAACCCAAATTTCATCACCGTGTGTAACATCATTGGCAACAAAAAAAACTTGATTATTTGAGGAAGTGAAATCTGTAATGGAATAAAAATCTTTTATAAAGTTTTGAGAGTGGACTAGATAAATTGAAGATAATATGGCTAAAAATAATAAGATTTTGTCCTTCATATTGATGTCTTTAAGAAAAAAACGCATAGCAAGGTAATTTTTTTCTTTCGAAATAAAAAATGACAAATCTCATAAAAATGAAAGAAAAGACTACCTGCCGTCACTCAACTTAATAACCTCATCAATCATGATATCGGTTTGGTTAAAGACTTCTTCGAAAGCGCCATTGCCAAAAAGTTGATCGGCCAGACTTGCTTTAAGGTATTGTTTTACTTCGTCGTGGTAAGCCACAAAGGTAACTTGAGAGCGTGTTTGTGTGTTTACGTAATCTTGAAACTGAATGACCATACTATCGTCGAGTTCAAAACTGTCTATGAATTCTCTTCTAGAAATACCGTCGTAAGCATGGCGGTCGAAATCTAATTGTCTGAAAATAAAATTATCGAAGAATTGATATTGTTCTATATAGCGTAATGTTTCATTATGAAGGCTATTATCTATTGGAACAAAAACATCTGGTATTATACCGCCACCACCGTAAACAACCTTTCCATTTGGCGTTGTAAATTTGAGAGAATCAGCAACTTCTATTTTAGATGGGTCTAGTAGCTCACCGCTATCTAGCCTATCGGAATACTCGTCGTAATAATCTTTATGCCCATTCTTTTTATAGGGACGCTGTATGGAACGCCCTGTAGGGGTAAAGTAACGAGATACGGTTAGTCGAACAGCACTGCCATCGCCTAAATCCATTTCGCGTTGTACGAGTCCTTTGCCGTAAGAACGTCTACCTACAATAGTACCTTTATCATTATCTTGAAGTGCTCCAGCAACAATCTCACTTGCAGAGGCCGAGTTTTCGTCTATTAAGACATAGACTTTGTTGTCTTCAAAATCTCCTTTTCGAGTGGCATAACTTTCCTCAATATCACCGCGTTTGTTTTTTGTGAATAATATGAGTTTGCCTTTGCCTAAAAATTCATCTACTATTTGTTCGGCTATAGATAAAAAACCTCCGGGGTTGCCCCTTAAGTCAAGGGCGATTTCGGTGGCTCCTAAATCCACTAATTTATCCAAACCTTTTTTAAATTCTTTATAGGTGGATTCGGCAAATCGATTTACTTTAATGTAACCCAATTTTTCGGTTAACATGTAGCAAGCATCCACACTTTTTATAGGAATAATGCCGCGTTTTAGCGTAAAGTTTAAGAGCTTAGGCTCTCCTTTTCTGTAAATGGTTAAATCTACTTTAGAATTTATTGGACCCTTTAGGCTTTTTACGAGTTCGTTATCATTAAAACCTTTTCCGTAAAGGGAGTCTCCGTTGGCCATTAATATTCTATCGCCACCTTTTATGCCCGCTTTTTCGCTAGGACCACCCTCTATAGTTTTAATTACCGTAATGGTATCTCTATAAGTATAGAAACTTACTCCAATACCAACAAAGTCCCCCTTCATATTTTCGGTTACACGCTGTAGGTCTTCCTTGGGGATGTAAACCGAATGTGGGTCTAGATTATTTAAAATACCATTAACGGTTACATCAACAATACTATCGGTATTTATATCTTCAACATAATCGTAATCTATGTAGTCTATAAGTCTGTTGAGTTTGTCTTTTTTGCTATTTGTAGAAAACAATCGGTCTGGTGTATCGCTAAAATTTAATTTACCGCCAATAAAAATACCTGCGGCTATAGCTACGCCCAAAATTAATGGCAGATATTTTTTTTGATAAGACACTAGGCTGTTAGATTCTCAATGTGTTCAACTTTAACTCCGGCCTTTTCGAGAAATTTAAGTCCAGAGTCATCTTTGTAGCGGGTTAAAAAAACAACCCTAACTATACCAGATTGGTGAATTAATTTGCTACACTCCTTACAAGGGGAAAGTGTAACATAAAGGGTAGCGCCTTTGCAAGACTGTGTAGATGCGGCAACCTTTAATATGGCATTGGCCTCGGCATGTAACACATACCATTTTGTGTAACCCTCGTCGTCTTCGCAAAAATTTTCAAAACCCGTTGGTGTACCATTATATCCATCAGATATAATCATCCTATCCTTAACAATAATAGCACCTACCTGCCTACGTTTACAATAAGATAGTTTGCCCCATTCTTGAGCCATTCTTAGATAGGCTTTGTCGTATTTTAGTTGTTTTTCTTTTGGCATTTTAATGTATTGGATAATAATATGGGCTAATAAATTTAAGGAAAGAATCTACGCATTCATTCTATTCTTATGTTTCAAGAGCTTAATATCACGCTAAAACCTATTAACGAAGATAATTGCTTGGTATTTTAATTACAACCGTTGGAAGTTAAAAGTTTTATAAAAGTTAAGGCTTAATAAGCCAGCAGATCACTATTAAGTATCATAGGAATAACCAAACCAATAACTATAGCAGAAACTACCATAACCCAATCTCTTTTAGAAAACCTGAATATGGTTTGCGATAGGTATCCTAGGAAGAGTACAACGAAAACAACAACCACCTGTGCAACTTCTATTCCCAGTGCAAATTCCAACAGTAACAATAATTTGTTATCAGAGTCTCCAAACATCATATGGAATTCGCGGGCAAAACCCAGCCCATGTATTAAACCAAAACTTAAGGTTGATAGAAATACGATTCCGATTTTTTCTTTTTGGCTATTTTTTCCTGCAGTAAAAACATTAAAAACAGCAACAATTAAAATGGTAACAGGAATTAAGAATTCAACAATTTGAGGATTAACTTTTACAACGCCGTAAGCAGCCAAAACCAGTGATAAAGTATGCCCTAAGGTAAAGGTAGACACTAATATTAATACCCTTTTCCAGTTATTGAAAAGATAAGGAACAGTTAAAACAATTAGAAATAAAACATGGTCGTAAGCGTTAATATCAAGTACGTGATTCATGCCGTACTCAACGTTAAACCAAAAATCTTCTAGCATTTAAATTAGGTTTTAGGGGTGTTACCAAAAGTACAGGATTTTTTTATTAGTTCATTAAAAAATAAACTATTCGCATATATTTGCGTTACAATAAAAACCATTTTATGAAAAGATTGTTTTTAGGGCTTTTATGTTTTTCATTCCTAGTGATTTCTTGTAAAAAAGTAGAAAACGACAGTACAGAGACTAAGGGTAGTGAAGCGCAACAGATAACAGAAAAAGATATTTCTAAAATTGATTATACCGAGTTCTTGCTAGACGAAAAGAGTGAGACCTATGTTTCCGATTGGCCAGAATACAAAGAATTGAGCGAGGAATTGGGTAATATGAGAAAAGGTGATTTTAGTTATCTTATCGACAATAAGGAAGCTACAAAACTAACCTTAGAAAATCTTAAGGAAGAGATACCAGAAGTGATAAATTCGCCCGCAATACAAGCTAGGATGTTAGCCTTTGAAACCAAGTTTCTTAAACTTGAAAGCTACTATAACTTAAACGCCCCATCAAAAGAGGAGCTATTACAATTAACCAAAGATGTTTTGGTGGCATTTTCTTATCTCAATCTTCAAATCAACAAGAAAGTAGAATTCGACAATCAAAATGTCAATAAACCTTAAAAACTAAAAAAAGCGCTTTAAGCGCTTTTTTTTTAGTTTTTTGTTTGTGAGGCTTCTACTTGTTGCAATGCCTGTTTTTGTCTTAATAACTCGGTTTTGGTAATTTGAATCATATTAAAGTTAGGCGAAGCTTTTAAGGCAGCGTCTAAAATATCAACAGCGGCGTCGATATTCGCTTTAGGGTCTTTGTTGTAAATGGTAAGGGCATTTAGATACATAAAAGCAGATTTTAGAGCAACCTCATAAGGGGTCTGTCTTTCAAAAAATGCTTTCTTCATATCTTCTTTAGAATTTGCAAGACCATATATAATATGTTTCTCTGCTTCTGCTAATTTTGAGGTTTGCAAGTTTAGTTCGGCCAGCTCGTAAGCAATATGCGGACTAGGTGTTCTTTTAAACATTTCCTCGAAAAAGGGAATGGCCATTGCAGGTTGCTTCAACGCTTTTAGTCCTAAAGCCTTTACTTGTATGGCAACGTCAGAATCGTTAGCATTTTGTTCGAAACCTATAGTGTTTATAGCTTGGTTATTTCTGCCTTGGTCTAGGTATAAATAGGCAAGGGTGTCTTTTCTTGCTTGCGAAGGCGCTAAGACATTTAGGTGTGTCATGGCATTTATGATGCCCTGAACATCCCCTTGTTTTTTCATTTGTTTATAATACGCTTCGTAATGAGCAATTAATGTCTCGTTGGTTTGAGCGTGCACAGCAAAACCGCTGCACAATAAAACCAATCCTAAAAGTAATCTTTGCATTATCTTAAATTTTAATGGGCCTAAAACTATAAAAAATTAACATCTAAAGTCTTAAAAGAATGCTAATTATTTTATGTTCAGACCGTAGTTGTTTTGCATTAATACATAAATCGAGCCAAAACTATGTGACAGATTATTGCTTGGTTACCGTTGTTACTTTTAGGAAAACTCAAAAAAAATTTTTACATTTAGTTTAAACTAAACGAAAGAACTATGGGAATAAAGAGTTTTCAAGGAGCCAGAAGGCAGCAAGCAAATACAGCAGACAGTACACCATTAAAGGTAAGTGACTATATGACCCGAAACTTAATAACGTTTACTCCAGACCAAACGATAGAAAGCGTTATGCAGGCTTTGATAAAAAACAGAATTTCGGGTGGCCCGGTGGTCAATGAAAAGCATGAGTTGGTAGGTATTATTTCTGAAGGAGATTGTATTAAGCAAATAAGCGAAAGCCGATACTACAATATGCCTATGCAGGATAAGACTATAGGCAAACATATGGCTACAGATATCGAAACTATAGATGGAAACATGAATATTTTTGATGCGGCCAACAAATTCTTAAATGCCAAACGCCGTCGTTTTCCAATTATAGAAAATGGTAAGTTGGTAGGGCAAATTAGCCAAAAAGATGTTCTTAAAGCTGCAATGACTTTAAAGGGCAGGAATTGGTGGAAGTAATTTAAGCCCTGCTTCTTCTAGCTTTGGGTAAATCTGTAATTATAAGTTTGTGTTCCGGACTACTTTCTAGCGCCGCAATCTTAGAATAGTTATAGCCAGAAATGGGTTCTTTAACCGATTTCCATTTGGCTATGCCTGCTACTGTAATGGTTTCGCCTACTTCAATTATACGCTCAGAATAGCGCAGTTTTTTATTAAAACCCAAAAAGTTTTCGCTATTGATATTATAGTAGTCCAATACTTTTTTAAATTCAGGTGAGGGGTCGTTTAAAAATCCTGATGACACACTTTTATCTTCCTCAAAATAGTTAAAATAGTTTTTGGGTACTTTAACAGGTTTTATAATAGCTACTTCGCCTTTGTCTTCGATAAAGAAATCTTGAATGTTTTCTTGTTCCACCAGGGTTTTCCAGTAGGAGTTTTTACCTGTGCTTTTCTTCTGTTCTATTTTAATAACATAAGCTACGCATTTTCTTTTGCTAAAGGGAGCTACAAAAGGCTCATGAACATGGAGTACTTTACCAGTAATTTTTGTTAACTCATTAGAACGGAATTGTGTGATATGTTTAAAATTAAACTTCGAAAGTTTTCTTAGCAAGGTTTGTTTTCTGCCAAAGTAATAACTTGATATTCCGAAGATTATAAGTCCAGCAATAATAAGAAAGGGAATGAGTGTATCCATTAAGTTGAGTGTGATAAGAATAATTAGGTGTATAATATGAGTTTACAAAATATGTATTTTGTTACAGTCTAACTTTTTCGTTTTACCAGTGCATAAAAATCACCTTCTAAAGGGAGGTAACCTTGGTCGTAAATGAAATAATAAACAGTACCGACTTTAGTTTTGTAAATACTGGTGAAATAATTAAAGTCGAAACCTTTTTCTATAAGTTTAGCCCGAGAAACTTTTGTTTTTTCATTGGGATTGAGGCTTTCTAAAATCCTGTAATTTTTCCTGAGCCTGTTATTGGTGTTTCGTATTAAATTTTTACTATCCTTATTTATTTTATTGTTGTAAGCATTTCGGCAGGCATCGCTACAGAACTTTTTATCTATTCTACCAACAATTTTTGCACCGCATTCTAAACATTGTTTTTCCATAGTTTTATGTTTTACCAGTTCCCAGCGTAATTTAAACTTGTATCTGTTTTAGTTTGTAAATACTGGTATTCATATCGTATTATTTGTCTAAGGTGTAAGTAATCGTGCGCTAACCAATTATTTAAAAATGCTTTTGCAGAAATATCGCCTAGTGTAGGATGTTTGCATACGTTATTCCAATTACTATGAGTTTGATGTTTTAACCATGATACCGATTTTGAACGGGCTTCTAAAAATTCGCTTAGCGTTTTATGATAATCTTTTGAAGCATAATCATGGGAGATAACCCAACCTTCGGGGTCTATAGGTGGTAAGGTCTCAAGAGGAGTATCTAAGGTGTGATTGGTTCTAAACCCGAAATCGAGAATTTCTTCATCTAACAAATGGCAGACAATTTCTTTTAGATTCCATTTCTCTGGACTTGGTCGCCAAGAATATTCGGATTCTGTTTTACTTTCTAAAAGAGATTTGAAAACGGATTGGTTTTGATTCAGTTTGTTTATTATTTCTAAAGTATTCATGTTGGTTCGTACAAAAGTAATTTCTGGTTCTATCAGGCTTTTTATTTCAATCGGTTAAAACTTTTCTTTTCTTCCAATTCATAAATTATCTCTTCACAAAGAGAATTTAATTTCACGATTGATAGATTATTATTTGATGTGTAATTAAGGTTTTTATTGTCCTCTTCTGTTTCCAAATTATATTTGTCAAAATAGTTCTCAAACAGAGTATAATTTTGGAAAAACCAAAAATACCTTTGAGGAGTATGAGACTGACCTGAGAAGTATGATAATTTTCTTCCGTTTACAATTCTATCTGGTTTAACCTTATATATCTCAACTTTGTCTTTTTTTAAAGTCTCAATATTTTTTTTGAAAAATTTTATAGGTTTTGAATTGGTCAGCTTTACGGCGTTGAATCCACCACAATTATCATATTTCTTAACCCAAGTTTCATTACCATTTTTCCAAAATCCGTACATCCAGAAATAATTTCCATTACCGATACAGCTATCAGGGTCTTTCAAGTCAATTACTCTAGCAGTTCCATAAGTTACGTGTTTAACCATAAAAAAGTCAGTAACATTATTCTCTTTCATTTTTGACTTAAATTCTGTGATTATTGATTCCGTTGGGTCATTTTTATCCTGTCCGAAAGTCAGATTGAAAAATAGAATTGTAATTATTAATATGAATTTCTTCATTTATTCAAACATGTTAGAATGCTAATATAAGAATTTATCCATTTACAAACGACTACAAACATTTACAAACGATTTTAAATAAGTAATAACCGAATAATATTTGGAAGCTGTTTCATATTTGCAGTGTCGAATTAATGCTGGACTCGTTTCAGTAATAAAGAACTCGATAGTATCAATTGTTTAACACAAAAATTTAAAATTATGAACGCACTTAGAAACAAAGTACAGTTGATTGGTAGATTAGGGCAAGACCCAGAAATTATTAACTTCTCTGATGGTAACAAAATGGCAAAATTTACACTTGCCACAGACGATAGTTACAAAGACAAAAACGGTAATAAAGTAGAACGCGCCTATTGGCACAACATTATCGTTAAAGGCGGATTGGTAAATGTCGTGGAAAACTATATTTCCAAAGGAAAAGAAATTGCTGTAGAAGGTAAATTGACCAATAGAAGTTACGAAACCAAAGCAGGAGAGAAGCGCTATGTAACCGAAATACTTTGTAATGAATTATTAATGCTTAGTAAGTGATTAAAAAAAGAGAGTATCTTATTTATGTGGTAAATCCTTTTTAGCAGACTACTATTCTTAAAATCAATTTGAAAAAAACCTCGAGAGCTTATTTTTTAACATAACATTACAGTGCTGTGGTTCACTTTATAGTTTCTCACAACTAGATTGTTAATTTAATATATTTCGGGTATTGAATAGATTTTTTATTAAGAAAACAGTAAGGCTATAATATGTGAGTAATTATTATGATGTTTATGTATGGGATATTAACCTTACCGAAATTTTTGCGACTGCTGTAATTCTGTATTAATATCATTAACAAAATGTTGTTAGAAATTCTTAGTAACCTTAAGTTTAAACATCTTTATGATCATTACAAAAGGATATTGATAATAAACAATATGCATGTGTTTTTACGAATCTTAAACTAAGTTAATATTCAAAGGATTGTAATAGCGAATTTTCTAAGTTATAGATTTTTTGAATTATTGAACCTTAAAGGAAATAAGAGGAAAGTCCTTGTGAAATAAAAAATTATTATTCATTTATTGACAAAACCAACCAGTTATTACGTCTTTTCTGTTTATTGCGAATAACTAAGTTAATTTCATTAAATGAAAAAACTTATAGTTAAGGAAATATCTCCCTTTAATTTGATTATTTTTCTGCTTAATTCAATTATTGGTTATCTGCTACTTCCGTCAAGATTAATTTTCATAGGATATATGTTCATCCTGTTAATTTTATATCTTTTTTTTTACACAAAAGCAGTAAATTTTAGGTTGCCCAATGTAATAACTTTCTCTAGAAGAGCTATCTATTTAAAACTAATAGATGAAAAATGTATAAAATTAAGAAGGTGTGATATTGAGAACTGTGAAACTATTGGTAAAGATTTACTTGTTATTACAATGAAAAATAAAGACAAATTTGTTACAAACATAACAACATTGTCGAGTAGAGAGATTGTTTACTTAACAGCATTAATAACAGAAAGCAAATAATACTAGAGTAAGGGCTGCTACAGATAAGAGAAAAACAATCAATTCAGTTATACTGCAAGAAACTTGCCAGCAGTGTTCAAGTTTATTTCTTTTTATTTTCATTATTACTTATTTGTTGTTATTGTTTGCTCAGGATCTTGGTTTGAGGAACAAAATGTGCAAACTATTTATCTTCACAACACAAATAACAAAAACCGTTACTGTGTGTAAATCTTTATGTAATAATTGGTGTTTTTTGATTAAAAGTGGTAAGTATTTAGTATAAGTCTTACAATTAAAGATAGAAAATTTTAAAATTCACATAGTTACTTTTAGTATTGCTTAATGAACTACGTTTATGTATAAATTGTTACCACTTATTTAATGAGTTCTTGCATACAGACTTTCTTTAAATACATTTGTTTCATCTTAAAATGATTAATAGCTTACTTATACTATTGATTTAAGATTTGGGGACTGATAGGGGCATTTATTGCCCCTATTTTCTTAAAAGACCTGAAGTCGATATGTAATTGCAGTTCATCTATACTTATAAGGGTATGGTCTACACCAATTGAAATGAAAAATTTAAAAACCTAATTTCGTGCGTTCATTTACCTCCTCAAAATCTATTTTGTTTCCTAAGCCTAAAAACCAAAAAACTTAATGGATATACTGGTTATTCTTTTTGCTATTTGTATTGTACTTAATGCTGTTGTATTTTCAATATCAAAAAAAAGTGAGATTAATGCTAAAAAGGAATCTGCAGTAAAAAATGAATTGTTAACCGTGCTAGCACACGACTTAATAGGCCCATATAGTGTTATGTTAGGTTTTGGTAATGAGTTTTTAGAAAATTATCATACTCTCAAAGATGAAGAAAGACTGGAGTATCTGGAGATTTTACTATACAAGTTAACAAAAAGTCATAATTTATTGAACAATGTATTGGTGTGGGTTAAATTGAATCGAGAAGGTTATGAAGTCGAAAATAATTTTTTTCATATTGTAAAACTTGTTCATGAGGTTGTTGATTCTCTACAAATATTCATTAAAAAAAACAATCAAAATCTTAAAATTTCAGGAGATATCAATACTGTCGTTTTTTCTGATTTGAATTTTTTCAGAATCATAATAAAAAATCTTATTGAAAACGCCATGAAATATACAAACCCTGGTGGTACAATAGAAATAATTGTTTGTGATAATCCTAGTCACCATTTGTTAGTGATAAGTAATACATTTGGAAGTAAAAATATCTTACCATATTCTAACAAAGAAAACTCCAAGAGTAACATTTTAAATCAAGAAAGTTATGGCTTTGGTATTGGTATATCAAAGAAACTCTTGCAAACACTAAAAGTCAAATTTGTCTTCAAAAATATTGAAAATCGAATCCATCAGGTAGAAATCCGAATTAATAAAACAACTCCATGACTATACAAGAGAACAATTTAAATGTTAACAAAATTTGTTTGGTAAATGAAAAAGTTTAATGTTTTGATTTTAGATGACGACTTAGATAATTTAGATTTATTAAGTCTTTACATAAAAAAATACTGCGACACTATTGGAGAGATTTTTAAAGCTGTGAATATTGAGCAGGCTTTAAGTTATCATTTAAAAACCCAAGTAGACATATTCATATTAGATATACATTTGGAGGGGAAAGATACAACGTTTGATTTTTTAGATATTATAAAACCATCCAATACGAAAATAATCTTCTGTACTGCATATCCCCAATATGCTATTCCAGCGGTAAATAATTACAATATTTCAAGTTATTTAGTAAAGCCAATTGGTTATGTTGATTTAGTAAGAGCAGTTAAGAAGTGCGTTGAGACAAACACGAATATTAAGGGGGGATATGAGCAATTGAATATTGAAGCTATTGCTGTTGTTGGAATGGAAAAGATTGAACTTATTAAATTCGTAGACATACTTTACTTAGAGGCCGAAGGCAGGTATACAACTTTTCATCTTAGAAACAAACAAAAAAAGGTAGCTTCTACAAATATTGGAGAATATGAGAAAAGGTTAGAAGGCTCCAATGTTTTTTTTAGAATACACCATAAGTATTTAGTTAATGTAGTTTATATTAAAGCTATTAATAAATCAAGTGGGTTTTATTGCGAGTTAATTGTTAATAACATTACTCTTCCAGTCGCAAAGCGAAGGCTAAGAAAATTACAAGATTTACTTTGTCTATCTTATTAAACTCAAACACTTATTTCTAGGCTAAAGCAAATCAAGTAGCGCCTTATCCATTTAAGAAAAAAACATTATTAATCCACTTATCGTGTCTAGAGCACACTATTATCAAATTTTTTTCACTTATTACATAATAATTGGTTTTTGAATTTGCAACTGTGAAATTTACAAAAAAAAATGCCAAGGACATTTACAGAAAAGAACAATGAGAGTGAAATAATTACACCCCACAATATTGACATCATATATGCAAGAATATATCTACTCGATTTTAGCGATGCTGAGATATTAAGATTTCTAAATGTTAGTGAGCCCCAGTTGCATGAAATCAAAAATCGAATCCACGCCCTCTTTGGAACAAATAATTGGTTTAAATTATTTGAGGTTTTAACTGCTAGGGGGTTGATAAAGTATGAGGACTATGTAAACTGTAACCTTAAATCAAAAACTGTCCAATTTATCGATTCTTTTTTTCAAGCTATAGAAGCTGATAAGGATTTGAATTTAAGAGATGAAAAGATTTCAGATTTATTGAGGAATTTTCATTTTTCTAATGAAATAACAGCTTTTCACAAGTACTACGATTGCTTAGATAAAGATGTTTTGAGCGATTCTGAATTAGAATTAATCCAACTACATTATGATTATGTGCTTGGAGAAATTTCAACAAAAGAGCTAGAACGAGCTTTCCCTTTTCAGGCTTTCAAGATTATGGAGTACAGTATATTTGGGAAAGTAGGAGCAAATAATTGGTTTGGTACTTTAAGGAAGGCATTGCAGTATAAATTAATAGCAGACAAAAAGAGTGGTGGGAATCTAATACAGTTACATATCAATGAAGCTAAAGCAAAACTTTTTGAATTTCTGTCTGATAAGCAAGCAGTAAATTCAGATATAAAACTGTCTATATATCATGAAATATTAGAAATGGTTATAAAATTAGAATTCCTAAAGTTTGGTGTTTATGATAAGCAATGAGTTTAAACAGACTAAAAAAGTATCAAATTACAAGAATACTATTAGCCTTTGTAATGAATCTATATACTTTTTAAGGTTACATGCCCTAAATTACTCCAAATCTGAAGTAGAGGAATTTCTTAATTTAGATTTGTCTGCTTACGATTTTCTGGCCAACAGAATAAATTGTGAATTAAATGTCAAAACTTTATATCAGGCTTTAATAAAGTCTTTTGATTTGGGAATTCTTAAAATGCAAGATTTTCTTCATTTAAGTATAAAGCGAAACGCCGACAAATATGGTAAAAGATTATATAATATTCTAAAAAACAAAGGTGGTTTATCATATTATGAAGTACAAAACATTCTATGTAGTTTTTTGAAAGAGTCAAATCAAAATATGAATTTCAAAAAGACCAATAGAATAGGAGAAGCTTATTTTTCCTGTTTATATCAAAAATTACAAGAAGATAACCAGTTTTTTGTGAGTAATAAATCATCTTATTTTAAAGACGGATATAAAACTATTGAGACAAAAGTAAAGGGTTTTTGTAGAGCTGAAAATAGTTTTAACTCTGCGATTTTTTTTTTTAATATTCACTATCTATCTGCACTAGATTTAGATAATGTCACCAATAAAAAAACATTAAGTAAGCATTCAAGTTGCATAATTGAGGAAATAAAAAGTCTTGATAATATATATGATGCCGAGAATGTAAGATTAGAATTTAAAAAAAAAATATTAAGTTTTTATATTGATTTAGAACTGTCTTTTTTAAAGCTGTTCGATTTAAACATTTAAATAATTATTTTGGAAAAGAAAGCAAAAATTGAGTTAATACATGAAGAACTAAAGGGTCTGAAAATGACATTGAAAAATCACCCGGTATACTCAATGCTAGATGATGTCAACAATGTTAAAATATTTATGGAAAATCATGTTTTTTCTGTGTGGGACTTCATGTCGATATTGAAGGGACTACAAACAAACCTTACTAATATTGTAGTTCCCTGGAAACCTTTATCAAACGCAAAAACAGTACGATTTATAAATGAATTGGTTCTAGCAGAAGAAAGTGATATTGGGAATAAATCAACTCCATTAAGTCATTACGAAATGTACATTGAAGCTATGCTTGAGGTTGGGGCTGATACTACGAAAATTTTAAGATTTGTAAATGGTGTATCAGACATGAATAGTATACATGCCCATATTAATAAATCAAAGTTAAGAAATTGGTTAAAGAGCTTTCTTAATTTTACTTTTAATGTTATCAATACTAATGAAATTCATAAAATAGCCGCCATTTTTACATTTGGTAGGGAAGATTTATTGCCTGATATTTTTTTACATGTTCTTGATAAAATTAAAAGGCAAAGAGGTGTTTCCTATCCAAAATTCCAATATTACTTGGAGCGTCATGTTGAGTTAGACGGAGATTTTCACGGACCTATCGCAATAGAATTACTTTCTGAACTATGTGGGAGTTCTGATAAAAAATGGGATGAAGCTTTAGAAGTCTCAAAGCAAGCTCTGATTAAGAGAGTGGAGCTATGGGATGGTATATTGTATGAAATTAATTTGACAAAGAAAAAGTGTTCTTATTAAAAATTCAGATAACTTTATTTGTAATAAATAGTAGTGTAATATTTTCGATTATTATTAGCATTGGTTAATATTCCGAAGCCAATGTGTGTATAATCCCCAAGGATAACTGATACGTGTTCTTCGCTTTTAAGCCAAGCTTCTACAACTGTGTTTGGCGTTGTATATCCGTATGCGATGTTTTCTGCTATTTTAATAGCTCCTTTTTCTTGTAGAATTTCTTTTCTCCAAAAGAAGTTATTATGATTGACTATATTATTAGACATCATATATTTGCTATGTTTTACAGCTAGTGCAGAGGCATAAGAACTATCTATTTTAAGCTGTAATTTATTCTTACTGTTTCGGTAATCATTAATCAATTCGAATACTCCTCTAGACATTTTCCAGTCATTCTCTTTTGTTAAAGACAGATTGATACTATATTCATCATTCGCTTGAATATTCTTTGGTGTGCAACTGAAAATCAAAAAGGTACTATAAGTTGATAAAAGTCTCAAAAAAATTTTATTATGTATTGTCATCCTTATTTCTTAAGGACTAAAAGTGCTTTATTTATAATTGTTTGACTAGATTGATGTAATAAATGGTCATATTTTTAAATTTCTGATTTTAATTTTAAGTAAAAAATTGAAATACCAGATTATTTGTAGTTTATTATCTTTTGATTGTAGGAACTTTATATTCTAAAAGAATAATTTTAATTATATTAATGTTTTTTAACATTATCCTTGTTAAAATACCCACCCTTATTTTCTTTGCGTTCTAAAGATTGGCCAATGATAAGGTGAGCGATATTTACCATATTGCGAAGTTCGCAGAGCGATGCCGTAATCTTAGATTCGCGATATAAATCTTCAACTTCTTTATAGATGAGGTCTAGGTGTCTTATAGCGCGCTTTAAACGTTTATTGCTGCGTACAATACCCACATAATCGCGCATTAAGGCTTGTAAACTTTTAAGACTATGTCTTATAAGAATATGCTCTTCGGTAATGGTCGTACCTTCATCATTCCATTCTGGAATAACCACATCTTGCTTTTTGTAGTTGTTTAAAGATAGGTGCTTGTAAATATTGTGGGCATAGACCAAGGCTTCTAACAACGAATTCGAAGCAAGCCTATTGGCACCATGTAAACCTGTTTTAGAACATTCCCCACAAGCAAATAGGTTTTCTACGGTAGTTTTTCCGTTTTTATCAACTTCAACACCACCACATAAATAATGTGAAGCTGGTACTACTGGTATCCAATCTTTTTCAACATCTATATGAAGGGATAAACACTTATTGTAGATTGTTGGAAAGTGTTTTTTAAATCCTTCAATATCTAAATGGGTGCAGTCTAGAAATACATGGCTATCTCCAGCCTTTTTCATTTCGGCATCTATACTTTGAGATACAATATCTCTCGAGGCCAATTCTGCTCTATCGTCGTAATCTAGCATAAAGCGTTTACCTTTTCTAGTTCTAAGGTATGCACCATAGCCCCTCACGGCTTCAGAGATTAAAAATGCCGATTCTCCTTTTCTTTGATAAAGCGCTGTTGGGTGGAATTGCACAAATTCCATATCTCTAATTCTTGCTTTGGCTCTGTAAGCCATAGCAATACCATCTCCAGTGGCAATAATTGGATTTGTAGTATGTCCATATACACAGCCAATACCACCAGATGCCAGCAGGGTCGCATCTGCTTTTATGGTAAAAATATCACCCGATTTTTCATTAAGAACGTAGGCACCATAACATACCAACTCGGTTTCATCTACACCTTCAATATGGTGATTAGTTACTAAGTCTATGGCAAAATGATGCGGTAATAAAGTGATATTTTGGAGTTGATGAACACGTTTTATAAGCGTGCGTTCAATTTCTGCTCCCGTTAAATCTTTATGGTGTACAATACGATATTCTGAGTGACCGCCTTCTTTCCCGAGGTCTAAATTTCCATCATGGTCTTCGTCAAAATTTGCACCCCACTCGATAAGTTCGCTAAGGCGTTGCGGACCTTCTTCTATAACCATTTCTACAACGTCTTTATCGCATAAACCATCACCGGCGATTAAAGTGTCCTGAATGTGTTTTTTAAAAGAATCTTCTTCTTTGTTGAGAACCACCGCCATACCGCCTTGGGCGTATTTGGTGTTAGATTCGTCTTCACTGTCCTTAGTTACAATAACAACATTACGTTCGGGAAAGGTTTCGGCTATTTTAACAGCGAAGGTTAAACCAGCGACACCCGATCCTATAACTAAGTAATTGGTATCTAGCATGTCTTACTTAGATAATTCTAACATACGCTCTATTGGTAATAACGCTTTAGATCGTAATGGCTCAGGTACATCTATGCTTGGACTTTCATTTAATAAACACTCATAAAGTTTTTGCATGGTGTTCATTTTCATGAAATGGCATTCGCTACAGGCACAGGTATTGTCTTCTACCGCAGGAGCAGGAATCAATTCTGTATTTGGCATTTCCAATTGCATTTTGTGAAGAATACCAGCTTCGGTTGCAACAATGAATTTCTCATCCTGATGCTCCTTTACGTAATTGATCATTCCCGAAGTAGACCCTATGTACGTAGCCGTATTTAAAATGTGTTCTTCAGACTCTGGGTGCGCAATAATCTTGTATTCGGGGTGTTTTTTATGAAGCTCAATTAACTTATCCATAGAGAAGGCTTCATGAACCACACAACTACCGTCCCATAATAACATATCCCTTCCGGTTTCTTTTATGATGTATCGTCCTAAGTTTTTGTCAGGAGCAAAAATGATAGGTGTTTCCTTTGGGATAGAGTTTACAATTTTTAAGGCATTAGATGATGTACAAACTATATCGCTCAAGGCTTTTATCTCGGCAGAACAGTTTACATAGGTAATCACCACGTGGTCTGGATGTTGTTCTCTAAAGGCTTTGAATGACTCTGGAGGACAGGAGTCTGCTAATGAGCATCCTGCGTCTAAATCTGGTAAAACTACTTTTTTGGTTGGATTTAAAATTTTTGCTGTTTCTGCCATAAAATGAACACCGGCAAATACAATAATGTCGGCATCGGTTTCAGCAGCTTTTTGAGATAAACCTAAACTATCACCAACATAGTCTGCAATATCCTGAATGGCACCCTCTTGGTAGTAGTGGGCCAAAATCACAGCGTTCTTTTCTTTTCTTAATCGGTTTATTTCTTTTACTAAATCCATTACAACTCCCGTCTTTTAAATAATCAAAAAGCAACTATTGGTTATATTCAACACAATTTTTGCCGTACAAATATCCTAATTAAAATTATTATTGAAATAGGATTACCTTAAAAAAAGAAACCGAATTGAAAACCAATAATCTTTTTATTAATTCATTAAACTTTTGTTAAGCAATTACTTAATTAATTAACAAAAAGGAAACGCCAAGATGCAAGAAATTAAACGCCAACAGGTATTGAGAGATATTCTATTCTTGTTTGAAGACTTTTAATTCGAGCTTCTCCTTGTTTTAAATGATTTAAGATTTCTGTTTTTGTATCATTGAAAAAATCATAGGTTTCACTGAAAAGGTTTGTGTAGAAGTCTATTCCCGAAAGCATATTTTTTGAAAATGAAAAGAGTTGTTTTATGTCTCTTTCACTAAAGGGAAGTTTTAGGCCATCTATTTTATTTTTTAAATGATCGATGTAGATATTAAGTTCCTTTACAAACATGTTTGGTCTGTCTGTTCGAGATATCACGTTATCCCTACCATAAATATGGTCAGTGATATTTTTAAGAGTCATTATTTTAGAGTAATAAGCCATATTTGGCCCTGGGCATACAGAAACACCCTCGCCCTCTGTTTTGGTGTCTAAATTATACTTGAGCAATGCCGAAGTACCCAAACCAACACAGGTGCAGGATTTCTCGGTTATAATATTGAATTGATTTTGATATTCTTCTTTAGGCAGGTTTTTTAATTCGAGTTCCTTTAGTTTTAAGTGTTGATATTCTCTAGAGGCAGTACACATGCCTTTATCATTAAATTCTTTATTGAGTGCAACAAACTTTTTGGGACAAGAACTGCCCGGTCTTCCTTTTTTAATGTACACCTCTTTTTCAAGGTCTTTGGTATTGTTTTTTATACTGTTAAAAGGAACGCCCAGGGGAGAAATATTACTGAGATATAAATCCTGTTCTTTTGCTTTAACTAGTGTTTTTAAAGTATCCTCGTCTACGGTGGTAGCTTCTGGAACCAATAAAAAAGGGCTGCCCCAACCCACAGAGTCTAGACTAAATGTATTTAACAGAAAATCGTGTTCTTCGTTTGTGCCAACACCACCTTGAGCCGAAATCTTTAGTTCTAATGGTTCACGTGGAATAACTTTGTCGGAACTTTCAAGTGCTTTGATTAATAAAGATTCAATAGATTTTCTTAATTCCTCTCGTTTGTCTTTAAATTCAGCTAAAACGGGGCCCAAAAGATGTCCTTCTGTGGCAAAGGCGTGTCCACCGCAATTTAATCCAGATTCTATACGGTATTCCGAAACCCATAATCCGCGTTTGGCAAGAAATTTACCCTGAATTAATGCCGACCTATAATCGCTTACTTTTAAGATAATTTTCTTTTTAAAAGTTCCATTTTCATCAGGATAAAAGTCATCGAATTCTGCCATATAAGAATATAACCTAGGGTTTAATCCTGCCGAAAGAATGACCGATGCATTTACATTACTTTCTGCAAAGCCTCTAAGCGCTGCATGAGCATCATTATACTCGGTTGGCAACTTTTCTTTTTTAAAATAGTTGTCCTTGTCCACCTTGGTCATAATGTTAACATCAATATTGCCCATACGCAATGTTTTGTTAAGCCAGTTCTTAATTTCAAACGTATTAAAACCGTTTTCTGTAAGTTTGATGAACTCCTTTTTTAGAAATTCCCCATTGGGTAGCATATGGAGATAGGCTTTAATTGCATCACCTTTATCAATAGAAATATTTTTAAGCGCCTCGAACTTTTCGTGTGCTAAATCTTGTAATAAGTTTAGGTAAGAAGTAATTCGTTTTGACCTAAAATCTTCTATTTTATTGG
Source organism: Seonamhaeicola sp. ML3 (assembly GCF_023273855.1). Taxonomy (NCBI): domain Bacteria; kingdom Pseudomonadati; phylum Bacteroidota; class Flavobacteriia; order Flavobacteriales; family Flavobacteriaceae; genus Seonamhaeicola; species Seonamhaeicola sp. ML3. The sequence goes on along the minus strand of NZ_CP096884.1, from coordinate 1,100,094 downwards.
TGATTTCGGTATACGGGATTTCAAATTTATCGCAGTACATTTTCCGTAGTTTTTCAATTAAAATATCATCTACTAAAGAAATTGCTGAATCAATACCGTATTGTGCTACTTTTAATGGCGTGTCTATGGTGAATCCAATACCCATTACCGGGATGTGAAAAGAATGAGGTTGTTGCATAAAAAAAGGGTAAACATATCTTTAATGTACTTTTTAGAACATGACATTTATCATAGTGAATTAAAGATTGTTTGTTTGACTCTAAAAGTTACGATGTTGATTTGGCAAGGTGTAAGGTTATAATAATTGAACGATACCTGTGGTTTCTTTAATTTTTCATAATTAGGACTTAGCAAAGCACAAAAATTAATAAATCTTTAAACTGCTTAGGGGCTTTCATAATCCTTTAGTATTTTTACGTCTAATTTATACTAAAGCAAAATTATGTCTGTAGAACCTAAGTTAACTCGATTCAATCAAACGGTTTTGTCAAAATACCAAATATACAATAGTATATTCATGACTTTGCCTTTTGATGCTGTTACTAAAACTGGAGTTTTACTTCCGTTGTTTCATGAAACATGTGAAAAAGGATTTGAAAACGGAGATGACCCAACAACCATTGTAAATACATTTTTTGAAAAATATCAGGCACGTCGAAATAAACAAAGTCAAATAAATTTATTATTCAGATTTATTCAATACATCGAAAGACAAGTTGTATTGTTTGATGCTATAGAAGATGCCGCCTTCCCTATTGTGAATAATATGGATGGTGTAGGTACTTTAAGAAACCTTAAGGGTAATGCAAGATCTGAAGGTAAATTAGATGAACTTAAAGAATTTCTTGAAGAATTTAAGGTTCGTATTGTTTTAACGGCGCACCCTACACAGTTTTATCCTGGATCGGTTTTAGGTATCATTACCAATTTAACAGAAGCGATTAAGAAAAACGACCTTAATGGCATTAATAATCTATTTGGCCAATTAGGTAAAACTCCGTTCTTTAAACACAAGAAACCAACGCCTTACCAAGAAGCGAAAAGTTTAATCTGGTATTTAGAGAATGTATTCTACAAAACGTTTGGCGATATATACAATTACATTCAGTCTAATATTTTTGATGATGGCAAAAGACATAACGATATTATAAATATCGGATTCTGGCCTGGAGGAGACCGAGATGGAAACCCATTTGTTAAGCCAGAAACAACTTTAAAAGTTGCTAAAAAACTTAAAAAGGCCATTCTTAAAAAATACTATCAAGATTTAAGGGATTTAAGAAAGAAATTGACTTTTAGAGGTGTTGAAGATCGTATTATTCGTCTTGAAACCATGATGTACGATTACAGTATAAACTTAAAGACCAAAAAGGCTATTAGTGCTAGAGAGCTTAGAAAAGAGCTTTTAAGTATTAGGGATCTTATTATAGAACAACACCAGTCTTTATATGTAAACGAAATAAATGATTTAATTAACAGAATTCACCTTTTCGATTACAGATTTGCGTCTTTAGATATTAGACAAGACAGTAGAATACACCATAGTGTTTTTACAACGGTAATAGACTCTTTAATTGCTAAAGGGGGTTCGTCCTTCCCAGATAATTACCATGATTTAAGCGAAGCAGAGCAAATTGAGATTCTTTCTAAAGCAACCGATGATGTTGGCGATTTAGATGATTTTGAAGATGAAATGGTAAGGAATACCCTTAAGACTATTTCTATTATCAAGGATATTCAAAAAGCTAACGGAGAACGTGGAGCGAATCGTTACATAATTAGTAATAACCAAACAGCATTAAACGTAATGCAGTTGTATGGTATGCTAAAAATGGTGTCTTTTAAAGACGATTTAACCGTTGATATCGCACCGCTATTTGAGACCATTCCAGATTTAGAAAATGCTCCCGGTGTTATGGAACAGTTGTACCAAAACCCACAATATAGAGCCCATTTAGAAGCTAGAGGTAACAAACAACACATCATGTTAGGGTTTTCAGATGGAACAAAAGATGGTGGTTACTTAATGGCTAACTGGGGAATATACAAGGCAAAGGAATTGCTTACAGCGATGTCTAGAAAATATGATATCACAGTAATATTCTTTGATGGTCGTGGTGGACCACCAGCACGTGGCGGTGGAAAAACACATAACTTCTATTCTTCTTTAGGGCCAACAATAGAAGACAAGGAAGTACAAATTACTATTCAAGGTCAGACCGTAAGTTCTAATTTTGGAACCAACGATTCTTCGCAATATAACTTAGAGCAATTAATTAGTTCTGGAATAAAAAACAGAATTGATGGCGAAAAGAATCTATTGTCTGATGAAGATAGAGCGGTAATGAATGATTTGGCTGAAACCAGTTACCAAACGTATAAAGATTTTAAGAGTCATGAATGCTTTATTCCATATTTGGAACGCATGAGTACCTTGAAATACTATGCTAAAACCAATATTGGAAGTAGACCATCTAAGCGTGGTAAATCTGATAAACTAGTATTTTCAGATTTAAGAGCGATTCCTTTTGTAGGATCTTGGAGTCAGTTAAAGCAAAACGTTCCTGGTTTCTATGGTGTAGGTACAGCATTAAAGATGTATGAGGATAGAGGAGAGTGGGACAAAGTTGTTCAACTTTACAACAATTCTAAGTTCTTTAAAACATTACTGGAAAATAGTATGATGTCCTTGACTAAATCGTTCTTCGATTTAACCAAATACATGGCGAAAGACGAAGAATTTGGTGAGTTCTGGCAGATTATTTTCAATGAATATGAAGTAACGCAAAGACTGCTTCTTAAACTAACAGGTTACAAAGAGTTAATGGAAAACGAGCCAGCTGGCAAAGCGTCTATTCAAGTTAGAGAATCTATAGTGTTGCCATTATTGACTATCCAGCAATACGCCCTTAAAAAGGTTCAGGAATTTGATAAAGCAGGCGTGGCGAAAGATGATCCAGAACGATTGATTTTTGAAAAGATAGTAACACGTTCGTTATTTGGAAATATCAATGCGAGTCGAAACTCGGCTTAAAATATATTTTATCGATATACTTAAAACCAGTTATATAATGTATAACTGGTTTTTTTATGTGTTTTAGTTTTCAGGAGCAAATAAATTAGCGTGAGTTCAGTATAAATCCATATCAAAGAATAGCCTAAAGTTCAATAAAAAAATTAGATCTAACTCACTTTAAATTATGGTATTGTAAAAGGTAAACCGACTTCATGAAAGTTTATAGAAGTTCAATTGGACGTTGGCTTTGTATAAAAAAAGGGCGTCTAAATCAGACGCCCTTTAAAACTTTACTTAAAAGTATTTGTTTTATATTTTAATGCTCATTCAAACGGAAATCAGGATATGCATCCATACCATGTTCGTGTGCATCTAAACCTTCTAGTTCTTCTTTTTCAGAAACACGTATTCCTACTGTTTTCTTCATTAAAAAGAAAATGATAAAAGCAGAAGGCACGCAAATAGCAGCATAAGATAAAACGCCTACCAACTGGCTTACAAATTGGTCTACACCAGCTAATTTTCCAAATAGACCTACTGCTAAAGTACCCCAGATTCCACAAATTAGGTGTACAGCAATAGCACCAACAGGATCATCTAGTTTAATAGCATCAATAAAAGCTACTGCGAATACAATTAGAGCACCTGCAATGGCACCAATTACAATAGCATTTTCAGGGCTCATTTGATCTGCTCCAGCCGTGATTCCAACTAATCCTCCCAAAATACCATTTAAGAACATGGTAAGGTCCAGGTTTTTATATTTTAGGAAAGAAACAAAAGCAGATACAACACCACCTGCGGCAGCAGCTAAACATGTTGTTACTAAGGTTAATGAAGTCAATTCTGGATCTGCAGATAGTACAGAACCTCCATTAAAACCAAACCATCCTAACCAAAGTATTAGTACACCAGCAGTCGCCATAGGAATACTATGTCCTGGTATAGCCTGAGGTTTACCGTCTTTGAATTTTCCAATTCTAGATCCTAATAACCAAACAGCTACTAAAGCAGCCCAACCTCCAACAGAGTGTACTAAAGTAGAGCCAGCAAAGTCATAAAAAGGAGTTTCTCTCATATCTAAGAAACCACCACCCCATTTCCAAGAACCGGCAAGCGGATATACGATACCTACATAAAGAACAGTAAATAACATAAATGGTCCAATTTTCATACGTTCAGCAACAGCTCCAGATACAATGGTTGCTGCGGTTGCAGCAAACATACCTTGAAAAAGGAAATCTGTCCACCAGGTATAACCACCATCTGCATATTCAGGAGTCATTCCTCCTTCAGGTGGAGCGATTCCAAATCCTGCAAATTCGAAAAATCCAGCAGATCCTTCTTCAAAACCAGGATACATCAAATTAAATCCTAAGATGTAGTATAGTAATAAACCAACTGTGATGATGAAGATGTTTTTAAATAATATATTGATTGTGTTTTTTTGTCTTGTTAATCCAATTTCTAAAAATGCAAAACCTGTATGCATAAAGAAAACAAGTGCCGTACAGATCATCATCCATACGTTATTTGCAGTAAATAATCCTTCCATAATAATTTATGAGTTGTGTGTGTTAGTTAGTATGTGTTTTTATTTTAGCGTGTCGCTACCTTTTTCACCAGTTCGTATTCTATATACTTCCGAAACATCAGAAACAAAGATTTTTCCGTCTCCTACTTCTCCAGTTGCTGCAGAGTCTAAAAGGGCTTTGATAGTAACTTCTTCAAAATCGTCATTTACAACAATAGATAAGTATCTACGTTGAATGTCACTGGTACTATAAGATACCCCTCTGTAAACGTGTCCCTCTTTTTCGTTCCCTAAACCGGTAACATCCCAGTAGGAAAAGAAATTTACTCCAACAGCATGCAAAGCCTCCTTAACTGCTCTGTATTTGGATTTTCGAATAATTGCTTCAATTTTCTTCATAATTTGATAGTTTTCTAATTTGTTCTGAAAGAAACAAATTTTATAAGACTTAAGCAAAAGTGTAAGCCTAGGGTTTTTATAAAAACAGATGCCTTTAGTCAAATTCTAAAGGCATCTGGAAATTATTTTGTGTATTCTATTGTATCAGAATATTTTATTATTCTTCAATTTCTCTTTGTCTCTTACCTGGGTAAGCTAGAGCACCGTGCTCTGATAAATCAAGACCTTCAATCTCAACTTTTTCAGAAACTCTAAGTCCCATAGTTTTCTTAAGAATAAAGAAGAAGATGAACGAGATAACTACGGCCCAAATGGCATAAGCAGCAGTACCAGCTAACTGAGTCATTAATTGCTCAGATCCTCCACCGTTGAAGATACCAATACCTTCATCTCCACTAATTCCCCAAAGACCAATAACAATTGTTCCCCAAGCACCAGCAAGACCGTGTACAGAGAATGCACCAACAGCATCATCAATTTTAAGTTTTTGCTCAACGATTTCCATAGAGTAAACTACGATAATACCACCAATGAAACCAGCAGCAATTGCTCCAACTTCGCTCATGTTACCACAACCAGCTGTAATACTAACAAGACCAGCTAAAGCACCGTTAAGTGTCATATCGATATTTGGTTTTTTGTATTTGATCCAAGAAAGCGCTAAAGCACCAACAGCACCAGCAGAAGCAGCTAAGTTAGTAACAAGAACTACCATAGAAGCACCTACAGCATCGTCACCACCCCAAGCTAATTGAGAACCACCGTTGAATCCGAACCATCCGAACCAAAGGATGAATACACCTAAGGCAGCTAATAATTTGTTATGACCTGGAAGGTTAACAGCTTTACCGTCTGCAGTATATTTTCCTAATCTAGGACCAACTAAAGCAGCGCCTATTAAAGCAGCCCATCCACCTACAGCGTGTACAATTGAAGAACCAGCGAAATCAATGAAGCCCATTTGAGCTAACCATCCATCACCGTTCCATTGCCATCCACCTGCGATAGGATAGATAAATGCAGTCATTACTATAGAGAAAACGATGTACGTGTTGTACTTGGTTCTACCAGCAACCGCTCCAGAAACAATAGTAGCAGCAGTAGCACAGAAAACTGTTTGGAAGAATAAATCAGCAGGGCCTTGGTTGTACATTAAACCACTCCAGCCAATCCATCCGCCAGTTTCTCCATACATTAAAGAATACCCAACAAACCAGTAGACCAAAGATCCAACAGCGATATCAAGTACGTTTTTCATTGCGATGTTAACCACGTTCTTAGAACGTGTCATTCCAGACTCAACTAATGTGAATCCTGCTTGCATTAAGAATACTAGGATACCAGAAATAAGCATCCATAACATTCCCATATCGCCTTCTATTGCGGCGGTGTCTTGAATAAAAAGGGGCATATTAAGTAACGACATAATATTTATATTTTATGGTTAGTAATTAATTTAAGCACTTACGCATCCTTCTGAAGGATGCGTAAGTAATATTTGATGTATTTAGAATGCGTAGATTGCGGCTAAAGTAAACGCTGCTAAGTTATCTGCAGCAGCCCCGTCGTTATCGATGTAAGGCATAGCATCAGACCAAGAATCTAATCTAATTTCTGGCTTGATGATTAAGTTATCTACAGTAATACTACCAGTTAAAGTTGTAGCAAATACACTTTCCTCAGCTGGGTTAGCATCTCCGTGTAAACCGAAGAACTCACCTCTTAAACCAATAGAGAAAGTATCAGAAGCAGCTACTTGTGGGTATAACGCAGCACCGTAGAAACCAGAACCATCGTTATCGTTGTAAGCAGCGTTGATTCCTAAGAAGAAAGAATCAGATAAGTCGAATCCACCAGTATAGTCGATTTCAAAACCTAAACCTCCGTTGTTACCACTATCGTAGTATAGGTTGATGTATTGTCCGTAAAGACCTAACTGAGCTCCAAGACCGTACTCACCAGTCATAGAGATATTGTTAGTATCCCATGGGTTAGTTACAGCTAACATTAAGCTTACATCATCAGATAAAGCAAAGTCAGCTTTTAAACCTACATGCGAGAAAGGTCCGTTAGAGAATAGGTAAGAACAGCTGTAGTTGAAGTTAGCTGCAGGAGCGATAACCTCATATCCTAAGAACGTGTTCCATCTACCAAAAGTTAAGGTAGTGCTCTCAGACACATTCCAGTATACATAAGCCTGGTTTACGATACCGTCTACGATATCTGTGTTAAAAGTTGCACCAGCACCTCTTGGTCCAGTTACTAAATCGATAACAGCACCTACTTTTTCTCCTTCGTAGCTTACAACTAAGTTAGCCATACCTAAAGCAAATCCAGTTTGGTCTGCAAAAGCAGTTCCGAAAGAAACACCTTCGTTGTCTGGAGCTGTTAAGTAAGTTTGGTGATAAGCATCAACACTACCAGAAACCGTTAGTGGTGATTTCTCTTCATCTTGAGCAAACATAACAGATGCTACTAAAAGCATTGTAAGAGTAAATAATTTTTTCATGATTGTTTTCATTTTTAAGATTAATTTTTATTAGTTAATTTTCCTTAAGAACGAGTCAAAACTATGTTAAAAAGTTTTAACCCCCATAAAAAAGAGGGGGTATTGGGTTATTTTTGTAGATATTTTAATTTTTACCCCATTTTTTTAGAGGTATTCGTGAATTTTTATGATTTTTTGATTTTTCATTAACTCCTTTAATTGAAAAATTGTCAGTATTTTCTAAATTTTCGTATTATTCTTTTTAAGAATGTTAACTATATTTAATATTAATTCAGATATCCTCATTTATTACTATATTTTAACGATTGAATATTTATTAAAAAACCCCGGGAATATTGATATATAATTAAATTTAGTTCCACTTCGTCGTTAAAATCGAAATAATGAAAACCACATTATTATTAATTTAAAATGTATAACTATCTTCGCTTACTTAGTCACGTTTTAAACCAATATAATTAGTTGATTATGCTGAAGAAACAAGGAATGTATTCGCCAGAATTTGAACATGAGAATTGTGGTGCCGGTTTTATTTGTAATCTTAAAGGAGAAAAGACAAATCAAATCATCCATGATGCATTAGAGATTTTGGTAAAATTAGAGCACCGTGGAGGCGTTAGTGCCGATGGAAAAACAGGAGATGGTGCTGGTTTGTTAATTGATATCCCTCACGATTACTTTAAACGTGTTTGTGATTTTGAAATACCAGCTCAAAGAGAGTATGCTGTAGGTATGGTTTTCTTGCCAAAAGTTTACAATCAGTACGAGTTTTGTAAAGATACTTTCGAGAAAGAAATTAAAGCGCAGGGCTTAAAAATCCTTGGGTGGCGAGATGTACCGGTAGATTCTTCCCAACTAGGGCAAATTGCAAAGGCTTCAGAGCCTACCATAGAGCAGTTGTTTGTTGGTAAAACAGAAGATATTAGCGAGGCTACATTCAAGGCAAAGTTGTACGCAGCTAGAAAGATTACAGAGCATGAAATAAGATTGTCTAAGATTTCGCAAAGCGATTATTTTTACATTCCTAGTTTATCTACAACCACCCTTATATATAAAGGTATTATCATGCCAGAAGATATAGGGCCTTATTACACAGATTTACAGCAAAAAGACTTAGTGACTAGATTGGCTTTGGTACACCAACGTTTTTCTACCAATACCATGCCTGCTTGGGAATTGGCTCAGCCTTTCCGTTTTATGTGTCAGAATGGTGAGATTAATACCCTTCGTGGAAACGTAAGTAGAATGCGTGTGCGCGAAGAGATAATGAAGAGTGATGTTTTCGGTCCGCAAATCGATAAGTTATTCCCAATAGTACTTCCAGGTAAATCAGATTCTGCTTCTATGGATATGGTAGTGGAATTACTAACACATACCGATCGTTCTTTACCGGAAATCATGATGATGATGATTCCTGAAGCATGGGAAAAACACAAAACCATGAGTGAAGAGAAAAAGGCATTCTATGAATACAACTGTTGTATTATGGAGCCTTGGGATGGTCCTGCATCTATTCCGTTCACTGACGGCGATTATATTGGTGCATTATTAGACAGAAACGGTTTAAGACCTTCTAGATATACATTAACTAAGAGTGGTAAATTGATCATGTCATCTGAAGTTGGTGTGGTTGATGTTGACCCAGCCGATGTAGAATTACATGGTAGATTAGAGCCAGGTAAGATGTTCTTAGTTGATATGAACGAAGGACGTATTATCGATGACGAAGAAATAAAAAGTAAAGTAGTTTCTGAAAGACCATATAAAGAATGGTTAAACAAAACGAGATTACATTTAAGAGATGTACCTTACACTAACGAAACGTGTCCTATAGAAACTATCGACATTAAAACACGTCAGCGTTTATTCAATTATACTATCGAGGACATTCAGGAGGTGATTACCCCAATGGCTCAAAAAGGCAAGGAAGCCCTGGGCTCTATGGGTATAGATACACCTTTGGCAGTACTGTCAGATAGACCTCAGTTAATTTCAAATTACTTTAAACAATTATTCGCACAGGTAACCAATCCGCCATTAGATGGTATCCGTGAAGAAATTGTAACAGATATTAGTTTAAATCTTGGTAAGGATCGTAATATTTTCAGTATTACCGAAAGACAATGTAGAAAGCTACGTATTCAGAACCCTGTAATCTCTAATGGAGACCTCGAAAAGATTAGAACCATTCAAGTAGAAAGTTTTAAGGCAGAAACCATCCAAATGCTTTATCCAAAAGCGCAAGGTTTAAACGGATTGGAAGATGCTTTAGAAGATATTGTAAGACAAGTTGAAAAGGCTTTAGATAGAAAAACAAATATCATTATTCTTTCCGATAGAGGTGTAAATAAAGATTTTGCGCCCATTCCTGCATTATTAGCTTGTTCTTATGTAAATCACCAATTAAACCGTTTACGCAAGCGTTCTTATTTCGATATTATTATCGAATCTGCAGAACCTCGTGAGCCACATCATTTTGCAACCCTATTTGGATACGGTGCTTCGGCTATTAATCCTTATATGGTGAACGAGATTATTAGAATGCAGGTTAAGGAAGGCTTTATTAGTGATTTAAACGAAGAAGAAGCCGTTGAGAATTTCAATAAAGCCATCGGTAAAGGCTTGTTGAAAATTATGAATAAGATTGGAATTTCAACATTACATTCTTACAGAGGTTCTCAAATATTCGAAATTGTTGGTTTCAATTCACAGTTTGTAGAAAAATATTTCCCGTATACAGCTTCTAGGATTGAAGGTATTGGATTATACGAGATAGAAAAAGAAATTAACGAGCGTTATAAATACGCTTATCCAGATACTCAAATTAAAAATCGCTTAGGATTAAATATTGGTGGGGATTACAGATGGAGACGTAATGGTGAGCGCCACATGTTTAATCCAACAACCGTTGCTAAATTACAGCAAGCCGTTAGGTTGAGTGATCAGAATAGCTACGATATTTATTCTAAAACTATAAACGAGCAGTCTGAAAAATTAATGACCATTCGTGGATTGTTTGAGTTTGATAGATTAGACCCAATTCCATTAGAAGAGGTAGAACCTTGGACAGAAATTGTTAAGCGCTTTAAAACTGGTGCGATGTCTTACGGGTCTATTTCTCGTGAAGCCCATGAAAATTTGGCCATTGCCATGAACCGTATTGGAGGAAAATCCAATTCTGGTGAAGGTGGTGAAGACAGACGCCGTTTCCAAAAAGACGTTAACGGAGATAGTAGAAACTCTGCCATTAAACAGGTAGCTTCTGGTCGTTTTGGTGTAACATCACATTACTTATCGAACGCTCAAGAGATTCAAATTAAAATGGCTCAAGGTGCTAAGCCAGGTGAAGGTGGACAGCTTCCAGGTGAAAAAGTATTACCATGGATTGCAGATGCCAGAAACTCCACGCCTTTCGTAGGATTGATTTCGCCACCGCCGCATCACGATATTTACTCTATCGAGGATTTAGCTCAGTTAATATACGATTTAAAGAATGCGAATCGCGAAGCTAGAATTAATGTAAAATTAGTATCTGAGGTTGGCGTGGGTACTATTGCTGCTGGTGTTGCCAAAGCTAAAGCTGATGTTGTATTAATATCAGGTTTCGATGGCGGTACAGGGGCGTCACCATTAACATCATTAAAGCATGCTGGTTTACCTTGGGAGCTTGGTTTATCTGAAGCACAACAGACTTTAGTGCTTAATGACTTAAGAAGTAGAATTGTTGTAGAATGCGACGGACAGTTAAAAACTGGTCGTGATGTTGCCATTGCAGCTCTATTAGGTGCTGAGGAATTCGGTTTTGCAACGGCGCCATTAGTTGCTTCTGGTTGTATTATGATGCGCAAATGTCACTTAAATACATGTCCCGTAGGTGTTGCTACTCAAGATAAAGAGTTACGTAAAAATTTTAAAGGAACACCAGAGCACGTTATTAATTTCTTCTATTATGTAGCTGAAGAATTAAGAGGAATCATGGCGCAGTTAGGGTTTAGAACTGTTGAGGAAATGGTAGGTCAGACTCAAAAAATCAATGCCAATAAAGCCATCAAGCATTACAAGGCTAAAGGGTTGGATTTATCAAGTATTTTACACAGACCAGCCGAGTATCATGATCTTACCATAAGAAACACAGAGAAACAAGATCATAACTTAGAAGAAGTAATCGATTTCACGATTCTTAAAGATTCACATCGTGCACTTTATAGAAAAGAGAAAATGAACTTAGCGTATCCTATCAAAAATGTAGATAGAACGGTGGGCGCCATTGTAAGTAATGAAATCTCTAAAATTTACGGACATTTAGGTTTACCAGAAGATACGTTAAATATAAACTTTACAGGTTCTGCAGGTCAGAGTTTTGGAGCCTTTGGAGCTCATGGTTTAACCTTTACTCTAGAGGGTAATACAAACGATTACCTCGGAAAAGGACTTTCTGGAGCTAAACTTATTGTTAAAAAACCTGTAACAGCAGATTTCATTGCAGAAAACAATATTATAGTTGGTAATGTTTGTTTATTCGGAGCCGTTCACGGGGAGGCTTACATTAACGGTATTGCAGGAGAGCGTTTTGCAGTTCGTAATTCTGGAGCTACAGCGGTAGTAGAAGGTGTTGGTGATCACTGTTGTGAGTATATGACGGGTGGAAAAATTGTTGTTCTTGGTAAAACAGGTAGAAACTTTGCTGCCGGTATGAGTGGTGGTTATGCATTTGTATTAAATGAATCAGGACAATTTACTAATGGTCTATGTAACGAAGAGACTATTGATTTTGACCCAATTACTGATGCCGATGAAGCCGAATTAAAAGAATTGATAACAAATCATGTAGCTTATACAAACAGTAACAGAGGTAAAGAAATTTTAGCCGACTGGGATAATTACTTACCTAAGTTTGTAAAAGTAATGCCAAAAGAATATAAGGTAGCGTTAGAAAGAATTGCTAACGAAGAGCCAATGGTTGAAGAATTAGAAATAGCATAAGGTCATGGGAAAAGTAACAGGATTTAAAGAATTTGACAGACAGGATGAGTCTTATAAACCGGTAACAGACCGTGTAAAACACTATAAAGAGTTTACTGTTCCTTTATCTGAGGAAGAAATTACAAAACAAGGATCACGTTGTATGGACTGTGGTATTCCGTTTTGTCACAGTGGTTGTCCATTGGGGAATCTAATACCAGATTTTAACCATATGGTACACCAAGGGGAGTGGCAAAAAGCATCATGGATTTTACATTCAACAAATAATTTCCCTGAGTTTACTGGACGTTTATGTCCTGCTCCATGTGAAAAATCATGTGTATTAGGAATTATCGAAGATCCAGTATCTATCGAAAATATAGAAAAGAACATTGTTGAGCGTGCTTTTGCAGAGGGTTGGATTAAGCCTCAACCTCCAAAGGTTAGAACAGAAAAATCTGTTGCTGTGGTAGGTTCTGGACCTGCAGGATTAGCAACTGCACAACAATTAAATAGAGCGGGACACACCGTTACTGTTTTTGAAAGAGATGATGAAATAGGTGGGCTTTTACGTTATGGTATTCCTAACTTTAAAATGGAAAAGGAAATCATAGACCGTCGTGTAGCCATTTTAGAAGCAGAAGGTATCACATTTAAAACCAACGTTAATGTTGGTGTAAATTATGATGTTGAGGCGTTAAAATCTTTCGATGCCATTGTGCTTTGTGGTGGTGCTACAGAAAGACGTAGCTTACCAACACCAGGTATTGATGCCGATGGTGTAGTACAAGCTATGGATTTCTTAACGCAACAAACCAAAGTGGTTTTTGGAAAAGAAGTTAAAGACCAAGTTTTAGCAACTGGAAAAGATGTTGTTGTTATTGGAGGTGGAGATACAGGTTCAGATTGTATAGGAACTTCTAATCGTCAGGGTGCTAAATCGGTTACCAATTTCGAAATTATGCCAAAGCCACCAGGACATCGTTCACCAACAACACCTTGGCCATATTGGCCATTACAGTTAAAGACGTCTTCTTCTCATCAAGAAGGTGTAGAACGAAACTGGTTAATCAATACTAAGGAGTTTGTTACAGATGATAAAGGTAAATTAGTGGCGCTTAAAACTGTAAATGTTGAATGGGAAATGGTTCCTGGTCAGCGTCCTAAATTGGTCGAAGTTGAAGGTACTGAGAAAACATGGCCATGCGATTTAGCATTATTGGCTCTTGGATTTACAGGTCCGGAAAGTACATTAGCAGATAAGTTAGGTATTGAGAGAGATGCCCGTTCTAACTACAAAGCAGAATACGGAAAGTATCAAACCAATATCCCTAATATATTCACAGCTGGCGATATGCGTCGCGGACAATCACTAATTGTTTGGGCTATTTCAGAAGGTAGAGAGGCAGCACGCCAAGTCGATATTTACCTAATGGGTAAATCTGACCTTCCTACTAAAAATGAAGCAGGTGATTTAGTGGCACTTTAGAAAACAATAAGTTATATAATAAGAAAAGCGAACCTTAATAGTTCGCTTTTTTATTTTTAAGTAGTGTGTTTAAATAGTCTAAACGCTATATCTAGACTTGTGCATAAACTCCTCAGCTTTTTCTACCATATTTTTACTACCACAAATAAAAGGTACACGTTGGTGAAGTTCCGTTGGCTCAATATCCATAATTCTAGTAAAACCATCACTGGCTTTACCATTGGCTTGTTCTGCTAAAAACGCCATTGGATTACATTCGTATAGTAAACGCAGCTTTCCGTTAGGATTTTTTGAACTCTGAGGGTAAAGATAAATTCCACCTTTAATCATATTTCTATGGAAATCTGAAACTAGAGACCCAATGTATCTTGAGGTATAAGGTCTGTCGTCAACTTCTTCTTGGCAATACTTAATATAATTTTTTACACCTTGTGGGAAATGCACATAATTACCCTCGTTAACAGAGTAAATATTACCATCTACAGGGAACTCCATACTAGGGTGCGATAAATAAAAAGACCCAATTGCAGGGTTAAGCGTAAATCCATTTACCCCATCTCCAGTTGTATAAACTAACATGGTCGACGTTCCATAAACGACATAACCTGCTGCAACTTGCTCACTACCTTTTTGTAAAAAGTCTTCTAATTGCACAGGTGTTCCTATAGGTGTTATTCTTCTGTATATAGAAAAGATTGTCCCAACCGAAACATTCACATCAATATTAGAAGATCCATCTAAGGGATCTATTAAAACCACGTATTTATTTTGATGGTTTTCATCTTGGCTGTTGATGGTTATGTAATCATCTTCTTCTTCACTGGCAATTCCACAAACAATGTTTCTTTTAGTAAGTGTTTGAATAAATTTTTCATTGGCATAAACATCCAATTTTTGCTGGTCCTCACCTTGTATGTTTGTGTCGCCAGCAGCACCAATAATATCAACTAGACCTGCTTTGTTTACTTCATGATTTACAACTTTTGCCGCTAGTCGGATGGAATTTAAGAGGCTCGATAATTCACCAGACGAATATTTAAACGACGTTTGATTTTCGATTATAAATTCACCTAATGTTTGCTTTTTGTTGGACATAAAAATGTTGTGTTAGTTTAACGCAAATATCTGTTAATTTTATGGCAACTACAACGTTTTCGTCAAAGAAAGTAGGTTTGTTTACAGGATTTATTAATTTCTTATACTTAAACTAAACTTATTTTTAAAAAGCTAAAAAACAATTTTTTAAATTATTTTTGATTAGAATATTTAGGTCATGGATTATAAAATTAGAAAAGCGACTATAACAGATATGCCACGTGTTTTAGAATTGATTAAACAGTTGGCCGAATTTGAGAAAGAACCTGAAGCTGTGGAGGTTACTGTTAAAGATTTAGAACGTGATGGTTTTGGAAAAAACCCAGCATTTTTTTGCTATGTAGCCGAAATTGAAGGACAAGTAGAAGGTATTGCCCTAGGTTACAACCGCTACTCCACTTGGAAAGGAAAAGCAATTCATTTAGAAGATTTAATAATCAATAAGAGTTTTAGAGGATTGGGACTAGGGTCTGCACTATTAGATGAAATCGTGAAGCATAGCCATAGATTAGGCGTAAAACGTATTAATTGGGAGGTATTAGATTGGAACGAGCCCGCCATAGCGTTTTACGAAAGTAAAGGCGCCAAGGTTATGCGAGATTGGGATGTGGTGCAAATGAGTAAAGAAAGTATAGACAACTATATAGCCAAATTAAATCATGCAGATATTTAAGTTTGGCGGCGCCTCGGTTAAAGATGCCGATGGCGTTAGGAACTTAGCCCTAGTACTAAAAAAAGTTGGCTACACTAAAGGAGTGGTTATTGTGTCTGCCATGGCTAAAACCACCAATGCATTAGAGCGAGTCGTTTTTAATTATTTTGACAATAAATCTGAACTACAAAGCTCAATACAAGAGGTTTTCAAATTCCACAATGACATTCTGTTCGATTTATTCGAAAAAGAAAATCATCAGGTTTTTAATAAGATAAAACTCCTATTCGAAGAAATTAGAACCTTTATTAAGGTTAACAAATCACCAAACTACGATTTTGTTTACGATCAAATTGTCAGTTATGGGGAACTATTATCCACTACGATAATTTTCGAGTATTTAAATCACCAAGGCATACATAATAATTGGGTTGATATTAGAGCGCTTATTAAGACAGATTCATATTATAGAAAAGCAAATGTTAATTGGGATGCTACACGTAAAGCTATTGTGTCTTCAATTGACAATTCGGTTTTAAATGTTACGCAGGGGTTTATAGCAAGCGATTCCAATAATTTTACAACTACGTTAGGGAGAGAGGGAAGCGATTACACGGCTGCTATTTTAGCGTATTGTCTAAATGCACAAAGTGTTACAGTTTGGAAAGATGTTCCTGGGGTGCTAAACGCAGATCCAAGGTATTTTGAAAACACCCAGCTTTTAAAGAAAATATCGTATCAAGAAGCCATAGAGTTAGCTTTTTATGGGGCCTCGGTTATACATCCCAAAACACTGCAGCCATTGCAGCGTAAAGAAATACCTCTTTATGTAAAATCGTTTTTAAACCCAGATCAATCGGGGACTAGAATTGGTAAGGGGCTGCCATTAGAACCGGCGGTACCCTGTTTTATGCTAAAGCAAAATCAAGTTTTAATAGCGATAGCGTCATTAGATTTTTCATATATCGTAGAAGATAATATTAGAGATATTTTTAATTTATTGGATACTCATAAAATGAAAGTAGATATGATTCAAAACTCGGCAATTAGTTTTTCGGTATGTATTGATAATATCTATAATAATTTAGAAAAGTTATTACAGCAGTTACGTGCTAAATTTAGTGTGACTTATTACGAAAATGTTTCTTTGTACACGATTCGGCATTATACGCAATCAGCTATTGACAATATTGAAAAGGATAAACAAGTTTTACTTAAACAATTAACAGAACAAACAGTACAAATAGTAACTAAGTAAAGTATTTATTACATTTACCCTAATTATGAGACAACAAGATTCCGGATTAGTATCTGCCAAAGAGGTTGCAAAAGCCATTCAGTTAGATAAGTATGGCTTTTTGGGTACTTTTATCGGTTGGATTTTAATGAAGGTTCTTAAGATATCTACATTAAATAAAATTTATAAACGTAATAAGCATTTAAGCGATTTAGATTTTTTGAATGGTATTCTAGACGATTTTCAAATAAAATTTGAAATTCCAGAAGAAGATTTAAAACGTTTACCAAAAGATGGTGCTTACATTACCATTTCTAACCATCCGCTTGGAGGAATTGATGGTATTTTGCTATTAAAGTTAATGTTGGAGCAACGAAGCGACTTTAAAATTATCGCTAATTTTTTATTACACAGAATAGCACCTCTAAAACCTTACATTATGCCGGTTAATCCTTTTGAAGACCGAAAGGATGCAGCCTCTAGTATTGCTGGGTTCAAGAATTCAATTTTACATTTACGAGAAGGACATCCCCTAGGTATATTTCCCGCAGGTGAAGTATCCACTTATCGCGATGGTAAATTGGTCGTAGACAGACCTTGGGAAGAAGCCGCCATGAAATTAGTGATGAAAGCTCAAGTACCTGTCGTGCCTATTTACTTTCACGCCAAGAACAGTAAGCTGTTTTATAAACTTTCGAAAATTAGCGATACGTTTAGAACGGCAAAGCTGCCTTCGGAATTATTGACACAAAAACGAAGAGTAATAAAAGTTAGGATAGGTAGGCCAATTTTGGTCAAAGACCAAAAGGAGTATAAGTCTCTTGAAGAGTTTTCAGAGTTTATAAGAAAGAAGACTTATATGCTGTCTAATTCTTTCGAAGACAAATCTAAAATACTAGATAAAATACCTTCCTCTTTAAAAACCATTAAACCTCCAAAGCGTATTGTTACGCCTATAGAAACGAGTGTTATGGAGTCCGAAGTCAAGACTCTTAAACAGGAAGATTATAGGCTTCTGGAAAGTAAAAATTACGAAGTGTATTTGGCGCCTGCCGATAAGATTCCTAATATTCTTAGGGAAATTGGAAGGTTGCGAGAAATCACTTTTAGGGAAGTTGGCGAAGGAACCAATGAAGCTATAGATCTAGATGCTTTTGATACCTATTACCACCACATGTTTTTGTGGGATAATGACAAGAAGCTCATAGCTGGAGCTTACCGTATGGGGCTCGGTTCTAAAATATTTGCACGATATGGTATAGATGGCTTTTATTTACAGGATTTATTTAGGTTCGAACCAGAATTGTATAAAATGATGAGCGAGTCTATAGAAATGGGCAGAGCGTTCATTATTAAAGCCTATCAACAAAAACCAATGCCTTTATTTTTACTTTGGAAAGGTATTGTGCATACCACACTTCGTTATCCTGAGCACAATTATTTAATAGGGGGCGTAAGTATTAGCAATCAGTTTTCTAAATTCTCTAAGTCGTTGATGATAGAGTTTATGAAATCACATTATTACGATCCTTATTTGGCACAATATGTAAGGCCTAAAAAAGAATTTAAAGTTAAGCTTAAAGATGCCGATAAGGACTTTGTTTTCGATGAAACCGAAGCTGATTTAAATAAGTTCGACAAAATTATTGACGAAATAGAACCCGGGGCCTTAAGACTTCCAGTGCTTCTAAAAAAATACATAAAGCAAAATGCGCGTTTGGTGGCCTTTAATGTAGATCCGTTGTTCAATAACTCGGTCGATGGGCTTATGTACATTAAAATTGCCGATTTACCCGAAAGTACCGTAAGACCCGTCATGGAAGAATTTCAAGCCGAATTAGAACAAAAACTAACGGAAAACAATGAGAATTAAATGCCTTTGCATTTTGATTTATTTTTTGGGTTTTTTGGGATATTCCCAAACCATTACAGGAATTGTTTTAGATGCCAAGACCCAAAAACCTATTGAGACAGCGGTTGTATACTTCGATAATACAACTAAAGGCACTATAACAAACGCAGAGGGACATTTTTCTATTGATTATTCTGAGGCTATTCAGTCTCCTTTGGTTATTTCCTTCTTAGGATACGAAAAACAACTTATTACAGATTACAGAACGCAAAATTCATATACCATATATCTCGAGGAAAGTCATGAGCAGTTAGATGAGGTCCTCATTAATACTAATGATGGTTTAGCTAGAGAAGAAAAACTAAAAGTATTCAGAAAAGAATTTCTGGGGACATCTAAGTTTGGTAGATCCTGTGAGATACTTAATGAAGACGCATTAATAATTAGATACTTAAAGAAGGAACGTAAGCTAGTCGCACACGCCTCTGCACCGTTGCAGATAGAAAACAGAGCACTCCAATATAAAATCACTTACGAACTCAATACTTTTTGGGCCGAGTTTACTAATGTTAATCCTAAAAGAAACGGTTTTGAAGTGAAATCTATAGGATTTAGAGGCAATCCTTTTTACCAGAACATTTCAAATTTTGATGGAAAGAAAGCCCGTAAAAGCAGAAAAAAGGCTTTTGAGGGTTCAATACTTCATTTCATGCGTGCCTTATATGCAGGTAGGTTAAAAAAAGAGAACTTTAGGTTATATCAAAAGAGCATTGAGTTAAATCCAGATACTATTTTTAATTCAAAATTTTTTAATGATACTGCCATAAAAAAAATGAGTCCGGAGAAAGAAAAACCTGTTACTGTTGTGTTCAAATATAAACAGGCTTCTAGTATTCAAATATTGGCTCCTTACTTCCTATTGGATATCTATGGAAATTACTCAGAGGTTGAAAACATAATATTTTCAGGACATATGGGAAGCAGACGTTTTGGAGATTTACTTCCCTTAGATTATGGCTTTGAATTTCTTAATCTAAAGAAGAAAAAATAAATTTCATCTCGGTAGCAATTTCTAAACTTCTATTAAAATAGGTTTCGGTTTGTTGTGGTGTGCCATCAGATTTTTTTGGGTCTTCGTAAGTTATTGCAACACGTTTATCACAACCAAAAACCATAGGGCAACCTTCATCTGCAGAAGAACAGGTCATAATTGCTGCAAATTCTGAAGTTGGATTAAAAGTATCTCCATACGTTTTTGAAAATGCAATCACAGCAGGTTCGTTTTGCGAATACTTAACACTATAAACAGGATTGTTGCCTTCAGAAAGTTTATTAATCTTAAACCCTTGATTCACTAAAGTTTCACCTACTTTTGGAAACATAGCGGTGGCTTCGGTACCACCCGAATAACATGAAACCTTATCGATATTAAAATAAGCAGCCATGGTCTGTGCCCATATTTGCGATAAATGGCTTCTCCTGGAGTTGTGCGTACAAATAAAGTTTAATCGAATGGGGTCATTGGCTTCTGTCTTTTCCTTTAAATAATCAACTAATGGAGTAAGTATATTTCTTCTTTCATCAGAAACTGAGTTTATGTCTAATGATTCTATAGTTTTTGAAACTTCTTTAAATAGTGTTTTATTCATATAATATTTTTGTTATTCCCGTCTTTTGACTATCTCGCAAGATACACTTCAGCGGGAATCTATTTATTTAAACAGGTAGATTCTCACGTTTTTCAGAGAAAAACTCAGAATGACATTGGTTTAACAACAACCACTGCTTGGCGAGCAACAAGCGTTTGTAGGCTCCATAGTTAGTTTGTCTTCTGGAATACCACAAGTTTCTTTTGCTTTGCAATCGGTTTTCTCAACGGCTAATTTAAATATTAAGTTAGTGCCCTGTATTTCGTAATCGTTAACAAATAATTGAGCTGTATGGAAGGTTTCGTTACTATATTCAAATTTAACTTCGGCATCTAATCGATACGATTTCATTTTGCCTACTTTTTTAAGAATGCCCAATGCCTTATAAACAGACATGTAATTTGTTTTTTCAATCTCGCTTGGGCTTTCCCATAATTGAATAATGGTTTCATTCCAACTATCGGCATTGGCCCCACAATCCACAGATTCTACAGCGATATGTTTAACTTCGGTAATGTGGTAATTGGTTCCTACCATGAGATTGGGTGCATATTCAAAGCATAGTGATTTACCTTGATTCTGTTCCAGTATGTTAAATAATTCTTGTGTTTTCATGTGTCTATTTTTTATTTGGGTTAGCAACCGTATGCTTATTATGGACTAACAGCAGTTCGTTTTGGTGTTATTGAAAAACGTATTCAGTTCATTTTGAATTTCTTCCCAGCGTTCTACATTTATGCAGTAGCACATACTTTTTCCCTCTATTTCACCTTTTAATAATCCAATACTTTTTAGTTCTTTTAAATGTTGTGAAATAGTAGCCTGAGCGAGTCCGATTTCTTCAACTAAATCATTGCAAATACAGGCATTTTGCTTGCTAATATATTGAAGGATGGCCACACGAGCAGGGTGCCCTAGAACTTTAAAAAAATGAGCTAGGTTGTTTTGTCTTTGCGTAAATATTTGTGATTTAGTTATTCCCATTGTTATTTATATATTGCAATATTACGATATTAAAATAAAAGAAAAAAGCCAAACTGTATAATTTTGACTTTTCCTAAAATATATTTTAGAACCAAGGTTTTTTTCCAACTTGGTAGGTGTTATAAAATTCTTCATCAGATTTAGTGAGGTAAATAATGCCTTCAATTATTCCTATTATTACAGGTATGTAAATTGTAAAGGCACCAATTATAAGGCATGTAAGAGGGATAGATATTAGAAAAATACTAAGTAAAATAAGCCCTTCTTTCTTATAGCCAAGAATAAACTTATGAGCACCAGTCCATCCTAAAAAAATTCCTAGAATTCCGGCAACAACTTTTTTATTTTCTCCTGTAACTTCCTCAAAAGTTTCTTTTGCGCTGTCAGCAAACTCAGAGGCAGTTTCCTTAGCTTCACTTGCAAACTCTTTTGCTTTTTCTTTGGCTTCCCCAGCTATTTCTCCGGCTTTATCGGCCGCTTTTTTAGCACCTTCTTTGGCGTCACCTAACATGTCATTTAGGTCGTCGCTTAAACTTTTCTCGTCAGACATTTTATTTTGAATTATGGTTAGACATTAAATTTAAAAATTATAAATCACTTTACATGATATGTATATTAAATTTTAATTATGTTACAAAAACTTCATTGTTAGCGGAATAACATAATTAAACCACCAATAGCCGTAACAATAATTATAAAGCGCCTATAATTAGCATTAGATATGCGTTTTACCAATTTAGCTCCTATAAAGAAACCCAAGGCTACCAGAGGAAATAAGGTTAAATTAAGTACTAGGGTTTCTTTTGAAACCGTTTTCCAAACAAAAAAATGAAACGGTAATTTGAACACGTTAATTATAAAAAACAACCATGCTGCAGTACCTATAAATTCATTTTTTGGTAATCGCATAGCTAGAAAATAAATATTGGAAATAGGCCCCGCTAGGTTTCCTATCATGGTAGTAAAACCCGCTAAGAACCCAGTAGAACTCGAGAATAATTTATTTTGAGGTACGCTAACCGATTTTCTTTTTTCAAAATACCACATAATGAAAATAGACCCAATAATGATAAGGGCCATAACCCGTTTAAAAACGTCTTCTGAAATAGAATCGCCTACCCAGACCCCAACCAAAACACCAACAACCATCCATGGTAAAAGTTTTTTAATAAAACGCCATTGGGTGTGCCTGTTATAATAACTTACAGCTAAGATATCGGCACTTATAAGCATGGGTAATAACACACCGGTAGAGGCTTTTTCTCCAAAAACAAAGGCAAGAATCAGTATGATAATGATGCCAATACCCTTAATTCCGGATTTGGAAATACCCAAAACAAAGGCTGCAAAACCTATTGCAAACCATTTTAAATCTGATAAATTAAAAGACTGAAGTATATCGCTTAATGACACATTGTTTATTTAAAGGCGTCGTCCACCGGTTCCCAAAGCTCTATTTTATTTCCATCGTTGTCAAGAACCCAACCAAATTTACCATAGTCGTATTCTTCGATATTTCCAACAACAGTAACACCTTCCTCTTTTAAAGTGTTTATAAGGTCGTGTAAATTATCTACCCGGTAATTGAACATAAAGTCTTTCTTTGATGGTTCGAAATAATTCGTATCCTTTGAAAAAGGGCTCCATTGTGTAGAGGAATCTTTACCCGAATTGTCTTTCCACCAAAACGTACATCCATAGTCATCAGTATTAAAACCAAGGTGTTTCTTATACCAATCTTTTGTGGCTTTGGGGTTTTTAGTTTTAAAAAACAATCCGCCAATACCCGTAACTCGTTTTTTCACACGTTTAAATTTTATTAATTATAATATAAAATTGAGAACGCTTGCAACCAGTTCGTTCTCCCATTACAAATTTTAATACATTCTCTTTGGCGAATGTGTTTTCAAAATCTGTTAATGCTCGTTTCATTTTTTTCTACTTTTAATAGAGTCTTCGTAAATTTCAATCCACTCTTCAGCACTTATTTTAGCTGTAAGCTCTCCAATTAATTCATAAGGGATATCGTCCATACGTTTTAATCGTATACAACTTTTGCCCATGTCTAACTTGTACTTACAGCGTTTGGCGTATTCTGAAATAAACCAGTCGTAAAGTCCTTTTTTGGCGTAAATGGCCATGCTGTAAACGGCAATAAAATTTTTCTGCGAAGCCAAATTCATAAAAGGCAATGGTAATTTAGGATCACAATGATATCCTTCTGGGTATACCGAGTGTGGGATAACATAGCCTAGCATGCCATAGCCCATGGTTTCTACAATGCCTTCTGGTAAGTTATCTAAAATCTGTTGCCTTAAATTTTGGATAGGTGCTTTTCTGTCTTCTGGAAGTTCATCTAAATACTGTTGTGGCGTAGTGGCGTTAGATTGCATTATTTCGATATTACTTTTAGAGGATACAGATGAACTCTAAAGTTAACAAAATTTTGCCTTAATTTTATCTACAATGGTCTGGGCGAGTTTTATTTTGCTTTCAACGGTCCATCCAGCGACATGAGGCGATAATAAAACATTTTCAGCGTCAATTAAATATTGAAATGCTAATGGCATTTTAGAAGAAAACAAACTTTCGAAAGATGATTTTTCATATTCTAAAACATCTAATCCCGCTCCTAGAATTTTACCCGATTTTAAGGCAGAAACCAAATCTTCAGTCACCACACTTTTACCTCTTGCAGTGTTAATTAACCAAAAAGGTTTTTTAAAGGCCTGAATAAACCTTTTGTTAACCATATTTAAAGTTTGAGGCGTTTGAGGGGTATGCAAACTTACTACATCTACCTTTTCTTGAAATTCTTCCAGGCTTACTTGTTTTGCATTAGCATCTTCAACATTTTGTTTAATATCATAGCATAGCACATAGACATCAAAACCTCTAAGCTTTTTTGCAAAGGCTTTACCCATGTTACCATAACCTATAAGCCCTACCGTTTTTCCGTCTAGTTCTATACCGCGGTTTTCTTCCCTTAACCATTTACCAGAACATACTTCTTTATTGGCCTTATTTAGTTTGTTGAAAAGGGATAATAACATTCCTAAGGTGTGTTCGCCCACAGCATTTCTGTTGCCCTCGGGCGCCGAAATCAAATAAACACCTTTAGTTTTGGCATAATCACAATCTATATTTTCTAGTCCGGCACCAACTCTTCCTATAAACTTGAGGTTAGTAGCAGCATTAAGGAATTGTTTGTCTATGGTAAACCTACTACGGATAACAATACCATCGTATTCAGAAATTTTAGCCTCAACGTCCTCTTTTGAAGAACTATAATCTTCATGGTTTGTGAAGCCTAAATCGTTTAGTTGATTTATTAATAATTCGTGATTGGTATCTAAGTGCAGGACTTTCATTGGCCTATCCTAAATCCTTTCCAAATGAAAAGACTTTCTGTTTTTAGAATTAATAAAGTCCAAAAGTAGACATAAAGAGATGCTGAAACAAGTTCAGTATGACAAAATCAAATACCAAGAATAAGTTTGGCAATCCAGAAATAAAGTAATATGCCAAGAATATCATTGCTTGTAGTTATAAATGGCCCTGTTGCGATAGCAGGATCTATTCCCCTTTTATTAAGGAACAATGGTACAAAAGTGCCTATTAGGCCAGCTACTATTATAACGGCAACTAGCGAAACCGATATAGCCAGAGCTAAATCTACTCTGCTTTCAAATAAAAAAACGAACAAAAACAAGAAAATAGCCAGTACAAATCCGTTAAGTGCTGCTAAAAGCATTTCTTTTAAAAGACGACTATTGATACTTCCTCTTACATCATCGTTAGCTAAGCCCTGGACAATAATAGCACTAGATTGCACGCCTACATTACCTGCCATTGCTGCTATTAAAGGTGTAAAAAAGAATAGTATAACCGCCTTTTCTACAAATAGTCCCTTAAAACCTTCCATAATTAAAAAAGCACCAACACCTCCAATTAATCCTAAAAATAACCAAGGCAAACGTGCTTTGGTGAGTTCAAAAATGCTATCATCAGAATCTACATCACCTGTAATACCCGCTGCCATTTGATAATCTCTTTCGGCTTCTTCTTTCATAACATCAACGATATCATCAATGGTAATTCTGCCTAATAGGGTTTTATTTTCATCGACAACAGGAATAGCTTCTAAATCATATTTGGCCATAACTTTGGCCACTTCTTCATCCTCTTCATCTACCGTTACGTAATCCACATTAGAAATATAGATATCGGCTATTTTTTGGTCGTTCTTGGCAACAATTAAATCTTTTAGAGATAGGCGTCCAATAAGTTTTTCCTCCTTAGTCACTACATAAATGGAGTGAACCCTAGTTACTTCTTCAGCTTGCCCTCTTATACGTCGTAAACATCCAGCAACGGTCCAAGTTTCATAAACTTTAACCAACTCCTTTGCCATAAGTGCTCCAGCAGTACCATCTTCGTAGGCAAGTAGCTCACGTATTTCCTCTTTATGCTCTTCGTCTTCTATCTTTGAAATTACTTCCTGTTGACGTTCCTCAGGAAGCTCACTAATCATATCGGCAGCATCATCGGTATCGAGTTCTTCAACCTCTTCTGCAATTTCTTTTGCCGATAAATTCCTTAAAACCTTTTCACGATTGTCTTCATCAAGCTCCATCAGAATATCTGATGTCGTTTCAGAATCAAGTAGTTTAATTACATAAATAGCCTCCTCTAGATTAAGTTCATCTAGAATTTCGGCTATATCGGCATAATGAAACTCTTTTAAGAGCTTTTGAAGTTCTTTGTCTTTTTGTTCGTCAACAAGTAATTTAACCTGCTCTAAAAGTTCTTCGGTAAGCTCAAAATGAATATTTTCCTTTTCTTCAGACAAATTGAAAGCGTTAAACGGTTATGCATCGTTTTCAATTAAAGCAGTAAGTTCTATAAACTCTTGAACTGTTAATTGTTCTGGACGCATGCCAAATATACTATTTGCTTTTAAATTATCGGATAAATTGAATGTTTTTAAACTGTTACGAAGTGTTTTTCGGCGTTGTTGGAAGCCTTGCTTTACAACCCTAAAGAACAGCTTTTCATTACAGGGCAGTGTATAATTTTGTTTCCTAATAAGTCTTAAAACACCAGAATCTACTTTGGGTGGTGGATTAAAAACCGAGGGTGGTACCGTAAATAAATATTCGGCATCGTAAAATGCTTGGGTAAGTACAGACAAAATACCATAAACTTTACTGCCTTCTTTGGAACAAATACGCTGAGCGACTTCTTTTTGAAACATCCCAGTGAATTCAGGTATTTGATATCTCATATCTAAAGCCTTAAACACTATTTGAGATGAAATATTATAAGGGAAGTTTCCGGTGATTGCAAAAGGTTCGTTACCAAAGACCGTAGTTAAATCGTATTTTAAGAAATCCTGTTCGATAATTCTTTGGGCTAGGTTGAGGTAGTTTGCCTGAAGGTATTCAACCGACTCTGTATCAATCTCTATGACATATGTTTCCACATCTTTTTCTAAAAGATATTTAGTGAGAACGCCCATACCTGGCCCAATTTCTAAAACTTTCTTATAGCCTTTTAAGGTAAGCGTGTCAGCTATTTTACGGGCAATATTTTCGTCTTTTAAAAAATGTTGTCCTAAATGTTTTTTGGCTTTTACTTGATGTTGGTTAGAATTATTGGCCACGATTACGAGAATGTTTTAAGAATGAATTCCTGATTGCACTTAGACTAGTTTCGCTAGCTACTTTCAAATAAAATATATTTTATTTTCAGTAATACTAAGTGTGACACAGGAATGTAAATTTATGTATTAATGAAATACCTGTATACGTTGGTAACCCTTTTTTTAAAGCCTAGTTTTTGATATAGTTTGTTAGCGGCAATCCGTTCTGGGCTTGAGGTTAAATCTATTTTTGTTATGCCTTTGTCTAGAGCATAATCTATTGCAAATTGTGTTAAACGTTTACCGACGCCTTTACCTCTAACACTTCCGCTAACCACAACATCTTCTATCCAAGCCTTTTCTCCGGTTGGGATTTTATTGAAAACTAAGGTCAAGGTACCAACAATGTCATTACCTTCTTTAGCTACAAATAGTTTAGTAGTATCAGAATTAACAATGGTTTCTAGATCCTCCTTTGAGGGTAATGGACTAGATGAAGACAGCTGAGGAATTAAATTTTCAAAAGCATTTATAACGTCATCGGTTACACTTTCTAATTCTGTTATAGTCATCGGGTTGTAGTGTTTTATCTAACATGTCATTCCGAACGAGGAACGATGAGGAATCTCTTATCAATGAGATATCTCGTCGCTCATACTTCGTTCTGTCGATATGACAAAGTTCTGTTTCTTGTTAATTAGGATTAATATTTACAAAATACTCATCCACCATTTCCAACTCTGTTCTGAATGCTAACATTTTGTCTGC
Source organism: Seonamhaeicola sp. ML3 (assembly GCF_023273855.1). Taxonomy (NCBI): domain Bacteria; kingdom Pseudomonadati; phylum Bacteroidota; class Flavobacteriia; order Flavobacteriales; family Flavobacteriaceae; genus Seonamhaeicola; species Seonamhaeicola sp. ML3. The sequence goes on along the minus strand of NZ_CP096884.1, from coordinate 1,072,304 downwards.
GAATCTTTTTAAACCATCGGCTCTTAATCTTTCAGCATCTTCTCTGTAATAAGCGTCTAAGGCTTCACGAGAAAAAGCCCTGTATTGAATAGAGTAGGTAACACCTCCCATATCTTCTTCAACTAAAACACGGGTAAGCGTGGCTTTATCAAATTTGCCAGTTCCCAATACTTGTGGGATATGCTCTTTGATCCAAACCAACCATTCTTCGTGTATAGATTCGTCAATGTTTGCGGTTACGTTATATATTATCATAGTAATAAAAATTCCAATTATAAAAATTCCAAAATACGGACTTTTGAAATTTGTTGTTTAGGGTTTGTGATTTAGTTTATAGCATCTCCCCTAAGAGCTCGATACCGTTTTCTGGCTTCAACAAAATAAATGCTGTCGGCATGATTAAAAATTATCTGCTCATAAAGGGCTTTGGCTTTTTCGGGTTGTACTAAATCTTTTTCATAAATCTGGGCTAAGTGGTAATAACCATCATCAACCAGAATACCATCCCTGTAATTTTCAATAAGTTTTTCAAGATGTAATACCGCCAAACTCACCTCTCCTTTTTCTTTATACAATATCCCAAGCCTAAATAGGGCCTGTGCAATAATTGGTTCGGTTTTATGCTCTGTTAGTATTCTTTTTAAAAGCATAATGGCGTCATTGGTTTTATTTTGAAAGGATAAAAAGTCTGCCTTAGCGTATAGCTTTAGGGCAGTATGTAGGGAGTCCTCATATTTATTATCAGAAATTAGGAGTTTTAAATCTAGGGCATCGTTCGCGATTAATTGTGATGTAGATGCTTTTAGAACTTTTAATTGGGATTCGGCCCATTTAAAATCACCTTTAAAGTAACTGGTTTTGGCAACTCTAAATCGAGCTTCTTGCGATACGGTGCTGTTTTTGAGGTTACGTTGAATTTGGGTGTAATAGATTAGCGCTTGATTAAATTTTTCTTGTAAAACCAGAATATCGCCAAGTGCTAATTTAACTTGAGCCTTTTGTAATTGTGAAATAGGTAGGTCTAAAGATTTTTCAAGAAGTTTGGTAGCATCTTGTGGTCTATCCATATAAAAAGCCAAGAAATGACCATAGGCAATTTGAAGTTCCAATGTTTGCGCAAAACTTCCAAACTCCTCAAAAAGCGCTAAGTATTTTTCATTGATACTGTCATACTCATCTTTGGTACTCTCTGAAGTTTCAATTTGAATTAATTGAAAATGAGCTTCTAGTTTTGTGTCAATATCTTGAGCTGTATTGATAATATAGTTGTAGATGTCTTTGGCGATATCATTTTTGCCTTCATCTACAGAAATTAATGCGAGTTCTTTTATTCTATCTAAACTTTCGGGCTTTCTGTTAAAGATGGCTTTTTCCTGGATAAATGCCTTTTTTAAGTCCTTTTGTTGAATAAATAACCAGCTTAACATTTGGTTCCATAAAACATGCGGTTCCTGCTGCATCTTTTTTAACAAGATTTTACGGAAAAGCATATTATTTTCGGCTTCACCGCTATCACCTAAAAAACCGTTAATACGTCTTTTAACATCTGGTATTGCCACTGGGTTGGTTTCGGCAAAATCAAGATACCCATTAAACATTTTTTCAATTTGCCCTTGTTCGCCATACAATTGCGCTAATTGGATATTAAAGTTATAGTCTGGTTTAAGTGCCATAGCTTTCTCGTAAGCTAAAATAGCTTGGTTTAAAAGCGTATGTTTTTGGAAACTTCTGCCAATAGTAAATACATGACTGGGATTAACTGTTAGGTGGTCTAGTGCTTTGTTGTAATAAAGGTTAGCATTCTCCATATCATTTTTAAGTTGATAGTTGAATCCTAATTCTACAAGAAAAGCTGGATAATGTTTTAATTTAGAAATTAGTTTTAAGAGAAATACCTCGGCGTTATCGTATTGTTCTAATTGTTGATAGGAGGCAATAATTTGATTGATATAACTAATATTCGAAGCATTTTTAGCGTATAATTTTTTATACTCGTGCAGCGCTTTTTCATAATCTCCTTTTTTAAAATAATCCATGGCTAGGTTTGCATCCTGAGCAAACACGTTGAAGGATATAAAAAAACAAAGTACAAAAACCACTCTCATAGTGTAAATATAACAAATGTGGTAGGGAGACAATCTAAATATTTTTATAAAAAAATGCCCGAATAAAAATTCGGGCACACTAACCAACCAAAAATAAATGTTCCATTAATTACCGTAAAATTAAAAATCACGATACTATTAAGATTGGGAACAACTTTTAAACGTACAAAAACGTTAAATCTTATAAAAGGTCCAGTAAAAGTCTTATTTCCTATTCGCTCACAATTGCAGTTGCATTATTGTCAGGTTTTATGATTTCAAAGTCTGAGAATAACACTTTACCAGCTACAAAAATGAGCGCAATCAAAATAACAAAGCGCTTTAAATTTTTCATGGTCAGTAGGTTTGATAAATTTGGTAAAGCTAACTTCCAGATTAAATCTAGAAAAACAAAGAAAATCGACCAATAATCGTTAAACAGCATGAGATTATGGTATTTAATCGATAAAAAAACAAAGTCTTACATAAATTTGTAAGATTTTGTTTCTGTTTTAATATGTTTTATGTTGGGACTAATCTATTATTTTAAAACCAGTGTAAGGTTGTAATACTTCTGGAACCAAAACACCATCTTTTGTCTGATAGTTTTCTAAAATTCCGGCAAGTACTCTTGGCAATGCTAGAGAGCTACCATTAAGAGTATGAGCCAATTCGTTCTTACCGTTACTGTTTTTAAAACGAAGTTTTAAGCGATTAGCTTGAAAGGTTTCAAAGTTAGATACCGATGAAATTTCCAGCCATCTGTCCTGCGCAGTAGAAAACACTTCGAAATCGTAAGTCAAAGCTGAAGTAAAGCCCAAATCACCACCACAGAGTCTTAAAATTCTATAAGGTAATTTTAATTCTTGAAGAATGGTTTTAACATGGGCAACCATGCTATCCAGAGCCTCATAAGATTTCGTTGGGTGTTCTACTCTAATAATTTCTACCTTATCGAATTGGTGTAACCTGTTAAGGCCTCTTACATGTGCCCCGTAACTACCAGCTTCTCTTCTAAAACAGGGTGTATACCCAGTTATAGCAACTGGTAAATCGGCTTCGTTGAGAACAGTATTTCTAAAAATATTTGTTCCGGGAACCTCTGCCGTTGGTATTAAATACAAATTGTCTCCAGTAACATGGTACATTTGGCCTTCTTTGTCTGGCAGCTGACCGGTCCCCAATCCAGAGGCTTCGTTCACCAAATGCGGTAATTGGAATTCGGTATAACCCGCTTCTGTATTTTTATCTAGAAAATAACTAATTAAAGCACGTTGTAGTCTTGCCCCTTTACCTTTATAAACCGGAAATCCAGCACCAGTAATTTTGTTGCCAAGTTCAAAATCTATAATGTCGTATTTTTTGGCAAGCTCCCAATGTGGCAGGGCACCATCTTCCAACACAGGAATATCACCTTCTCTAAAGACTTCCTCGTTGTCATCTTCGGTATTCCCTGCTGGGACAATATCGTTAGGAATATTGGGGATTTTATACAAAAGCTGACTTAAAGCATCGGCCTTGTTGTTTAATTCTTCGGTTAATTCTTTGGAATCAATTTTTAACTGACTCGTTTTAGCTTTTAAAAGATTAGCTTTTTCAATGTCGCCAGATTTGAACAAGCCACCAATTTCTTTAGACAGTTTATTACCTTCTGCTAAAGCATTGTCTAATTTAGTTTGAAGCGCTCGTCGTTCTTCATCTAAAGTAAGAACTTGGTTGATATCTTCATTAGCATCTATATTTCGTTTTGCTAAGCGTTCTATTACCAAATCTTTATGTTCTCTAATAAAAGGTACTTGTAACATGTCTTGAAAATTAAAGCGACAAAAGTACATGATTTTTTTCATTTTTAGGTTTCTTAAAAACTAAATGAAACAAAATTATGGACTAACAAAGAGGAGTTTGAAGTAAAGCTAAATTTTGAATTTATGGTAATGCAAAGTTTAGTTTTTTACTGAAGAAAATCAACAAATTAGAAAGAGGATTAATCCAGTTTTGAAGGTAAAATCCAACGGCCATGTTTAAAGGGCTCCCAATCTAAACTGGCTATGTCCACATTAGGATTTATAAATTGCTGGGCAGGCTTTCCGTTAATACTAACTTTACAAGTAATAAATACGGAAATATCTTGACCTTCTTCCTGAAATTTATTTTTAAGATACTTTGAAAATTGCCACATAAAATCGGGTTTAGAACTAACTTGATGTTTTTGCTTTTTGGTTAAATAGTTGTTTAAATCTATTACCTTACTAACTCCCGTTTCTTTGTCCTTGATTTTGAAGGTTGCCTTTCCATAGCGTGTTCTAAGCATCATACGCCATGAAAGCCGATGCCCCTCTTCGGTCCAAAGTACATTGTCTTCTATGATATGATGTCGTAAAGGCAAGAGTATTTGTACTATAAAATACAGGCCAAATACACCAAGAAGTAATGGTTTGTATTTGGGCACTTTAATGTCTTCAGCGTCGTAAAACGGTTTCTTTTTTAAGAATAGCCTTTGTATGGTTTTAGGTTCAAAAAAGAACAACGAAAAAGCCAAGGATAAATACGGGAAAATACCAATATGGAATATAAACGAATTAAAAAGGTGAAAGAAAATAGAAACTATAAGAGCATATTTCCTTGTCGGTTTAAAAAGTAACAACGGAATAATCAATCCGTCGAAAAGAATTCCGCCGTAGGCCAAAGCATAGTGCAACCACTTTTCTTGCAGAATATCGCCTACCAAAACAAAATGTGACTTAGATTTCATCATTAAGGCAATCACCGAGGTGTCTAACCAATCGGGATACAATTTAGCCACAGAGGCGTAGGTGTAGACGATTAAGAGCTGTAAAACAAAAATCTGCTTGCACCATAATGGCATGGAGTAACGCTTTAAATCAGGGTTTTGTTTGGCATCTAGAGAAGCATAGCGATTTGCAGGCAGAAAAATCATAATGGTACTTAACAGCATTAGTAAGTAATAATGATTGTTGTACGAGGACTTTTGCATGAGATAAGTGCCAGACCACAGCACGGCGAATGCAAACATGCTAAATCTGTATTTGTATCCAATCATGACCAGTAAGCCAAATAAGCCCATAATCGCATAATAAAAATACATACCGTTTCCGGGTAGGGGTTGTAGCCACTCAAAGCCAATAAATGAAAACGTGAATTTAGGGTCAATTAAGGTGGCTTTTATCCAACCAGTAAAAATGGCTCCTACAGATTCTAAAAAGCAAAGTAAACCAAAGAAGATTCTGAAAACTATAAGCCCAGAATTATCAATATGTTTAAATAACCATGTATTAATCACGACGATTTTCTATGAAAGCAAAAGCGGTTTCTTTGTCTTTTTTTAATTGTGCTTTTAAGACATCCAGAGAGTCGAATTTCTGTTCGTCTCTAAGGCGTTTTAAAAGTTCAATTTCGAGGGGTTTGTTATAAATATCTTTGTTGAAATCGAAAAAATGAACTTCAATGGTTTGTCTATCGCCATTTACAGTTGGATTGGTTCCTATATTCATCATCCCATAAACAATAACACCATCGATATTACTCTGAACGATGTAGGCCCCTTGTTTTGGAATTAGTTTGTAATCCTCCTCAATTTGAATATTTGCGGTAGGGTAATCTATTTGTCTACCTAGTCCTTTACCTTTGGTAACTGTACCATTTAGCATAAAAGAATACCCTAAATACGCATTAGCCTTTTCGATATCACCCTCGTCAAGAGCTTTTCTAATTTTAGTGGAGCTTACGGCAACATCATCAATATCTTGAGCAGATATTTCTTCAACTTCAAAATCAAAGATTTCCCCATAACGTTTTAAATCTTCAATATCGGCATTCCTATTGCGTCCAAATCTATGGTCATAACCAATAATCACTTTTTTGGCATTCAATTTATCTACCAATAAATCTTGAACAAACGCTTTAGCAGTTAGTCTAGAAAACTCTTGGGTAAATTCTTTTATGAGTAAATAATCCAGTCCTAAAGATTCTAAAATCGCACGCCTTTCAGCAATCGTGTTTATTAATTTAATATTAGAATCTTTTTGAAGCACCATTCTGGGGTGTGGGAAAAACGTTAGTATCACAGATTTTAAATCTTCTTGCTTCCCTGTATTTACTAAACGTGTTATTATTTTTTTATGACCAATATGAACGCCATCAAAAGTACCAATGGTTACCACAGTTGGTTTTAAAGATTTGTAAGCTGAAATATCCTTTACCCTACTCATTAAATAGGCGAAATTGTTCGTTTAACTTAAAAAGGCTAGATTTGTTATGAAAAAATTGCCCTTTATTATTATGAAAGCAAAGCTACGTTATGTTTTTTCAATAGCAATGTTTTTAACAGCATTTTCAGCTATTTCTCAAAACACGCCTTGGCAAAAACTAAATGCTTTAGATGAGTCTGAAATCTTCTCTAAATTAGACATAAACGAAGAAGAAGTATCTTTTTTTCAATTTAATAATACAGAATTCCATGAGAGTTTACGAGGTGTAAACACAAGGTTTTCTAAACAAAAAAAAGAAGCTGTTGTCGTTTCGCTTCCGGGGGTTTCAAATCGCTCAGAACGTTTTGAGATTTTTTATGCACCAGTTTTTGCACCAGAGTTAGCCGAAAAATACCCGGAGATTAAGTCCTATATAGGATTTGGTTTAGATACTCCCGGAGCTAGGTTGAGAATGAGTGTCTCCCCCCATGGGATACAAACCATGATATCCTATGTAGATAAGCCCAATGTATTTATGCAACCTATAGAAAGGGGCTCTAACACTTATGTAATCTATAACAAAAAAAGCCATAGAGGTTTGTCTAAGAAGCTATTTTGTGAAACTCACAACGAATTTCATGAAGCCCATAACAACAAAGGGGTGACATCTAAAATTAATGAAGGTGGGGCTAATGACCAAACCCTTCAAAAGTTTAGAATAGCCATATCGGTAACAGGAGAATATACAGCATATCACGGGGGAACAGTTGCAGATGCCCTAGCAGCAATCAATGCGACTCTAACCCGAGTAAATGAAATATTTGAAACGGATATGGCCGTTACATTTCAGCTAATTGCAAATAACGATTTGGTAGTTTATACCAATGCAGGTACTGATCCGTATTCACCGGCTGGCACTGGTGTAAATGGCGCTTGGTCTGGTGAAGTGCAATCTACTTTAACAAGTGTGATCGGAGAAGCCAATTACGATATAGGGCATCTTTTTGGAGCTTCGGGAGGTGGAGGTAATGCAGGGTGTATTGGTTGTGTTTGTACAGACAATTCTAAAGGTAGTGCTTTTACTTCACCATCGAATGGTGTGCCAGAGGGCGATTTATTTGATTTGGATTTCGTGTCTCACGAAATTGGTCACCAAATGGGAGCAAACCATACTTGGGCTTTCGAAAGTGAAGGTACAGGAGTGAACGTAGAACCCGGCAGTGGTTCCACAATAATGGGATATGCAGGTATTGAAGGTGCCAATAATGTAGAGCTTAATGGTGATGATTATTTTCATTACTACAGTGTAAAACAGATTTTAGAAAACCTATCAGGAAAGAGTTGCCAGACAACCGAGGTTATTGCAAATAATCCACCACTTGCCGATGCAGGGAGTAATTTCAACATCCCTAAAGGAACACCTTATGTTTTAAAAGGCGCTGCCTCTGATGCCGATAGTGGTGATAACCTCACCTATTGTTGGGAACAGATAGATAGCGGTGTTACCAATTATTTAAACTTTGGGCCATCTTTACCATCAGGACCCATGAATAGGTCTTTGCCACCCACTAATTCACCTAATCGCTATATTCCAAGGCTGCGTAGTGTATTGGCGGGTAATATTGAACAAATAAACCCAACATTGGGTAGTGATTGGGAAACTGTGTCTAGCGTAGCCAGATCTTTAAATTGGGCATTAACTGTTAGAGATCGCTCACCCAACAACGCTGCAGGCGGTCAATCTAGTTTCGATACCATGCAAATTATAGTTGAAGATGTAATGCCGTTTACTATAGAAAATCCAGTATCTTGGGCTCAAGGTAGTTCTCAAACTATCAGTTGGGAGGTTGGGGAGACAACTAACGCCACAATAAATTGCCAGAATGTGAATATCCTGCTATCGACTGATGGCGGCTCTACGTTTTCAACGGTGATAGCATCTAATGTTCCCAATAACGGGTCGTTTGGTTATACCGTACCTGCTATTCCCGATACAGATCAGGCTAGATTATTGGTTGAAGCTGCAGATAACATCTTTTATGATGTATCCGATTTCGATTTTTCCATTTCTTCAGATGCTGATTTCTTTATGGTTAATGAAACTTTAAATCCAATAGGTTGTGGAGATAATGTAGTAACTCTTAGTTTCGATTATGTTACTGCAAATGGCTTTTCAGAAGAAGTTACCTTCAGCGCAAGTGGTCATCCTGTAGGAAGTGTGGTGACATTTTCGCCAGCTAGTACAAGCGTTTCGGGTCCGATTACACTAAGTATTTCTAATTTACAAAATGTCCCACAGGGCAATTATAATTTTGATATCGTTGGAAATGCATCAACAATAACAAAAAATAAAAATATAGAATTACCATTTTTTAATAGTGTTTGTCAATCGATAGGAAATACTGACTTTAACACAAGTACCACTTTAGTACAATTTAACACGATAAGCCAATCCTCAGGAAAGCCATCAGGCTATAGTGATTATACAGATGTACAGACCGATGTTAACCGTAATATAGCTTACGATTTATCGGTTAATGTAAATACAGATGGTAATTTTATAACCAATACCAAGGTTTGGATAGACTGGAACCAGAATTGTAGTTTCGATGACCCCGGCGAGGAATACAATTTGGGAGATGCTTCGAATGTTCCTAATGGGCCAACGGGTAATTCACCACTATCCATACAAGTACCTTTTGATGCGGCCATAGGGAATACCATAATGCGCGTGTCTACAAAGTTTAAAGACGATGGTATTGTAACCTCTTGTGAAAATGGTTTTGACGGCGAAGTAGAAGATTATACCATAAATGTTTTACCTGATTCGGCATTTGATACCTCAATCACTTTAGTACAAATCAACACTATAGATAATGCCACAACGAAAACTCAGGGTTATAATGATTTTACTAATATTTCGACCGATTTAAACAGAGTCAGCAGTTACAATTTAAATGTGAATGTTAGTACAGATGGAAATTTTACTACGGCTACCATGGTTTGGATCGATTGGAACCAAAATGGAGTATTTACAGATTCTGGTGAGGAGTACGATATGGGTGAAGCGACAAATGTTACCGATCAGCCCACTGCAAATTCGCCATTAGCTGTTGTTGTTCCAGTTGAAGCTCTATTAGGTAATACCGTTATGCGTGTAGCAACTGGGTTTACTGGAGGTTCGGAATTATTGCCGAATACAAATCCTGTTGATGGTGAAGTTGAAGATTACACGCTTAATATAGTGCCAACTGCTAATATTGAAGAGTTTGGTTTCGAAAATTTAGTAGTGTTTCCAAATCCTAATAATGGAGCATTTACTGTAAAATTAAATGGATCTATAAACCGAACGGTTATTTTAGAGGTATTTGATATATCAGGTGCCTTTCTCTTTAAAAGCGAGTATGTAGATGTGGGGGATTTTAGAGAAAATATAGAATTATTATCTGTTGCATCGGGCGTTTATATACTCAATGTAAGCGATGGATTGAGAAAAATTACCAGAAAACTAGTTGTTAGATAACGTTTTTGGCTATGGTTTCTTTGCAGAAAAATCCGCAGGAATTACCGATTAGGAAATTCTGCTGTAATGAACTACAGCCGTCTTTGTTGGTCACTGGCTTTTTTTGTTTTTAATTGATATTTAATTCCATAAATCAATCCTATCATTCCTCCAAGATAGCTGAGTGTATGCATTGTTCCTACTGCTAAAAAATTACTTGGATCGACTAAATCAGATGGTATATTCCAGTCAAAATGTAATTTTGAGAGTATAATATATCCGACAAAAACTCCTAAAATACCGAATATAAATGCAGATATTAAAATCCGAGTAGTTGCTCCGACAACACCTTTAATCATTAATTTTATCGTTTGTTGATTAATTCCGATTAGTCCATTAATGATTCCCATTATTAGTCCGAACCACCAAGTTGATAAAACACCAACTATTGAAACTTTTAGTCTTTCGTCTCCATATCCGTTTTCCCAAAGTCCAAATTGGTCAAATTTGAAATTTGTGAAATATTCTTCTGAAATATTATAAGAAGCTTGATTGTGCAAAATTCCGTAAATCGAAGCGAGAATTATTGAGATAATTATGATTAATATTAAAAGTCCAATTTTTTTCGCCATTTGATTTTTTCAGCTTGTGCCCAACATGCTTGTGTAAAGATTAAGCGTTACTTCCCATTAAAACTATTCATAGTATTGCTGACACCAGATAAAGCAAAAGATTTTATGAGTTCGCAGGATTGTTCTAGTCTTTCGTCTAGCTTAGCAATTTCTTCATCATTCCAGTCTCCAAGTACATAATCTACTTGTCTTCCTTTGCTAAAAGCATCGCTAATACCAAACCTAAAGCGGTTGTATTTAGTGGTGTTAAGTTTGTCCTGTATATCTTTTAAACCATTATGACCACCATCACTACCTTTAGTTTTAAGCCTAATGCTCCCGAAAGGTAAGTTTAAGTCATCTGTAATGACAAGTAAATTTTCTAAAGGTATTTTTTCCTTAGTAAGCCAATATAAAACAGCTTTACCGCTTAAATTCATATAGGTGCTTGGTTTAAGGAAAATGAATGTTCTTCCTTTTAATTTAAATGTTGTGAGGTCTCCTAGTTTTAAGGTTTCGAATGTAAGGTCTTCTTTTTTTGCAAAATGATCCAAAACTTTAAAACCAATGTTGTGCCTGGTGTTTTCATATTTAGCACCAATATTGCCAAGGCCAACTATTAAAAATTTTTTCATAGGATTTTCTTCTTCAACTTTAAAAGACGAATCATTTTTTTTAAATAGATTCAGTAAAAACGCAAACATTTACAAACTCAATTTGTGTAAAAATAAAAAAGCATCCTGAATAAACCAGAATGCTTTTCTTATAATAAAAACGTGTGTTTTATTCTTGAGCAGCTTCAGCAGCTGGAGCTTCTGCTCCTTCAGCAGTAGCTTCTTCCTCTTCATCTTCATCGGCAACTGCAGTTCTAGACGTTCTTACTTGACAAACAACGGTGTTGTCTGGGTGCATGAATTTGTAATCATCGCTTGGTAAATCACCAACATATACTTTTCCACCAATTTTAAGAGGTGTAATATCAACCTCGATAAAATCAGGTAAGTTAGCAGGAAGTGCTTTAACACGTAGTTTACGGTTGTTTCTTCTTAATACACCACCATTTTTAACACCTCTGGAGTTACCAACAAGGTTAACAGGGATAGTTAATGCAATTTCTTTGTCCTCGAACAATTGGTAGAAATCTACATGTAATATTCTATCAGTTACAGGGTGAAACTGAATGTCTTGCAATACAGCATTGAATGTATCACCATTATCTAAAGTAATTACAACTGTATGCGCATTAGGCGTATAAACCAGTTTAGAAAAGGCTAATTCAGGTGCTGAGAAATGCACTGGATTATCCCCTCCGTATAATACGCAAGGAACCTGTCCAGCATTACGTAAGGCCTTTGTTGCTTTCTTGCCCACGCTTTCTCTTTGAGATCCGTTGATTGTAATCGATTTCATTTTTATTTATATTTAATTATTAATTTACATTACAAATTTTGAACTTATACTTTGGTTGTTGTGTACCTTCTGCATCACTTCGGCAAATAAATCGGCACAGCTCAATACTCTAACTTTATCGCTTTCTTGCGTTAAAGGAATAGAGTCTGTTACTATAAGTTCTTCTAATTTTGAATTTTTTAAATTATCGTATGCTTTTCCAGATAAAACAGGATGCGTACAAATTGCTCGTACACTAAGTGCGCCACGTTCCATCATTAAGTCGGCAGCTTTGGTCAATGTTCCAGCTGTATCTACCATGTCATCTACAAGCACAACATTTTTTCCAGTAACATCGCCTATAAGCTCCATGTGCGAAATCACATTGGCCTTAGCGCGTTGTTTATAACAGATAACTACATCGCTTTCAAGTGCTTTAGAATAAGCATAAGCTCTCTTAGAACCTCCCATATCTGGAGAAGCAATAGTTAGGTTATCAAGGTTTAGGCTTTTTAAATACGGCAAGAAAATGGTTGAGGCGAACAGATGATCTACAGGCTTTTCAAAGAACCCTTGTATTTGGTCGGCATGCAAGTCCATAGTGATGATACGTGTAGCACCTGCAACTTCCAACATCTTAGCAATCATTTTGGCAGCAATTGGTACTCTTGGTTTATCTTTCCTGTCTTGTCTTGCCCATCCAAAATAAGGCATTACGGCTGTAATATGTCTTGCCGAAGCACGCTTGGCAGCATCTATCATCAACAACATTTCCATTAAATTTCTTGGGTCTGGATGTGTGGATCCAATAATGAATAACCTGGCCCCACGGATAGATTCTTCATATGATGGTTGAAATTCACCATCACTATAAGTTGAAGTAATCACGTTTCCTAATTCTTCACCAAAAGCTTTAGCAATCTTTTCTCCTAACTCCACACTTTGTGTACAAGCAAAAATTTTAGCTTCGGTATTAACTATGGCCATGGTTAACGTGTTGTTTTATAGTGTCTAAGCACTCGTTTTTTTAGCGAGGTGCAAATTTATACATTTATTTTAACCTGAAAAGTATAATCAAGAGTATTTTTGTGCGTAAAATAGAAAAAAAAACTATTTTTGCTGTCCGAAAAGCTCAAGTGGCGGAATTGGTAGACGCGCTGGATTCAAAATCCAGTTTCTTCGGAAGTGTGGGTTCGATTCCCACCTTGAGTACCAAAGGGATAAATCATTTATTTGATTTATCCCTTTTTTTTTATGTCTTCATTTAAAACCTCCTCAAAAAAAACTTTAAAACTTAGAGAAATGAGGTTTATTTTTTTTCTATGACTTAGCCTTGTTTTTCTCGAGAGGATTTTACTATTTTTAGAATCCAAATTAACAACTAAACAGACATGAAAAGTATATTTCATTATGCAATTGCCATAGCCTTAATTGTGGTGATGGGCTCTTGCACTACCTCTAAAAAGCAACAAGTTTTTTCAGTAAATCAAGCTAAACAAGCCTTAGATACGGCCTTGGTGCAGTACAAGTTGATGTATAATTCTATTCCAGATAGAGGTAAATACCCAACGAGTACCCATAAAAATGGGAAAACACGTTGGACACCACCAACCGGATGGACTAGTGGATTCTTCCCTGGGTCGCTTTGGTATTTATATGATTATTCTAAAGACGAAACGTTTAGAGACATGGCCGAAATCACCAATGCGGCTCTAGACACTATAAAAACCTACACAGGTACACACGACATTGGTTTTATGTTATACTGTAGCTTTGGAAATGGACTTCGCTTAACTGGAAATGAGCAATACAAAGACATTCTAAAAACAGGAGCTAAAACACTAGCTAGTAGGTACAATCCGGTGACTAAAACCACGCTTTCGTGGAGTTGGGGCGCCCGTATGGGTTGGCAATTTCCTGTAATTATTGATAATATGATGAATCTTGAGCTTCTATTTTGGGCGGCCAAAGAAACCGGGAACAAGGAACTTTATGATATTGCTACCACTCATGCCACTACAACTATTAAAAACCATTACCGAGAAGATTATAGCTGTTACCATGTTGTAGATTACGATACCATAAACGGTAGTATTCGCTGGAGAGGTACCTTTCAGGGCGCTAGCGATTCTTCTGCATGGGCCAGAGGGCAAAGTTGGGGGCTGTATGGATACACATTGGTTTATCGCGAAACCAAAGACCCAAAATATTTAGAACAAGCTGAAAAAATTGCAGGTTTTATATTGAATCACCCTAATCTGCCAGAAGATTTAATCCCGTATTGGGATTTTAATGCCCCTAACATTCCAAATACCGAAAGAGATGCTTCGGCTGCTGCGCTCATAGCCTCCAGCTTTTTAGAGTTAAGCCAATATGTAGAGGAACCTAATAAGTCGACCTATTATTTGGCTGCAGAAAAAATTCTAGCAAAACTTTCTAGCGAAGAATATTTAGCTAAAACAGGAGAGAATAACTTTTTTATTTTGAAACATAGTGTAGGCTTCCATCCAAAAGGTCTCGAAGTCGATTCACCCATTAATTACACAGACTATTACTACATAGAGGCTTTGTTGAGGTACATTGCACTTAATGAATAAACCCGCTTATTAAACCCATAAAATTTACTTAAAGGTTTAAGTAAATTTACTTGAAGGTTTTTTTAAGCAACATAGCACGCTTTAATAGGTTGATATTACTGATGTTTTTGTGGTTTATGTGTTTTTTTAAATGAATAATTTTTAAGCTATTAATGGGGATGAGAAGATCTTTTGTTTTGGTGGTCATGTAGATTATTAACAATAAATAAATACTTTTAAAGCTGGAATAAAATTGATTTTGAACAACTTCCCCATTCACGTTCAAAATTCTCAGATAAAATTTAAGATTTGTATTATATAGGATTAGATATTGGTAGCTCTTCGGTTAAAGTGGCACTGGTAAATTCGGCTTCTGGCGAAAACATATTAAGCTTAAACGAGCCTAAAACAGAAATGGAAATTTCAGCTCTTCAAAAAGATTGGGCTGAGCAAGACCCAGACTTATGGTGGACGTATGTTTGCAAAGCTATAAAACGGGTTTTGGCCGAAACTAAAGTCGATGCTTCAAAAATTATAGGCATTGGTATTTCATATCAAATGCATGGATTGGTGATTGTAGATAAGGTAGGTAAGCCATTACGAAATTCCATTATCTGGTGCGATAGTAGAGCAGTAGGTATAGGAGAAGATGCTCATAAAGGCTTGGGTGAAGACTTTTGCGCCGAGCATTTGTTGAATTCTCCCGGGAATTTTACGGCTTCCAAGTTAAAATGGGTTAAAGACAATGAACCAGATATTTATAATCAGGTTTACAAGTATATGTTGCCCGGAGATTATATCGCCTATAAATTAACTGGCGAAATGAATACCACTAAAAACGGACTATCTGAAGGTATTCTTTGGGATTATAAAAAAGATACTTTGGCAGAATCCTTATTAGATTATTACGGTATTGATAAAGACTTAACTCCTAATATTGTTGAAAATTTCACTAATCAAGGTATAACTAACGAAAAGGCTTTTGAAGACACCGGAATCCCAGCTGGCGTGCCTGTTACATATCGTGCTGGCGATCAACCAAACAATGCCTTGTCTTTAAATATATTTAACCATGGCGAAGTAGCTGCAACTGGTGGAACATCTGGTGTGGTATACGCTGTTACCAATACTTTAAAATCTAAAGAGTCTTCAAGAATTAACCATTTTATTCACGTAAACTATACGCCAGATAATACTACGGTTGGTAAATTATTGTGTATTAATAGCTGCGGAATTATGTACCGCTGGTTAAAAGATAATATTGGTATTGATTCTTACGAAGCCATGAACAATAAAGCTGCAGAGGTGTCTATTGGTTCAGATGGTGTAGCAATTATTCCTTTCGGAAACGGCGCAGAGCGTATGCTGAACAGTAAGAATATTGGGGCCCATTTTTTAAACTTCAATTTAAATCTTCATAATAACGCCCATTTGTGTAGAGCTGCCCTCGAGGGTATTGCGTTTGCGTTTGTTTACGGTATGGAAATTTTAAAGAACGATAATGCCGAAATTAATGTGATACGAGCAGGGAACGATAATTTATTCAGAGCTGAAATTTTCTCTAATACCGTGGCAACACTAATTGGTCACGAAATTGAAATTTATAATACTACAGGTGCAGTTGGTGCGGCCAGGGCTGCAGGATTAACAGATGGTGATTTCAAGACATTTGGTGAAAAGATCACTAAAAATGATCATGTTATGACTTTCATGCCGCTTCAAAATAAAGAACCTTACCAAGAGGCTTATCAAAACTGGAAAAAAGAATTAGAAATTATACTAAACAATAAATAATACTACTATGGAATATTTTAAAGGTATCGATGCTATAAAATATGAAGGAAAAGAATCAGACAATCCTTTAGCATTTAAGTACTACAATCCAGATCAAGTTGTTGCTGGAAAAACCATGCGTGAGCATTTTAAGTTTGCTATTGCTTATTGGCATACGTTCTGCGGACAAGGTTCGGATCCATTCGGACCTGGAACTCAAAATTTTGCTTGGGATAAAGCGGCAGACCCTATCCAGGCAGCAAAGGATAAAGCTGATGCGGCTTTCGAATTCATTTCTAAAATGGGATTCGATTACTATTGTTTCCACGATTACGATTTAGTTCAAGAAGGAGCAACATTTGCAGAATCTGAAAAACGATTGGCAACTATTGTTGATTACCTTAAAGGAAAACAAAGTGAGTACGGTAAAAAATTACTTTGGGGAACGGCTAACTGTTTTTCAAACCCTAGGTATATGAACGGTGCTTCTACTAACCCAGATTTTAATGTGGTGGCTAGAGCAGGAGCTCAAATAAAATTAGCTCTAGATGCTACCATTGCCTTAGGTGGTGAGAACTATGTGTTCTGGGGAGGTCGTGAAGGTTACATGTCGTTATTAAATACCGATATGAAGCGTGAGTTAGACCACATGGCACAATTGTTAACCATGGCAAGAGACTATGCTAGAGGACAAGGGTTTAACGGTACGTTCTTTATAGAGCCAAAACCAATGGAACCAATGAAACATCAATATGATTTCGATGCTGCTACAGCCATTGGATTCTTAAAAGAGTACGGTCTTGATAAAGATTTTAAAATGAATATTGAGGTAAACCATGCTACGTTGGCACAACACACATTCCAACATGAATTAGAGGTTTCTGCCAATGCTGGTATGTTAGGAAGTATTGATGCTAACCGTGGCGATTACCAAAATGGCTGGGATACAGACCAATTCCCTAATAACATTCAAGAAACTACAGAGGCGATGTTGGTGTTCCTAAAAGCTGGTGGTCTACAAGGCGGTGGTGTGAATTTCGATGCTAAAATTAGAAGAAATTCTACCGATATGGAAGATGTGTTCCACGCACATATTGGTGGTGCCGATACATTTGCACGTGCTTTAATTACTGCCGATAAAATTATATCTTCGTCACAGTATGAAAATTTAAGAACAGCGCGTTACAGTTCTTTCGATTCTGGAAAAGGTAAAGATTTTGAAGATGGTAAGTTGGATATGAAAGCGCTTTACAATATTGCCAATGAAAACGGTGAATTACCATTAACCAGTGGTAAGCAAGAGTTATTCGAAAATATTATCAACCAATACATATAAGACACTAAAACTATGGGAACAACTAATTCTAAGTATTTGATTAAACTAACCCTGGTGGCCACCTTGGGTGGATTACTTTTTGGGTATGACACAGCTGTTATCTCTGGAACCGTAAGTTCATTAGAGCATTTCTTTGTATTACCATTTGGTTTGGAAGAAACAGCTGCAAATTCGCGTTTAGGCTTAGTTGTTTCCAGTGCATTAATAGGATGTATCATTGGTGGACTTTCAGGAGGTATAATAAGTAAAAAATTTGGTCGTAAGAATGGATTAATCTTGGCAGCCATTTTATTTTTACTATCTGCTTTAGGCTCTGCCATGCCAGAAATGCTCGTTAAACCTATAGGAGAGGCAAATCATACTTTTATCTATATTTTCATTGTTTATAGAATTATAGGTGGCATTGGTGTTGGACTCGCATCCATGCTTTCACCTTTATATATTGCTGAAATTGCACCTGCTAAAATCAGGGGGAAACTAGTTTCAATGAATCAGTTTGCTATCATTTTTGGTATGCTGGTGGTTTATTTTGTAAACTATTTTATTGCAAAACAAGGCGACGATTCTTGGTTAAACACCATTGGCTGGAGATGGATGTTTGCTTCTGAAACAATTCCGGCTACATTATTCTTGTTAATGTTGTTGATGGTTCCTGATACACCAAGGTCTTTAGTATTAAAATCTCAACCTCAGAAAGCACTGGATGTATTAACAAAAGTGAATGGTGTTGAGGAAGCTAAAAAGATTTTGGGTGAAATTCAAAATACTGTGGTTAGCCACTCAGGTAAATTGTTCTCCTATGGTGTCCCAGTCATTGTAATAGGGGTTTTATTATCGGTTTTTCAACAGTTTGTTGGTATAAACGTAGTGCTTTATTATGCGCCAGAAATATTTAAGAGTATGGGATCTGGAACAGATGCTGCCTTACTGCAAACTATAATTGTTGGAGCGGTTAACTTGTTGTTTACTGTATTGGCAATTATGACCGTAGATAAATATGGAAGAAAACCGCTAATGATTATTGGGGCCGTAGGTATGGCATTCGCCATGTTTTCATTGGGAACCTCTTTTTATATGGAATCGGTTGGTATAGGAGCGCTAATATTTATGTTGATTTATGTTGCAGGTTTTGCCATGAGTTGGGGACCAGTTTGTTGGGTATTGCTATCTGAAATTTTCCCAAATAAAATTAGAGGCAAGGCTCTTGCCGTAGCGGTGGCTGCCCAATGGATTTCTAATTATTTGGTGTCATGGACATTCCCTATGATGGATAAGAACACTTATCTGTTGGAAACATTTAACCACGGTTTCGCTTATTGGATTTATGGTATTATGGGAGTTCTTGCAGCGTTATTAGTTTGGAAGTTTGTTCCTGAAACTAAAGGTAAAACCCTTGAGGAAATGGAAAGTGTTTGGAAGAAATAGATATATACAATTTAGTAAAATAATTGAGGCCTTAACTGAAAATCAGTTAAGGTCTTTTTAATTATTTACAATATCATTAATTAAATCCAGTAATTCATCTTTTGAATTTTTTTGACGTTCTGTTAGGTGATTAGAATTTAGAAGATTATTTTTTTCTAAAGGGTCTGAAATGAGGTCATAGAACTCAAAATAATTTGCGCCTTTATCTATTAATTTATAAGATTCGTTTCTGATGGCATACGTGGTATTTTTTACCCTTCTATTTGCACCCATACTCATGAAATTATAAGTTCTGTTTTTTCCTTCGGAATGGTCTAGTAAATGTCTAAAGCTTATGCCATCATTATGGCTTCCATTAGGAAATGCTTTTGGATTTACAATTTGTGAAAAGGTCGTGTAAAAATCGCTTACGTTTATCAACGCCTGCTCTTCATCGTTATATCGTGTTACGCCATTTCCGGATATTATTAAGGGAACTCTAACCCCACCTTCATAGGTAGTACTCTTACCCCTTCCGCTTGGAAAACCAGACATCATTCTACCTGGAGAACCATTGTCTCCAAGAAAAATAATCACTGTATTTTTCAATACCTTTTTTGGAATGCCATTAATTAATCTGCCAATCTCATAATCCAAAGACTCTATCATGGCAATGTATTTTCCTTTGTTGGTCTCAGTATTGTCATTACTATACGTCCCCTCAGGTGGAATTTGAAAAGGGGCATGAGGAGCAGCATGGGCTAACCACATAAACCATGGTTGTTTTTGATTATTAATCCAATCTATAGCATAGTCTGTGAAATATTTTGTAGCATAGGTATTGCAATATTCAATCTTGCCATTTTCATACTTTTCCCAATTATAATAATCTTTAACACCAGAAGATAATATGCCCATAAAATGATCCACACCATGCTCAAAGGGATGTTGGTAATTGTTTCTTCTACCTAAATGCCATTTTCCAATTACGCAGGTTTTGTACAGTCCGTTGGTTTGCTCTTTTATTTCCTTGAAGATAGATTTATGTTCTGTACTAAGATTCCCGGGTACGGAGTTTACCCCATTATTAATACCATATTTACCAGTAACGAGAGAAGCTCTTGTTGCTGAACAAACTGGAGCTGACCAGACGTTGTTAAACTTAACGCCATTGGCACTCAATTCGTCGAGGTTAGGTGTTTGTGCATCAAGATTGCCAATATTGTATATGCTCAGGGCATCAACGCCCATATCATCTCCTATAATAAATAGAACATTGGGATGGTCGATGTTTTGATCATTACCACTAGTTAAGCCAGTGATAAATGGGAATAGAACAATTAGTTTAATTAGAATTAAAATGGATATTTTTTGCATAATGAAGTGTTAGAACTCAATTTTTGCAGTATTGCTTACTAATTGGATTCAAAAAGGAAGGAAAGGTTTAAAAGACGTTTTTAGTCAGAGGTTTTCGTACTCTCCCGCTCAATTAAACTGGTCTTGATTACCTTAGTTTGAAAAGGTGCCTCGGCGTTGCCTTCTAAACGATCTATGAGTATATTGGCAGCCATTTCGCCTATGTATTTACCATGTTGGCTTATAGTCGTAATTTTTGGTGATACGTATTTGGGAAGTTTCCCATTGGTAAAGCAAATTATCGATATATCTTGAGGGATATTCAAACCCATACCTTTAATGATTTCAAGCGATTGAACAGCAGAACTCTCTTCCAAACATAACAAACCATCTATAGATTTATCGGCTAGAACAATTTTCATAGCTGTTTCAAAATCTTCACGTTTACCAATTTTAACAATAAGTTTTTGATCTATGTCTATTTGGTTTTCGGTAAGCGCCTGCTCGTATCCTTCTGCTCTCAGTTTTCCAACGCTTAAATTATGGATTACGGAAATTAATGCAATACGCTTACAGCCTGTTTTTATTAAGTGATTGGTAGCATGTCGGGCACCTTCAAAATCGTCTACAATTACCTTATCGCATGCAATGGCATCGGTTACACGATCAAACATTACCATCGGCACCCCTTCGTTTATGGTGTTCTTTAAATGTTGGTACGCCCCTTTGGCTTGGGTTTCTTCAGCTAAGGATAAAATAAAACCATCTAAAGTACCATTCTTTAAGAGCTCCATAGTTTTTACCTCTTTCTCATAAGATTCGTTAGAGATACAAGAAATTAAACTATACCCTTTTTCGGTAGCTTTGGCTTCAATCCCAACAAAAACCTTAGCAAAAAAGTTATTCATAATATTGGGTATAATAACCCCAATGGTCTTTGTTTTTTTATTAAGTAAACTAAGCGCAACACTATTGGGGGTATAGTTGTGCATCTTCGCATACTGCTGAATTTTCTCTTTGGTTTTTGCACTTATTTCATAGCTATCGCTCAAGGCCTTAGAGACCGTAGCGATAGAAACGTCAAATTCGCTTGCAATATGTTTAAGTGTTATTCTTTTGCTCATTATTTATACAAAAGTATCAATATATTTTTTTACGAATAACTAAAGATTTAAGTATTTATTTGTGGTTAAGAATAAAGAGTTGTGTATTGGAAATAGATTTTAAATTATGCATTTACTCATTTAACCACTATCTTTTACTTTCAATTTTGAATTTTAAACATAGCAAGATGAAACAAAAAGTTCTTTTTTTAACTCTGGTATTTGCTTTTTCATTTTTGAAAACGGTTTCGGCACAAAATGATAAAGTATCTTTATTTAGTGAGGCCGAGTACATTGCTTTGCAGGACTTGGTTACACTTCACCAAAAATTAAAGCAAGCTCCAATGGTCCATGAGGAATGTTTAAATGTCAATTGCGAGAATATTGAACGTTATCAAAATGCTTTGTATAATTTAAATGAAGATATAAAGCATTACCAATTTTATCTGGAATGGGCAAAAGGCCTGTATAAGAAGCAGTGGGAATTGTATTACCAAACGAATGTTAAAAACGTAAAGACTAAATTACAAACAGAGTATGTTCTTATGGCTTCTGAACTTTTAAGCAATACAGGTTCTGTTATTTTAGATGTGGTAAATATTGCAAATGCTATAAAAAATCCGGGTAAATCAAAAAACTTTATTGGGTTATTGAATAGAGCCATAGATACAATTGACGTTGCGCTTTCAGCATTAGATATAATTATGAAGTATTTTAAGGAAGATCCAGGAACTAATTATCTTAATGAAGTTTCTGGTAATCCCAACGCGTATAATTATTACACCGAATTAAGAGCTGCCTTTGAGGGGTTGAGAGAATCTATAGTCAATGCCAAGGAGATTAAAGAATACGCCTCTGGTTGGAATGATATGACCAAAATGGAAAGATTGGCCAAGCTAGACAACCCAACCATTTGGGGGTTGGCAGCCGCTATAGGGAATTTGTTAGGCCTGGTAGCAACCGATGAGCAAAATAAATTAAAGGAGGAAATTAAGCAATTAGATGATCTATTAAAAACCAATCAAGATTTTCAAGGGGAGTTGTTTAACAGGTATCATTATCACTTTAAGCTTTTAGACAAATTGGATGACATTAGATACGAAATAGAAAACAGGTTTGACGGTGTTAGAGGTTTGGGTATAAAGTGTAAAGCTGGCAAAAAGCGTTTTACTAGGAATGCTCTGTTCAATCCACCATCCCAAAAAACAAGTTATTCTAGTGGACTAAAATATTATAAACCTCTATTATCAAAGTTTAGTAAAGAAATTGATAAATCATGGCTAGGGGTTGAGTCTTGTGAAAATCCATTGAAACCCTACAAGCTCGTTTTTAATGATGGTTTGGGCAAGCGGTATTTTCCATTTGTTTCTATAGTTAGGCTATCAGATGGCAAAGAGGTTTTTAAAGGTTCTACACGATATAAAAAGACTTTTGACCTTGCAGAGGGACTTTATAAAATTGATATAAATCAGCTCACTTCATTACAGGGTTTTAGAATGGAAAAAGCTACAATCCCATCAGCGCCGTTATTTTCATTCATGAACAGTGATATAATTTTCACCCCTTATGGTCGTGTTCAGCTAGAGGTTGTCGATGAGAATAATAAACTTTTAAATTTTGGGTATGAGTTTAAAAGAAATGACAAGGTTGTTTCGTATGGTTACACGGCTACACCAGAGTTAATATCAACAGATTTACAAGCTAATGTTGCTATGACTCTGTCGTTAAGGCATAACTACAAGACCAAAGCAATAAGCAATGTGATTCTTAAGGAAGGCCAACTAAATAAACTTCGCTTTGTTTTTAACGGAGAAACGTTTCATCAGGAAGAACTTGAAAAAGAGGTAGCGGCACTACCACAAAATCCGAACAATGCTAAAAATAACACATCTAAAGATGTTCCTACAGGCTGGGTTAAGGGAACGCTTTATAACTCAAACAATGGTACCTGCCAACATAAAAACAAGGTTTTGGTTTTTAGAAACAACAATAGCAAGTTCCTTAATTTAGAAACTAATACTAAAAGCGAGTATGTTGCCGTAGCACCTGGACAAAGTTTGCAGGTAGCCATACCAAAAGAACATACGTTTTTAAGAGTAAGTGTCTCGAAAAATAATTCTATGGTTGCAGAACATATTGGCGGAACAGGTGTGTCTTTTCTAAGAATGGATTCCGTACATAATGGTTGGTGGTATTCTGTGGGTTGTAAGAATGGTACAAGGCCCTCAAAATTATGCGATAATGGTAAAGGAGAACGTGTTTATGGTAGCGGTGGCAGTGGCCATTGTGGTACTCTTGGTGAATAATATGTCTACTCTTGCAGTAAAATGCAAATAGATTACCTTTGTAAACTTAAAGACATAAGTTTATGATATATTCAATGACAGGTTACGGAAAATCTGTTTTGCAATTACCTACTAAAAAAATTACTATAGAGTTAAAATCCCTTAATAGTAAAAATCTAGATCTTAATGCAAGAATGCCAGCTGTTTACAGAGAAAAGGAACTCGTTATAAGAAAGCAACTTGCTAATGCATTGGTACGTGGAAAAGTAGATTTTTCTATTTACATGGAGGTTACTGGAGAGGATACATCTTCTAAGATCAATAAACCCGTAGTTGAGCAATATATAAATCAGTTAAAAGATGTTGTAGATGGCAACGAAATAGAATTGCTTAAAATGGCGGTTAGGTTTCCAGATGCTCTAAATACCGTAAGAGAAGAAATTGATGAGGAAGAGTGGAAGGTCATTCAATCTGAAATAGATAAAGCGGTTTCAGCGTTGCGTATTTACAGAGAAGACGAAGGAAAGGTTCTGGAATTAGATTTCATAAAGCGTATTGAAAACATAGATACCTTACTTGAAAAAGTCATTGCTTTAGATCCAGAACGTATCGAAGCTGTTAGGGAACGATTGTTAAAGGGTGTGGAAGAACTTAAAGAGAAATACGATGAGAATCGTTTTGAACAGGAGTTGGTCTATTATATTGAAAAGTTCGATATCACAGAAGAAAAGGTCCGTTTAAAAAATCACCTGAACTATTTTATTGAATCCTTAAATACCCAAGATTCTAATGGTAAAAAATTAGGTTTTATAGGTCAGGAAATAGGTCGTGAAATAAATACCATAGGTTCCAAGAGTAACTATGCCCCGATGCAACAATTGGTTGTACAGATGAAAGATGAGCTTGAAAAAATTAAGGAACAGTTATTGAATGTACTTTAGTTCAG
Organism: Seonamhaeicola sp. ML3; assembly: GCF_023273855.1. NCBI lineage: Bacteria > Pseudomonadati > Bacteroidota > Flavobacteriia > Flavobacteriales > Flavobacteriaceae > Seonamhaeicola > Seonamhaeicola sp. ML3. The sequence goes on along the minus strand of NZ_CP096884.1, from coordinate 1,047,731 downwards.
TAATCAATGTTCATTAGGATGTCACAGTAAACAGTGTTGAATAATCACACTTAGTGCAGTCGAAGTGCAATCAATAAAAAATTAAAAACTTTTGACAAACAACGAAAATAAACCAGGTAAACTCATAGTGTTTTCGGCACCCTCTGGTTCTGGAAAAACAACCATAGTAAGGCACTTGTTGGGTATTGAAGATTTAAACTTAGAGTTTTCAATATCGGCCACATCACGTGAAAAGCGAGGCACAGAAGAAGATGGTAAGGACTACTATTTTCTTTCAGCATCAGAGTTTAAAAACAAAATAAAAAACGAAGAATTTTTAGAGTGGGAAGAGGTTTATAGAGATAATTTCTATGGGACTTTAAAAACTGAAGTTGAGCGTATTTGGGCCTTAGGGAAACATGTTATTTTTGATATTGACGTATCTGGAGGATTACGTATTAAACGAAAATTTCCAGAACAGACTTTAGCAATTTTTGTAAAACCTCCAAGTGTAGATGAGCTTAAAATCCGACTGAAAAAGCGTAAGACCGAAAGCGATGAAAAAATAAGTATGCGTGTTGCCAAAGCTTCTGCTGAATTGGCTACAGCGCCATTATTTGATGAAATTGTTGTAAACGACAACCTAGAGAATGCCTTTAAAGATGCTGAAGTGTTAGTTAAAAATTTTATTAACTCATAACCATGAATATAGGGTTGTATTTTGGGTCTTTTAACCCTATTCATATTGGGCATTTGGTTATTGCTAATCATTTTGCCGAGTATAGTGACCTGGATCAAGTTTGGTTTGTAGTTACACCACACAACCCATTTAAGAAAAAAAGTTCTTTGTTGGATAATTACCAACGCTTAGAAATGGTTTATCGCGCCACAAAAGATTACCCTAAATTAAAACCAAGCGATATAGAGTTTAAATTACCACAGCCAAATTACACCATAAACACACTGGTTCATCTGGAAGAAAAATATCCAGATTACAGCTTTTCCTTAATAATGGGCGAGGACAATTTAAACCACTTCCATAAGTGGAAAAATGCCGAGTTAATTCTAGAAAATTATAAACTCTACGTATATCCTAGAGTATCACAAGTAGCGATAGAAACCGAGCTACATAAACATGATAAGGTTCACTTTATAGAGGCGCCAATCATGGAAATTTCTTCAACCTTTATTAGAAATGCTATCAAAGACGGTAAAAACATTAAACCTTTGCTGCCGCTACCTGTTTGGGAATATTTAGATGAAATGAATTTTTACAGGTAGTTAGAATTTCTTATTTTTTCCTTGGGAATCTAAAGTTCACAAAAACAACAGTTATGGATAAAACAAGGAGACATTTTTTACGGGGTTTAATGCTTACCCCTATTGTTTTAGGAGCCAATAGACTTTTAGCACATACGGGAACTTCTCCAAAAAGAAAAGTATCAAGGTTGCAGTATAGTATCAATGCGTATTCGTTTAATTCAGAATTGCGAAGTGGCACCATGACTTTTTTCGATATGATGGACTATGCAGCAGAAATTGGTATGGATGCTGTAGATTTAACAGGTTATTATTTTGATTCCTACCCCGAGAAGCCTACCAATGAGGAACTTTTTAAGTTAAAGAGACACGCACTAAATTTGGGGCTAGATATTTCTTGGACAGGCGTTCGAAATGATTTTGCAACACCAAATACTGAAAACCGAAACAAGGATATTGCGCTCATCAAAAATTGGCTTGAAGTATCTTCTAAATTGGGTTCTCCAATTATGAGAGTGTTTACTGGGAGAGATAAAAGTAAAGCATATCCTAAAGAGGACATAAAGCAATGGATGATTGATGATTTTAAGACTTGCGCTAAATATGGAGCGGAAAACGGTGTGATAGTAGGGCTACAGAATCATGATGAATTTTTATTTACTAGCTCTGAAGTTATCGACGTGTTAGAAAGGGTAAATTCAGAGTGGTTTGGGTTAATACTGGACTGTGGAAGTCTCCCATCTGATGACCCGTATAAAGAAATTGAAAATCTCGCACCCTACGCCAACTATTATTTTGTAAAAGAACATGTAAAACAAAAGGATAGCACTAAAGTTCCTGCAGATTTAAAACGAATAGCTCAAATTATTCAGGCGAGTAATTACCGTGGTTACGTCTCTTTTGAAAGTTTAAAAGAAGGCGATACCAAAGCTATTATTAAAAGTATGGTTAATGAATTTAACACAGGTCTTACAAGTTAAAATTTAATGAAATGGAAATAGCAATAATTGCACACGATGGTAAAAAAGCTGATATGGTTCAGTTTTTAAATCAACACAAAGAAAAATTACAAGAAAAGAACATCTCTATAATATCAACAGGAACAACAGGTGGAAAGGTTGAGAATGCAGGGATTGAAGTCACTAAAATGTTATCAGGACCTTTGGGTGGTGATGCTCAAATTGCGGCAAGGGTAGCCGAAGGTATCTGTAAAATGGTCATCTTTTTTAGAGATCCGTTAGAGAAACACCCACACGAACCAGATGTAATCATGCTCATGCGCTTGTGCGATGTACACAATGTACCTCTGGCTACAAATCCTGCGACTGCTGAATTATTGGTCAGGGCGCTTTAATCGCTTATTCTTATATAAATTTCCAATAACGTTCGTTCTTGCCTTCTGACAAGCAAGAACCAAGATATACATAATTAAAATGATTCATATCCAAACATTAGCTGTAACCAAATGAATTCAAGTAATTTACCAAAAAGGTTCTTAAAAATAGAGGAATGGAGCAGTCATGAAGAATACATGAATTATTTTAATTTTATACTGCCATTAAGTTTAAAAACTGCTGGATTTAAAAAGATATTAACCAAACATCTTTCTCCAAAAATTAGAAAATTTGGATTTATAGGTTCTGGGTTTAAATTTATAAAAAAGTTAGACAATGGATATATTCATATTTTTGAATTATCTGCTACAAAATATGGTGGTGGCTGTGAAATATTTGTAGGTGTTCATCTTGATTTTTTACCAGCATCATATTGGTTAAAAAAGAATATTAACAAAATGAAAGTCCATGACTGTTTTCTTGTTAAAAGAATAACGCTCCCAAATGAAAACCCTATTTTTTACTATGGCAATAGTGAAAATGAGGCAATAGAAACTATTAAATATATATTACAAGCTTTTAACAATCAAGCTTTAAATTTTCTAAATAATTTTACAAATTTCCCATTACCCTTCGATAAAATCAATTTGGAAAAAATAAAGAATAACTCAGTTGACTTTCTAAACGAAGAGAATATTATGGGAGGGCAACATATGCTATCAATTGTTAGAATACTACAGAAAATTAATCAAACAGATGAAGCTAAAAAAATTGTAAACTATTTATTCGAAAACAACAAAAAACTAAAAGACAACTTTGTATTTAAACCTTTGTTTAATAGAATTTTAAATGATAATATAGATTTTTTCTACAATGAAAATGAAATAGAAGAGTTGAAATCAAAAATTGAAAAGACTATGGCCAATAATGTATAATTTAACCAAAATCAAAAGTTAATACGTATTGGACACTCTAATTTTCCTTCGAAGAACCTTCGGGCGCAAATACGCAACTTTTCATACACGAATCGATAAGGAAACAAAAAAGAAAACCGCCTAAAGCGAAGTTGCTTTAAACGGTCCCCAAACTAAATAACCAACCAAATAATATTATGTTCTTGTGTTTTCTCTAGGGTTGTCTACCCTTTTATTTTTAAACTTTCGTTTCTTTTCAACTTTAGAATTTGTTTTCCCTTTGGCGTCAGCATTCTTGAGGAACTGTATGTAGCCCCTACCTTTAAATTCATACACGGTCTCAGACGCCGGGTGAAATAACTCTATGGTTTCATCATCAATAACGGTCAATTCAAAATATTCATTGTCGAAATAATCATAATCTAATGTTAAAGTTTTTAGGTACATATTATTGGTGACATTACCAACACCGTATAATCCTGTATAATCCCACACAAGGCGGTTTACATTTGTACCCGTTACATCTTGTGAACTTCTAAATTCAGAATCATTTCCGCCAGCTAAAAACTGCAAAAAGTTTTCATTGTCAAACTCGTTTAACGCACCAAAATCACTGGTATAAACTTTTTCCCAAGCCTCGTATTCCTGCAAGAAATAATGAATATTATCATAGAAAACAAAATCGTAATCAAAATCGTTTCTTTGGTAGCCATCTAAAAAGTAGGAAGTGTCATTATCGGGGTTATACAATTCAATGGTATTATGGTCTACTTGAAAAACATCGAAAGTAGAAAACCCATCTAAATCATGATTTACATCAAGAATCATATCGTAAGCATCATACTCGGCAACATCAATTCCAAAACCACCGCCACTATTTCCAAGGCCTACAATATTATTGTTGGCGTAAACAATACCACCACGAAATGATATCGTAAAGGCTTTTTGCAAGAAAGGCGTTTCGCCATAACCCTGAGTAGCTCCAATATCTACGTACCACAATTCATAAGAACTAAGTAATTGGTTAACAGAGATACGTGGTTCATCTACAATATCATCAACAAGAACTTCTGTATAACACGATGTAAATAGTGTCGCAGATAAAGCAAATGCAAAAAATAGTTTTAGAGTCTTCATATCTTACATGTTTTAGGGTTTCTGCATTATGGAATTCAAAACGCGTGCCAAAAAAATGGTTTTAGAAGAATTTTGGATTAAGGGCTTTAATAATTTTATGTACTTTTAGAGCCATAAACGAGAATAGTTTTTATGGATAAACCTTTGAAATATGCGGTTTTTGGTGGAGGAAGTTGGGCAACAGCCATAGTAAAAATGCTATGTGAAAATGTAGATGAGGTAGGTTGGTACATGCGCAGTGTGTATACTAAAGAACACATTTTAAGAGAGCAGCACAACCCTAATTATTTAAGTTCGGTTGAGTTTCACCTAGAGCAGTTAAAGCTAAGTAACGACATTAATGAAATAGCCGAGTGGGCCGATGTTTTATTCTTTGTTATTCCGTCGGCATTTATTCATACAGAACTTGATAAACTTACAGTAGATATATCCAAAAAAACCATTGTCTCTGCCGTAAAGGGTATCATGCCAGAGTCGGGATTATTGGTTGGAGAGCATTTCCATAAGTTTTATGATTTACCCTATGAGAATATCGCGGTAATTGCAGGGCCTTGTCATGCCGAAGAGGTGGCGTTAGAGCGGTTATCGTATCTTACCATATCGTGTTCAGATATTGATAAGGCCAAGAAAATAGCCAAGAGTTTGGCCTCTAATTACATTAATACCAAGGTAAGCGATGATGTTATAGGCGTGGAATATGCCGTGATGCTGAAGAATATTTATGCTATTGCAGCAGGTATTGCTCATGGTTTGGGCTATGGCGATAACTTTCAGAGTGTACTTATGAGCAACTCCATTCGTGAAATGAACCGTTTTATAAAGAAGCGCCATAAAATGAAACGAAACATTAATAATTCGGCTTATTTGGGCGATTTATTAGTTACAGGATATTCTACCTTTTCGAGAAATCGAATGTTTGGTAATATGATCGGAAAAGGCTACACCGTAAAATCTGCACAGATGGAAATGAACATGGTGGCCGAGGGTTATTACGCTACCAAAAGTGCGCATCAACTATACGAGAGAAATAATAAGAGAACGCGCATACCAATAATAAATGCGGTTTATGCCATTTTATACGAGGGGAAAAGCCCTAAAAAAGTCTTCAAAAAATTAACTGAAAAGCTGAACTAATTTTTGCTTAGTAATTCCTTCCCTTTTTAAGGGAAGGTGGCTTTATCCCAATTTTTATCGGAATAAAGACGGAAGGGATAAGTGTATATTTACAGTTGAATATCATGAAAAACATCCACAACCTAAAACAGCTAGAAGAGCGCCGAAAACACCTCCGTAAACACTTAACTTCAGCAGAGGCAACACTCTGGAAACATTTACAGCTAAAACAATTAGGAGGTCGAAAATTCAGACGACAGCACAGTATCGAACATTTTATAGTCGATTTTTATTGTCCGCAGGAAAAACTAATTATTGAATTAGATGGTGCTGTTCATTTAGATTTCGCTCAACAGAATTATGATTTAGAACGAACAAGGCGATTAGAATATTTAGGATTCAAAGTAATACGATTCGAAAATAAAATGATATTCGAAGATTTGGCTTTTGTGCTTCAGGAGATAAGCCATAGTTTTAGATGATTACAACCACCTCGACTTCAATTTTTTAAAAAATTGAAGCCACTCCTCCTTTTTTAAGGAGGAGAATCCATATATAGATAAAAAATTGATTTAAAGGAAACTCCTTCCCCTTTTTTAAGGTAAGGTGGGTTTATTGCGACCTAAAGTCGTAATAAAGTCGGAAGGGTTAAAAACTAATACTTACTTCACCAAAACACCTTTAACAGCCATTAACGGGATGGGCTGTAAGGCTCTTAAATTAATGGTGTTCTTTCTAAAGAGATAGGTTTTATCGAACATTTTGTTGTCCTCAAAAAAAGAGACTTTAAAGGTGTTGTTTAAAGCGAACAGCGATTCCTGCATCAGCTCAATTTTAGCATAGCTTTTTTTAGGCAGTTTGTCCAATCGCTTTCTAAAAACCGATGTGGTTTTATTCTCGGAGTAGCCACTGGTTACAATAATCACCATATCTAAATCCACATCCTTATCATTAATTATGTAAGCATTCCAATCTTGAGATTTGTAAACTTCGTTATATTCGTTAACTACAGCAATGTATACTCCTTCAACTTGCGGAATTTCAATATCCTTTTTCATTTTATGCGCTTGATTTAGATTTGCAAAAATAGGGGTTTTAAATAATTGGTTTTGAAATAAATCCTCTAAATTCGTTTAAGCTATTTAGGTTAAAACTCGTAAAATGAAACTAACGGAAAACATAACACATTATGTAGAGGCCAGTGTACTTTGTTGGTTGGCTACCTCGTCTTTAGAAAACGTCCCCAATGTGTCTCCCAAAGAAATTTTTACGGTTTATGGCGATGATACTATTATCATTGCAAATGTTGCCTCTCCGCAAACAGCAAAGAACATCAATGAAAACTCAATGGTTTGCCTTAGTTTTATTGACGTATTGGTTCAAAAAGGCTATCAATTGAAAGGGAAGGCTAAGGTTGTTTCTAAACATGATACCGAATTTGAAGTTTTAGAAAAACCACTGCTAGAAATAACACAAGGCCAGTTTCCGTTTTCAAGTATTTTTAAAATAACCGTAGACACCGCAAAACCCATTTTAGCACCTAGATACGTTTTGTATCCTGAAACTACAGAAGAAGCACAGATTAAAAGTGCTAAAGAAAGTTACGGTTTGTAGTTTATTGTTCTCATTTATCTGGTTCTTGTAGGTAATTATGTATATTTGATGGTGTATAATAGATATATACTCCTTGGGGAGTATATTCTTATGTTGTAGCCAATTAAATGAGAATTCGTTTAGAAAAGAAAAATAGAGTATCAACAGACTTTGTAGAAATAGAAGTTGACAAAGAAATTTTGAACGTCCGAGAAGGAAAACTTAAAAAAAATGGAGGGCCAAAATGGGGAAAGCATTGCGGAACAATTGAAAATGCCATTATTGAAGCAAATAAGATAAAACAGGAATTTCTCGATAAAAAATATTTTGAAGTCAAATCAAAACAAATACCAAGTGATTTTAATGGGGTTTATGATAAAGCAAAATGGCATTTTAGAGGAGAATTCCCCGATGAGCTTGACATATTTCAAGGATACGTTCATACAGGTTTTTATTTAACTTGGATTATTGAAAATGGAATTTTCGATACAAATGGAGATGACCATCTAAGCATAGAAATATCTAAAGTAAAAAGAAAGGAATTGACCGGTGCTGAATTTTTTGAAGAGAATCTTGACGGTGTTTTAATGGACGATGACTTGACTGAATTGGGAAATGAATTCAGCTATTACTACTATCAAAAGGGAAAGTTTTTAGACGACTATTCTAAAATATTAGGAACCAATTTACCAACACTTTATCATATCCAGGATAATTGGGAGAACTATGAAAAATTTAAGCCAATATTGGACAAAAGATTTAAACGTTGGGAAAAATCGAAAAAACCAAAATGGTGGAAATTAAATTGAACAAAAACTGGCTACAACAACGTTTAAAAAAAATAGCTAGTTTTAGCTAAATCAAAGTTAGTTGCTCATTTGCTGGCTTCTGATTTTCCTTTCGGAAAATCCTCGTACCGAACTAACACCAGTAATATCTAATAACTTAGTAACCAAACATGCATCGAAACCATACACAAAACCGTTGTCCACAATATGAAAATTAGAAACCTTAAATACTTATTAATCGGAGTTTTATTCTTGTTAGGATACCGGTTTTTCACCTATCCGAACTTTGAAAAAGTAAGAAACGAGTTGAGAGAAAAGTATTCTGACTTTCAAAATGGAACTGACGAAGATAAACTGACATACAATACAGACGTTTTAAGAGAAAAAACAAACGGAATAGAATTCCCCAAAGCCGAATTGAATTCTGCTAAAATTTTTGGAAACTTCTTTTCAGCAGACCAAAAACTGAATTCTACTAAAGCTAAAAAACTTACTAAAATACTAAACGATTCATCATCATATCGTTGGGGAGAAATAGGAACATTTGTAAAACATAAAACAATCGTATTTTACGATTCCGAAAAAAATATAATTGGAATTACGGAATTAGATTCTGACTTAAGACAAACCTATTCCACACCATCGACTAAAACAATGAAATGGGGAAACTTATCAGATAGCGGACTGAAAAAAATAAAAGAAATAATAACGCAATAAAAAATACTTTGGGCAACACCGTATAAAAAAATTGCTAACAACAATTCTAAACAGAAAATTAACGCATATTAACCCTTAACTGATGGTCATACTGAACCGTTAGCTACAATTTGAGAAATGACGAAGTACATCCAAATTTTCATATTTTTTTTAACCTTATCTGCTTGTGGACAAAAAGCAACTGAAATGAAAACACCTGAAAATGCTAATGAGCAATTTGCGGAATTCATTGCAAAGAAAAAATTTGTTGCTCAACCCTATCCGAATTATTACCCAGGAATTACAGACGAAAAATTGCGACCAATTTTTACAAAGAAAATTAATCAAATTGCATCTGACTTTAAAACCGTTGCGGAATCTGAAAATGCGACTGACAAAGATTATCAAAAACAGATTAGAATTGGACTTTCAAGATTTAGAGAAAACGATCTGGAATTAGACACAGAAGATCGAGAAATGGTTTGTGTTTATATTGAGCAATTGATGGATATAGTTGGATTGGAAAGCTCGAACGGACAGTTGAATAAATTTATGTACGGATTTGACCCAATGGAAATGAAAAAAAAGGAATAAAAATATCTAACCTACTAGAGTAGCCTATCTAACCAAAAACTGCAAAAAAAGAATTTTACAAAGCGCTCTTAAACTGCTCTAAAAAGCGTACGTCGTTTTCACTCAATAAGCGAATATCTCCAATTTGGTGTAGTAGCATGGCAATACGGTCTATGCCCATCCCGAAGGCAAAACCAGAGTATTCCTTAGAATCGATACCACAGTTTTCTAAAACATTAGGGTCTACCATACCACAGCCCATAATCTCTAACCAACCGGTACCTTTGGTAATACGGTAATCGGTTTCTGTTTTTAGGCCCCAATACACATCAACTTCGGCGCTAGGCTCTGTAAACGGGAAGTACGATGGGCGTAAACGTATCTCAGATTTTCCAAACATTTCAGTCGTAAAATACTGAAGGGTTTGTTTTAAGTCGGCAAAACTAACATCCTTGTCAATATAAAGTCCTTCCACCTGATGGAAAAAGCAGTGCGAACGTGCCGATATGGCCTCGTTTCTATACACTCTTCCGGGAGAAATCGTTCTAATAGGCGGCTTATTGTTTTCCATATAACGCACCTGAACAGAACTGGTGTGTGTTCTTAGTAGAATATCTGGATCTGTTTGAATAAAAAAGGTGTCTTGCATATCGCGAGCCGGATGGTATTCTGGCAAGTTTAATGCGGTAAAGTTGTGCCAGTCGTCTTCAATTTCTGGCCCTTCGCTTACATTAAAACCAATACGCGAAAAAATATCAATAATCTGATTTTTTACTAAAGAAATAGGGTGGCGTGCACCTATTTGAATAGGCTCACCAGGGCGCGATAAATCGCCGTAAATACCTTTAACTTCTTCCTTGCTTTCAAGCTCATCTCTTAAGGCTTTTACTTTGTCTTCGGCTGTTTTCTTTAACTGATTAATAGTTTGTCCAAACTCACGCTTTTGCTCGTTTGCTACATTTTTAAACTCGGCAAAGTAGTCGTTTAATAGCCCTTTTTTACCAAGGTATTTAATACGGAAGGCTTCTACTTCATCTTTCGTTTGTGCAGAAAATGCTTCGGCTTCGGCTATGAGTTCTTTTAATTTATCAATCATGATATTCGTTATATGCTGAATTTGGTTCAGTACCTCAAATAGAGGGCAAATTTAATGTTTTTTGTAAAAACTATGGTATTTACTTGGTATTTGTTGTGCAATAGGACTTGTAAAAAACAAAAGGAGCCACATGATAAATTGTGGCTCCTTTTGGTATGGTTTTTTTGGTGGCTTTTAAGCGCCTTCTATATTAAATTCGGCTTGCTCAACTACAGCTGTTGTTTGTACAGCTCTATTTTTAAACAAACGCATTTTAATTTTAGTCACCAAATAGAATAATATGGGAACAACTATTAATGTTAGGAAGGTAGCAATGAATAAGCCGTATATTACGGTCCAAGCCAGAGGCCCCCAGAAAATAACATTATCTCCACCAACATAAATGTTAGGATTAAAGTCGCTAAATAGTGTAAAGAAGTTTATATTCAATCCTGTTGCTAACGGAATTAACCCTAAAATTGTGGTTATGGCCGTTAATAAAACCGGACGTAAACGTGCTTTACCACCTTTAACAATAGCTTCAATTAAATCTTCTGTATCTAGATATTGATTGTCCTCTAAATCCAGTTTGTGTTTTCGTCTATCAATTAATAGTTGGGTGTAATCTAAAAGTACCACACCGTTATTTACAACAATTCCTGCAAGTGAGATGATTCCCATCATGGTCATCATGATAACGAATGGTTTTCCGGTAATGATCAATCCTCCAAACACACCAATTAAGCTTAAGAAAATAGCGAGCATAATAATAGCGGGTTTTGATACTGAGTTAAATTGGAAAATCAATAGGAAGAAAATTAAACCTAAGCCAGCGAAAAACGCACCCATTAAGAAACTCATTTGTTTTGCTTGTTCTTCAATTTGCCCTGTATAATCTACTTTAACAGTTTCGGGTTGCTCGGTGAAATTATCCATTTCTGCCTGAATTTGTGAAACAATGGCCGCTGCATCTGTAAACCCTGGAGCCAGTGCAGAGTATAAGGTTACCACACGTTTAACATCTCTATGCTTTATAGCATTATATCCAGAGGCATTGCTTTGTTTGGTTACGGCAGAAACAGGAATCTCCTTTATTTGCCCTGTAGCCATATCCCTGAACGTAATTTTTTGGTTGAAAAGCGCACTGGTATTATATCTGTTTTCTTCATTAAAACGCACATAAATATCGTAGTCTTCACCATCTTCTTTATAGATACCCGCTTTAGCTCCAAAAATAGAGTTTCGTAATTGCTGTCCTACTTGTCCGGCATTAACGCCCAGTTCCCCTGCTTTTTTGCGGTCTACCACAACTTGCATGGAAGGTTTAGACTTGTTTACATCGATTTTTAATTCGTCGATACCTTGAATATTCTTGGAATTAATAAAGTTTCGCATTTTCTCTGCGGTTGCAATTAATTCGGAATAATCATCACCTTCCAGTTCTATATTTATGGGGTATCCAACAGGCGGACCAATAGGGTCTTTTTCGACCGAAATCGCTACACCGGGATAAATGTCTTTTAGTTCTTCCTGTACTTTTTTAAGGAGTTCATTACTATCGGCACCTTTTCGGAATTTGTACTCGCGCATAGTAGCCGTAATTTTACTGCGATGAGGCATTTCAGCTTGCGAACCACCATCTGTTTGCGGATTTCCAGCACCTTCACCAACTTGAGATACGGCACTCTCGGTTAAGAAATTAAAATTACCGTCCATATATTCCGAACTCTTTATAATTTCATAAACCTGCTTTTCAATGTCCTTGGTAATGGCATTTGTTTTAGTAATATCTGTACCCTCGGGGTATTCTATGTATACTATAATCTGGTTAGGTGTATTGTCTGGAAAAAATTCCACTTTGGTGCGCTGGCTTTCAATGGACATTCCGAAGCCCATAAAGGCAATGATTAACAAAGCGAAAGTACCAACCGTAATTGCAATTGGCCATCGGCCTTTAAAGGCACCACGTAACACTTTTTCATAAAAGGCTTCCCATTTTGGAAGGACTTTATTCTGGAATCCGTTAGCCCAATTTCTTAGGGCAATTCGGTACAGCCATAGTAGAATAACAGTAAAAATCATAACCGTACCCAAACCTCTTGCGCTACCTCCAAAAAGGAGTATTAACAAACCTATACCTCCAATAATAAGCGATAATTGGATGATGTTCTTAAGCGGCATTTCTTTGTCTTCGATTGTCATGTAGCGAGATACCAAAACCGAATTGAAGAAAATAGCAACGAATAATGACGAGCCAAGTACCACACCTAATGTTTTTGGGAAATAAATCATGAATTCACCCATAACCCCAGGCCACATTCCCAAAGGAATAAAAGCAGCCACAGTGGTAGCGGTAGAAATTATGATGGGAAAGGCAATTTCGCCAATCCCTTTTTTGGCGGCCTCGATTCTAGATAGGCCTTCCTCACTCATGAGACGATAAACGTTTTCAACCAAAACAATACCATTATCTACAAGCATTCCAAGTCCCATAATCAGTCCAAAAAGAATCATGGTATTCATGGTGAAGCCCATAAAACTTAAGATCATAAGTGACATGAACATCGACATAGGAATTGCAAAACCAACGAAAAGGGCATTTTTGAACCCAAGGAAGAACATAAGTACAGTAACCACAAGTAAGATTCCAAATATGATATTGTTTACCAAATCATCAACTTGACCAATGGTTTTAGACGATTGATCGTTAGAGATGGAAACTTCTAAATCTGGAGGAAAAACCTCTGCAATAGCTGTTTTAACAATCTCCTGAATTTGTTCTGCGGCGGCAACCATGTTTTTACCGGCACGTTTTTTAACATCTAACATAACCACAGGATGACCAAATTCTCTGGCGTAAGTGGTTCGGTCTTCTTCTCTAAAAGAGACTTTGGCAATGTCTTTTAGGTAAATAGGGTTATTGTGTTCTGATTTTACAACAAAACTCTCAAGTTCTTTAGGGTCTTCTATTTCGCCAATAATCCTAATTGTTCTGCGTTGGCCACTCGCAATTAAGTTGCCGGCAGACATGGTCATATTCTCACGGCTTATCGTACCTATGATATCATCGAAACTTACTTTAGCCGCCATCATTTTGTAGATATCTACAGCGACTTCAACCTCTTTGTCTTGAGCGCCACGAATATCAACTTGTTTGATTTCAAGCAACCCTTCAATTTCTTCCTCAAGATATTCACCGTATTCTTTCAGCTTTTCTACGGGATAATCACCAGAGATGTTAATGTTAAGAATAGGCATTTCTTCAGACATACTAAGGTCGAAAACATTTGGTTCTACCTTTGCGCCATTAAACGTTGGCCAGTCTTCGCTTGCTGTTTCAGAGTCAACTTCGTCTTTTACTTTTTGTTTGGCCGCTTCTACCGAAATATCTTCATCGAATTCAACGACAACTATAGAGTAATCTTCTTGAGATGTTGAGGTTATTTCTACAACGTTGCTCACCGTTTTAAGCCGGTCTTCGATTGGGTCTGTGATTAGTTTTTCTATATCTTCGGCAGTATTCCCGGGATAAACAGAACTAATATAGATTTTAGTTTCCTTTATTTCCGGAAAGTTTTCTCTAGGCATACCAAAATATGCGCCAGCACCTAGAATAAGAATTACGGCAATTAAAACATACATGGTGGTTTTGTTACCAATAGCCCATGATGATAAGCCAAATTCCTTATCTACCTTTTTATTGTTTTTTTTCTTTTTGCTCATGATTATATCTTTTTTGTCATTCCTGTGTAAGCGGGAATCCACATTATGTTGATTGTTAATCTTTTATAGACTCCTACCTTCGCAGGAATGACAACTATTTTGTTGCTTGTCTTATCCCTGATTCATGGCTTTAACCTTTACCTCTTGTCCGTCTTTTACAGTCCTTGCACCATCATTAATTACTTCCATATTGCTAGTAAGTCCAGATAAAATTTCTATATCGTCACCTTGGGTTTTACCAGGAGTTATAATAACGCGCTTAACCTTACCTTTACTATTGGCTTTGTCGATAATAGTATATACATACTGCTCGCCCTTTGCATTTTCTGAAATAATACTTAAAGGAATAAGTATGGCTTTTTCACTGGTATAATCGTTTATTTTAAGTTTTGCAGTAAGGTTTGGCTTGATTAACCCTGTTGTATTATCTATAGGCACTTGAATCTTAAACGTCCTGTTTGCTGGATTTATAAAGTTTCCTGCTTGACGTATTTTTGTGTCTATCTCTTTTCCGAGGATAGGGAAATCTACGATAACCTCTTTTCCTTTGGTTATGCTAGAAATATAACTTTCTGGAACATCGGTTTCGATATACATATCTTTAAGATTAACAATTCTAAAAATTGGTGATTGCCCTGGAGCAACTACTGTACCTGGGTCTGAAATGATATCATCGATTGTACCCGTAAATGGGGCCGTTACTTTTGTTTTGGCAATTTGCTGTTTTAGTTGTTTTGCAGCTTGTAGCTTAGCTTCGTAGCTAGCTTTAGCTTGTAAATATTGTAGTTCGCTACCTATTTTTTGGTTCCATAGTCTTTCTTGGCGTTCAAAAGTTGTTTTGGCTAAATCTCTTTGGATTTCTATTTGAGTGAGCTGTTGGCTTAGTCCGCCATCATCAATTTTGGCTAACAATTGTCCTTTGGAAACACGCTGTCCTTCTTTTACGTAAACTTGGGTTAGTACACCTCCAAATTCAGCATTAATTACTACATTTTGTTTGGTGGTTACATTCCCTTGAAGTTCCACAAAGTGTGTAAATACTTCTTCGTTAGTTTTAAAAGTGGTCACTAAAGGTATTTTTTGCTGAGGGTCCAGTTCTTTTATTTTATCTTCTAAAAGTTTAATATTAGCGCTAAGCGTTTTTTGTTCTTCGTCTAAAGCGGCTTTCTTAGCTCTTATTTCTTTTAAATCTCCTGAAGTTATCAGGTCTTCAACTGAAACGTTTTTATCGCCTCCACAAGAAACTAGTAAAGTAGCAACGATAAATAGTGAATATATTTTTTTCATTTTATGATTGATATTTAGTTATTATTAACGGTGTTTAGTACAGTTTCTAATTCTGCTTTTTTATTGATAACATCGAGCATAGATTGCAAGTATTCTTGCTGTGAGCTGTAGAGCTGATTTTGTGCTTGTCTTAACTCAAAACTTGACGCTATGCCTTCAAAAAACTTAGTTTGGTTTTTAGATTCTATACGCTCGGCAAGGTTTAAGTTGCTTTTTTTGTTTTCGTAATCTTCGATTGCAAATTGATAGTTACTTTTTGCAGATGCAATTTGAAGTTTTAGTTTTTGCTCAACTTCAGATAAATCTTGTTTGGCTTTTTCAAGGTTTATTTTAGCACGCTGAGTTGCGGCACTTCTGCCTAAACTACTAAATATGGGTACGCGCATGTTAATTCCCAAAAGCGAGGATCCAAACCAAGGCTGATTGCTATCTGTAAAATTGAACTCATTACTAAAAGAAGAATAACCACCGTTTAAGAAAGCATTTAGCGTAGGTAAGGCTTTACTCTTCTCTAATTTAAGGAGGAGTTCTTTCGATTTTTCATCGTTTTTGGCGATTCTATAGTCTACGCTGTTTTCAATATTATCCTCGGTGCTTAATAAAGATAAGTTAATGTGTTGCGACGTTAAACTTTCCAAGTTATCCATTAAAATGGTATTGGAATTAATATCAAGGCCTAACGTGATGTTGAGCATTTGGTAAGCTAAAGACTTTAATCGAGAAGTGTTGTTTAAATTACTCTCAACACTAGAGAGTGTAATTTGTAGTTGTTCTACACTTTCTTCTTCTTCCAAACCGTTTTTGTAAATCTTGGTAGTTTCATCTAGGTTTTCCTTAAGAAGTTTAATATTGCGTTCTAAAATCTTGATGCTTTCCTCGGCAAGAAGAACATTTCCGTAAGCGTTTATTACTGCTTTACGGACTTCTAAATCTGTTTTTTCTTTGGCATTTTTAGAAATCTCTAAAAACACTTTGGCCGATTGAAGCCCAACTAGGTAAGAACCGTCAAAAATTTTCTGGTCAATTTTAGCAAAGGCATTAACGTTTTGTTGGGTACCAAATATGACTTCAGCGAACTCTCCGGGGTTTCCACCAAAAAATTCGGCAGGAATAACAGAAACCGGTTGCTTTAAAAAGTTTTGATAGTCTATACTTGCACTTATTTGCGGTAGTCCGGTTGCTGTGGCTTCCCATTTTTGCTTCTCTGCAGCTTGTATATCTAAAGAAGCATTTTTAGCATTTCTATTATGCTCTAAGGCATAGTCAACAGCTTTTTCTAGAGTAAAACTATGGGTACTTTCCTGAGAAAAGACAAAGAGTGTGCAAAATAAACTAAGTGTTAAAATTAGTTTGTTTTTCATGTTTTGATTTTGATTTAATAGTTCCACATTACCAAAATGATATGCTCATTATGGCTTTGTTTTATGATTGATTTTCTTTAGTAAACGTATTTAGTATTTCCAGTCCCTTATCGGTAACAATGGCTCTTAAATGATATTCCAAATAACTTTCGATTAGGTATTCCATGTCAAATCTGTCTAAAGGGAAAATAGTTTGGTCTTTAATACCGGTCATTCCGTTAAAATACATCCTAGCAATAAAGTCCACATCAATAGCCTGTCTAAACAAGCCTGTATCTATACCATTTTGCAGGCTGTCTTTAACCGAGCCATACATTTTATCGAATTGCTTTAATGTAAGTTGAGTATGTATTTGCGGATAATACTTTTTTAATTGAAACTGGGGTGAGCTTTTCTCGTTCTTTAAATAATGTAACACAAACATTTTTATATCGTAAAGCTCCTGTATAGGGTTTTCTGAAGTATTACAAATACCATCAATTCCCTCGCACACATTTTCAAAAATTGAAAAAGTTACGGCCTCGACTAGTTTTGTTTTGTTGGCAAAGTGTACGTATATGGTTTTTTTGGATATGGCCATTTCGTTGGCAATATCATCCATGGTAACACTTTTAAATCCAAAATTTAAAAATAAATCGGCTGCCTTGTGTATTATCTTTTCTCTCATAATCAGGGTGCAAATATAGAGCGGAAACTTATAAAACAAAAAAAGTTTCCTAAGTTTTACGTTTTTTTAACACTTAGTTTACCTTATAGTATTTTAATACATTGAATTGCTTTATTTTTGTTTAATGCTATCTATAGAAAAATACCAAGAAGCGTTTTTGTCTTTCTTGAACGCGTACACCAAATCTTCTGTTGCCAAAGAACCCAAAGGATTATACGAACCCATAGCCTATATTTTAAATCTAGGAGGTAAGCGGCTACGTCCTGTTTTAACTTTAATGACCGCCGATATTTTTGGCGGACATCATAAAGAGGCCCTTCCCGCTGCAGCTAGTGTGGAAGTCTTTCATAATTTCACACTTGTGCATGACGATATTATGGATGATGCCCCGCTTCGCCGAGGTCATACCACTGTGCATGAAAAATGGGATATAAATACGGGAATTTTATCGGGTGATACCATGCTTATCCTTACGTATCAGTTATTAGAGGATTACGAGCCTGGTGTTTATAAGGCATTAAGCAAATTGTTAAGTAAAACGGCTATCGAGGTATGTGAAGGGCAACAATACGATGTCGATTTCGAGAACAGAAACGATGTTACCATCCCCGAGTATCTTAAAATGATTGAATACAAAACATCTGTTTTAGTGGCGGCCGCAATGAAAATGGGAGCCATTATTGCTGGTGCTTCAGAGCAAGACCAAGATTACATTTATGAATTTGGAAGACATTTAGGTATTGCGTTTCAATTGCAAGATGATTATCTGGATGCTTTTGGTAATCCCGAAACCTTTGGTAAACAAGTTGGGGGTGATATTATTGAAAACAAAAAAACCTATCTATATCTCAAGGCTCTAGAGTTTGCATCTGAAAATGAACGCTCAAGGCTCGTTAAACTATTTAATTCTGAAACAGATAAGACAGATGAAAAAGTTTTTGTAGTTAAAGAGCTTTTTAAGACTACAGGAGCCAGTGAAGCCACTAAACAAGCGGTTGAGGATTATACCAAAAAAGCATTTGCTGCTTTAGAACATTTGAATATTTCTAAAGACAAAAAACAGTTACTCATAGATTTTGGGAACGGATTAATGCGTAGAAGTGTATAATGCAATTACCCTCAACTTTTGATGCTTTAGTAGAAGAAGCCAACCATCTAAATTTATATAAAAAGTTAGTGCACCAACTGAACAAAGACTTCTTGTTGGCTAACTTAGATTTAGACTTTCATGAGGATATTTTACCATCCAGTTTAAAACTACTACTTCATGAAGCCGTCTACAAACTCATTCAAGAGAAATTTGCCGATTATTTGAACTTATTGTACATAATTGATGTTCCTGAAAAAGCTATAAAATCTTTACAAGGAGACGATACTATAAAACTAGCAGAAGAGGTGTCGTTTTTAATCTTAAGGCGCGAATGGCAGAAAGTCTGGTTTCGCAATTGCTATTAACCTTTTCGTTATACGAACACCTCTTATTTACTGGTGTTTAATTAAAGCTTAATTCTAGAGCTTTTGCTTTTCTGTGCAGAATATTGTTTTCTAAATGAATATGCTGATGCAAATCCTGTTCAAACTCCTCAAGTTTGGCATAGAGCGCTTTAAAAGTATTGCAAGCACCTTCTGGTGGGGTATAGTTGTTGGTTAGTTCTGCTATGGTTTTAAAAATATCGCCTGCAGTTTCATGTTCTTCCTCCATCATTTGTATTGGGTTGTTTACTGTTTTAAATGGAGGTGTCTCTACAGCGGCGTTTTGTGTTTTTAGTTTTAACAGCTTTTTTATGTGTGGAAATAATATCAATTCCTCTTTTTTTAGATGCGCAGCTAATTCATTTGCAACTTCGGTAAATAGTTTATTTATTTCAACGACCTCGGTGTAATGATGACCATGCACTTTAGCAACTCTATTAGAATACCCCAAAATTAAAGGAATGGATTCTTCTACATAACTATGGTGGATATTAATAATATGATCAATTAAAAAATCTAATTCCCAAGAGTTATAGTCGTATGCTTTAGAGGGCGTGTCAACTTCTAAAAGTTCTTTAGCTAAAAGATTGTAGTCTAAGTCTTTTTTCTCACATGCCTTTTGTATGGTTATGCCGCCACCACAACAAAAGTCGATACCATATTTTTTAAAGATATGTGCTGTTTTTATATTTTGAGAAACGATATCGGCTACGGTTTTGTTTTCTATTGTATTCATTGCGTTTTTATAATAAAGGATATTTTTGTCTTCTTTTAAGGAAACTCAAAAGTAGACTTCATTTCAAGTAGAAAACATGACATTTGTTAGGTTGCCAATAATTTATTCTAGGAGTAAGGTTTTACTGTTTTAGGGTTCTAAAATACTCTAAGATAGCTCTTGCATCGTCTTCAGAGAGTCCTTGATTGGGCATCGGTGCGCCATTATACTCGACCATTAAAGCTTTTGCTATGGGGTCTTTTTGAATCATTTCAACAGGGTTTAAAATCATATTCATAACCCATTCAGGAGAACGTCTGTCTAAAATTCCAGCTACAGCTGGGCCTATGAACCTCTTATCAGGTCTATGGCAAGCCGTACAGAGTTTATAAAATGTCTCTTTCCCGTTTTTAGCCAATTTTTTATCAATTTTTTTAGAGATATCCATCGTCTGTATTGGGCCAATGCCTTTATTAGACATATCGACTGCTATGGATTCAGGAGTGCTTGTCTCTTGTTTAGATTTCTCAGATTCTGTAGAGGTCGTTTCGTTTTCGTAGGTAAACCCTTTTTCCTCTTTTTTCGATTTGTTATCACAGTTAAAAAGGACAAAACAAAGTAATAATACTGCGTAGATAGTTCTCATTTTATGTCGGTTTGGAGTTTGTAAAGCTAATATAAGATTTTCCTTTAAACATGATAAAGATCATGGAATACATAATATTTAACTTATAAATTCGCCATTTATCCCTAACAATAAATGTTTTCAAATTCTTCAAAATACGCGGTTAAAGCTGTTTTGTACTTGGCAGCTAATTCCACTAGCGAGTACAAGGTGATGGTAAAGGATATTGCTGAGCCAATAAATGTTCCTCAAGCCTATATTGCAAAACTGTTACAGCAATTGGTACATGCCGATATAGTGTCTTCAGCCAGGGGGCCAAAAGGTGGTTTTTATTTAAATAGTAATAACCTAGAAGCATCGATTATGGACATTATAGTGACGATTGATGGCGATGACAAACTGTTGTCATGTATGTTGAGTCTGGAGAACTGTAATAAAAATAAACCTTGCCCACTGCATCATATTTTAAGCGCATCGAAAAACACAGTACTTAAAAATTTAAATAATTTGAAAATTAAGGATGCCGCAGATCAAATCATAACAGGAAAATCCTTTCTGCCACTTTAGGTGTTTAAGTGGTTCTTATTGCTAAAATTTGATAAAATACGTAGTTTTCTAAGTATTCGTTTTCAACGATTGAAAAAAATAACAGCAAATATTTAAAAATCATTAAAAATTTAACAATTAAAAGGTAGTATTCATTAAAAGTTATTTGTGTAAGTATAATTCTTAGATGTAGAATATCTAATTTTTATAAAAATTGTATTTTTGAAGAATGTTTTTTCAACAAGAGTTAGGACAAATTAACAATGGATAAATATTCCTTTTTAAACGCAGCACATACAGCATACTTTGCTGATTTGTACGAACAATATTTACAAAACCCAGATAGTGTAGAGCCTAGCTGGAGAGCTTTTTTTCAAGGATACGATTTTGGTAGTGAAAATTATGGTGTCGATGGAGAGATTGTAGAGGGGGTTTCTACCCAAATGCCGGAACACTTGCAAAAAGAGTTTCAGGTTGTAAAACTTATTGATGGTTATAGAATGCGTGGGCATTTGTTTACCAAAACAAACCCTGTAAGAGAAAGAAGATCTTACAAGCCAACTCTAGAATTAGAAAATTTCGGACTTTCCGAAAACGATTTAGATACCGTTTTTAATGCGGGAGAGGTTTTAGGTTTAAAAGCGCTAACTTTAAGAGAGATTCTTAATCATTTAGAACTAATATACTGCGATTCTATTGGTGTGGAGTATATGTATTTGCGTAACCCAGAGGTTATTAAATGGTGGCAGGACAAGCTTAATGTTAACGATAATCACCCATCCTATTCAGCAGAAACAAAAAAATACATCCTATCTAAGCTAAACCAAGCGGTAAATTTCGAGAACTTTTTACAGACTAAATATGTTGGTCAAAAGCGTTTTTCTTTAGAAGGCGGAGAGTCATTAATACCTGCAATTAGTAACGCCCTGTATTATTCTGTAGAAAATTATGGTGTTAAAGAGTGTGTTTTAGGTATGGCACACCGAGGAAGGTTGAGTACTCTAGTAAATATATTTAGGAAACCACTTAATGAACTTTTTAGTGAGTTTGAAGGAAAGGATTTCGAAGATCAGAATATTGATGGTGATGTTAAGTACCATTTGGGGCTAACTCTAGATAAGACTTACCAGAACGGGAAGAATATAAAGATGAATTTAGTGCCTAACCCCTCGCATTTAGAGACTGTTGGTCCTGTTGCCGAGGGTATCACTAGAGCTAAAATAGACGATGACTACGATGGTGATGACTCTAAGATTCTTCCAATTATAGTGCACGGTGACGCTGCAATCGCGGGTCAAGGCATTGCTTACGAAGTGGCACAAATGAGTCAACTGAATGGTTACAAAACAGGAGGAACAATTCATATTGTAGTTAATAACCAAATTGGATTTACAACGAATTACTTAGATGCAAGGTCTAGTACCTACTGTACAGATGTTGCCAAAGTGACCTTATCTCCAGTATTGCATGTAAACGCAGACGATGCCGAAGCCGTGGTGCATGCCATAGAAATGGCATTAGACTACAGAATGCGTTTCAAAAAAGACGTATATATTGACTTATTAGGGTATAGAAAATATGGACATAATGAAGGTGACGAACCTAGGTTTACACAACCTAAGTTATACAAGAATATTTCAAAACACCCGAATCCTTTTAAAATCTATTCAGATAAATTAATTGCTGAAGGCACTATAGATAAGACTTATTCTGATGGTATTGTGAGTGAATTTAGGAATACTCTAGAAAATCAGTACGAAAAGGCGAAAGAGCAAGAGGCTTCTAAAGTAAGGGAGTTTATGCAAGAGCGATGGACCAATTTTACAAGAAGAGGTGTAGATGCTATGCTTGAAACTGTCGATACGACATATTCTGAAGACGGCTTAAAAAACATATCAAAAGTAGTTTCTTCTGTTCCAGAAGGCGTGAAGTTTTTAAGAAAGGCAGAGCGTATCTTGCAAGGGCGTGAAAAAATGGTTTTTGAAACCGATACTTTAGATTGGGGAATGGCAGAAACATTAGCCTATGGTACTTTACTAGAGGAAGGTTTTAATGTTAGAATATCTGGACAAGATGTTGAGCGTGGAACATTTAGCCACCGTCATGCCATTCTAAGAGATGAAATTTCCGAAGAACGTATCAATCTTTTAAATACCAACCCAAACAATAAAGGTGAAATGTATATTTACAATTCATTTTTATCAGAATACGGGGTATTAGGGTTTGACTATGGTTATGCGATGGCCAATCCAAATACATTAACCATATGGGAAGCTCAGTTTGGTGATTTTAGTAATGGTGCCCAAATCATATTCGATCAATACTTATCGGCAGCAGAAGATAAATGGAAAGCACAAAATGGTGTTGTAGTACTATTGCCTCATGGTTATGAGGGGCAAGGTTCTGAACATTCATCAGCCAGAATGGAACGTTATTTACAACTTTGTGCTAACGATAATATGATTGTTGCAGATTGTACTACGCCAGCAAATTTTTTCCACTTATTACGTCGCCAAATGAAGCGCGATTTTAGGAAGCCTTTAATAGTGTTCACCCCTAAAAGTTTGTTGAGACATCCTAAAGCGGTTTCACCTTTAAAAGATTTAGCTGGTGGTGAATTTCAAGAAGTTATACCAGATACTATAAACCCAGATAAGGTTAAGAAAGTTGTATTTTGTACTGGTAAGTTCTATTATGAATTGCTTGCAGAACGGGAAGAGCAAAACAGAGAAGACTTAGCCATAGTTAGAATAGAACAGTTGTTCCCACTTCATTTAGATAAGATTCAAAAGGTTGTTGACAGTTATCCAAATGCTGAGAAATACATATGGGCTCAAGAAGAACCTAAGAATATGGGGGCTTGGGGCTTCATGGCGCAAAGATTGGATATCGTTAAACTTGAAGTATGTGCGAGACCATATAACTCGGTACCGGCACCAGGTTCTAGTGCAAGAGATAAAGCAAGACAACGTAAAGTTATAGAAGACGTTTTCAGTATATAAATAAAAAAAGAAAAAAATTTACAATTAAAATTATTACAGGATGATTTTAGAAATGAAAGTACCATCACCAGGAGAGTCTATTACCGAAGTAGAAATAGCTACATGGTTAGTAGAAGATGGCGATTATGTTGAAAAAGACCAAGCCATTGCTGAGGTAGATAGCGATAAAGCAACGCTTGAGCTTCCTGCAGAAGTTAGTGGTACTATTACATTAAAGGCAGAAGAAGGTGATGCTGTAGAGGTAGGTGCTGTGGTTTGTCTTATAGATACTAGTGCTGAAAAGCCAGAGGGTGACGAAGCGGCCAAGCCTGAAGAAAAAGAAGAACCTGCAAAGGTAGAAGCGGCTCCTGCTCAAGCTAAACAAGAAGCTACTTACGCAACCGGAACAGCAAGTCCAGCTGCAAAAAAGATATTGGCGGAGAAAGGTATTGATGCTGCTGCTGTAAGTGGAACAGGAAAAGATGGCAGAGTTACTAAAGACGATGCTATTAAGGCGGTTCCTTCAATGGGTACTCCAACAGGTGGAAGCCGAGGTACTTCTAGAAGTAAAATGTCTATGCTACGTCGTAAAGTAGCCGAGCGTTTAGTTGAGGCTAAAAATACAACAGCGATGCTAACCACATTCAACGAGGTTGATATGTCGCCTATTTTCGCTTTAAGAAGCGAGTATAAAGAAACGTTTAAATCTAAGCATGGTGTTAGTTTAGGGTTTATGAGTTTCTTTACATTGGCAGTTGTTCGTGCTTTGAAAATGTTCCCAGCTGTAAATTCTATGATAGATGGGAAAGAAATGTTGTCTTACGATTTCTGTGATATAAGCATAGCTGTTTCTGGACCTAAAGGTCTTATGGTGCCGGTAATTAGAAATGCTGAAAACCTTAGTTTTAGAGGTGTTGAATCTGAAGTAAAACGTTTAGCGCTTAGAGCAAGAGACGGACAGATTACAGTTGATGAAATGACAGGTGGTACGTTTACTATTACCAATGGAGGTGTGTTTGGTAGTATGTTATCTACACCAATTATTAATCCACCACAAAGTGGTATTTTAGGAATGCACAATATTGTTGAGCGTCCTGTTGCGGTAGATGGAAAAGTAGAGATACGTCCTATTATGTACGTAGCCTTATCTTATGATCATAGAATTATAGATGGAAAGGAAAGCGTTGGTTTCTTGGTTGCAGTTAAAGAAGCCTTAGAAAATCCAATAGAGATATTAATGAACAACGATGTTAAAAAAGCATTAGAGTTATAAGGGTATTATTATTCAAAAAAAAGGGATGTTCTTACGAGCATCCCTTTTTTTGTTTTAATCCAATTAACTAAAACAAATAATAATATTTATTGAAATAATAATTACTACTAGAATGAAAAGGCTAACCACACAGATTTTCTGTAAAACCACGGTTTTTCTTCTCATTGAGTTTGTCATTCTACACGAAAGTTTAAAAGAGCTCTGCACTAAAAGTGCAGAGCCTGGTTCAATAATTCTATCTCTCAAAAAAGAATTATAAATAGCTTAATAGCGCTTATAAAATTAGGTTTCAAGTTTCAAACAAAAAATAAGCACTTGTACGTAATTTTTAGATTTGATATGGTGACAAAAAAAGTGAGAGCTCCAGATTGTTAAAATACCAGAGCTCTCTTAATTCTCCCTAAGAACTAATTAATAGCATTGTAAAGATAAGTTTTACGACAAGTAAAAAAAATACGCAGTTCTACGTATTTTAGAGGTGTTCTTTGTTTAAATTAGCCCATATGGAAAGCGATGTAGGCTTGTTATCCAGACCTAGTTTAGCTACAATATTACTTCTATGTTTGTCAACAGTTCTAACAGAAATTGAAAGTTCTTCAGCAATGCAATGACTTGTTTTGTTTTCTGCTATTAACTTTACTATTTTGAGTTCCGACCTAGTAAGTTTTTCGAGCTCTTCTAGGTGACTATTTATTGGGCTGGAGTTGAGAGATTGTACAATCTCCTCACTAAAATAAGGTTTGTTATTTATGACTTGTTCTATGCAAGTTTCAATTTCTTCAACAGCAAAATCTTTTAAAATATAACCGTAAACATTAAGACTCTTGGCTTTTTCATAAAGTTCTTCTTCCTTGTCAAAAGTGATAAGAATAATTTTGGTAGGTAAATCATTCTTTATACAATCTTCAGCTATTTCAAGTCCTGTTTTGTAAGGCATTCTAATATCTAGAATGGCAATCTCGGGTTTTAATTTTACGATAAGATTATAGGCTGAATTTCCATCTGTGGCGCTACCAACTATATTAAACCCTTTAGAGTTTAAGAAATCGGTTAAACCTCTAAGCATTAATGGGTGATCGTCTGCAATAACAATCGATGTATTCATGTTTGGAGAGATAGAAAATTTATAATTTTAAATATAAATATTTCTTCTGATAATCTATGATGGCTTTCCCTTTTTTTAGAATGTCTGCACCTATAATACCATCAACAGGTTTAGAATCGTGATTAATCAACGCAGTATTTACATGGGTTAAGTTAAATAGAACCAAAACTACTTTATCATGACGCCATTTGCCTATTTTGACTTTATTTTTCTTAGACATTTTAGTCTCCATGTCTATAGCACCTGCTCCAGCAGCCTTTATGGCAGAATCCTCAGTTGTAAGTTTAAAGGTGTCAACACTTTCAAACCCGACACATGAGCTAGAAGCTCCTGTATCTAATATAAACACACCTTTTTGTCCATTTATTGAAGCCTTAATCTCAAAGTGATTGGTTCTGGTAAGGTGTAATTTTATCTTAGTATAACCCTTATTCAAAAGAAATTCTTGTAAAGTAGTGTTCATAAGGCTATTTAAATTTAGAACGTAAAAATACTATAATAAAAAATACTAACCCGAATATGATTACGTACCACAGATAGGGTCTGGAATCTGGATACGAAAGGTCACCATAATACACAAAAGCCCCCCAATAGTAAGGCGACTTTTTAGAGTTACTGATTGATTCATTTTGAAGATACTCCAGTTTAGAATTTTGGTTGGCTAGAAAAGCCGACTGCGTGTCTCCGAAGTTTTTATAAAACGATTGCATAATCTGTGAAGTCGATAAATCATTTATTTGCCATAACGAGAACAACAAATTCTTGGCTCCCGAATATTGAAAGCCTCTTGAGATGCTCATCGCGCCTTCGGCTTTATAAAGTTTTCCAATACCAGTTTCGCAGGCACTTAAAACCACTAGATTAGGGTTAAGGTCAAGCCCATATAATTCATCTACATAAAGAGTGTTATCATAGAACTCTATATTTGCCGGCTTTCTAGAAGTACCAGAACTGGCATGGGTTGATAGATGGAGTAGACCATAGTTTGGGGCTTTCTTGAGGAAGTTTAGTTTAGTGGCGTTTTCATTAAATAATACATCAGAGGTAGTTTCATCTTGAATGACCGCTGCTTCGTTTAGCGAGAAGGTTAATGCTCTATTCGTGTTTTCGAATACAGGAAAGACACCCAATAAATTAGCATTTGATTTTGGAGTGATTTCAGTTGTGTAAAAACAAGCACTGGAATTATAAACGATGTTTTGCGATTTTACCACAAAGGGCATTTTTGAAAACGATGAGGTTTTGGTCTCCTCGCTTAAAAGCGTTTCAAAAGGAATGAAATTGAGAAAACTGTCGGGGACAATAATGACATTTTTCCATTTTGAAACAGCATCAAGTTTGAGTAGTTTATACAATTGATGTGCCTTTGAGGTGTAGCTAGAAATATCATTATTAATAACAGCCGCATCGTCAAAAAGGTGAATGAATTCTAAAATTGGAGTTTTTGCGTTTTTGGTTTCTGCAACCTCATTCAATTCAATTGTGGAGCTTGAAATTATGAATTGATAAATCATGTTTTTACCATAAAAGTATTCGACTAAAACGGCATTGTCTTCATGTAATTTTTTTTGTAGGTCTGTAATGGAAATAAAACTTTCTAGCTCTCCGTACTTTTTTAAAATGGGAGGTTTTAAGGATTTCAATTTTAAACTAATGTCGCTTAGTTGTTTGCTTAACCTATTTATTTCAGAGGCTCTATTATTTTCAAGTTCTTCAATAACCAATTTACTTGTAATACGCTCTTGCTTTTTTATAAGTTGGTATTCCAGAATTAATAAGCTGTCTGTTGGGTGTTTTTCTAAACGTTGTTTCATCTGAAACGTTTCTTTTAGGGTAAATACTTTGGTGTTTTCAGAATATTCAAAGGCTTTAACTAAAAGTGTTGCATCTTTCGTTTTTTGAAACATATTGAAAAGTAAATCGATACACTTTTCGCTTCTTATCCGGTTATTGCTTTCGTTTAAGGTCTTTGTCTTTTGTGTAGTCCAATTGCTTTTTAGTAAATCGGAAACATAAAAACTCAAATCATAGCTTTTTAAAATCTCCTCTGGATTGGTTTCAATTTCAGCATACAAATCGAAAATATCAATGAACTTGTTTTCCTCGTAAAGTAGAGCTTTATCGGGTAGGCGATTTAGCTTGAAATCAGGAAGTAGTGTGCGAAGCGCTAGTTGCAATAATTCCTTTGCTTTTACTGAATTGTTGTTTACAAAATAAACCTGGGCTTCTTCAATATATACTTGAGCTATTTGCCGTCTAGACAACTCTTTGTTAGTGAATATTTTCTTTTTGTATTCTTGAAATTCAGTTAAGGCTTTTTCGTAGTTGCCTGTTGTAAGATGTAATTTGTATGTTTGTTCGGTATCAAGAGCATTTACTTCTTCTTCAAAACTTGCCAGTTCATTTGATTTAATAAGACTGTTGTTCTTTATGTAAAGCAATTGCTCCCTTTCCGGATTAGAAATATTAGGAATTTTTAAGGCCTTATCGACTATGATTATTACCAAATCATGTTCACCAATAGTATAGTATAATTTTGAAAGATTAATAGCGCCACTAATTTGATGCTGGAAGTTTTTATGTTGTTCGGCTAGAAACACGTACTGATTGATAGTGTTCAAGGCATTAGTAAAGTCGCCAGTTTTAGTATATAAATTCCCCAATGGAATCATACAACTTTCAATAATATCAAAGTCAGATAATTTTGAAAGGTCGTTATCATTAAACCGTTTCACAGCATCTTCATAAGTAGCAATGGCTTCCTTTAATCTGGAATAGGTGTCTAAATAATAGCCTTTATGACTTTGTAAAAAGACCAAAGCCAATTGTTCGTCTTTAGTTTTGACTTGGGTTTTAAATTCTAATTCTTGTTGTGTTAAAGTTTGAAGCGATGACTCATTGGGATTAGCCATAAAGGTTTCGGCCGCCACATAAATCGATTCTTCAAGGTCTTGTGAAAAGCAAAAGCCATGGATAAGGATAAAAAAGAATAGTAGTTTTTTCATTAATGTTTTTACAGATATACAAGGTTTACTAATCCTTGCAGGGTATTTAGTTTGAGTGAACTGCCAAAAGTGGCTTAGCCACTAGGCACTAGAATTTCCAGATAGCAAAGAACTGCCAATAATTAAAATTATCTTCAAAGTTCATGATATAACGTGCACCAACACTTGGGCCAATTCTAGAAAAACCAGCGGTGGCTTCAACTAGGAATCCTGTTCTGAGGTTGGTGAACGAGTCTGAATTGCTAGAACTATCTTCAATAATATTAATAACTGGTGCACCGGGTTGAACGCCTTCAAATTGTTCTATTAAAACGTTTTGGTTTTGGTTTTCACTTATTGAAATCGTGTTCTGTAAACCGACTCCAAGACCTATGAAATTATTCACGTTGTATTTTAGTAATATGGGGATATCCCAATCTATATTTTCAAAACTTGAATTGGTGGTAGTTAGCTGCCGGAACCTAAAGCCCGAAGCATCATCTACAATTTCATCTACGACATTCGTGCTCGAATCATAGTTGTGAAAATTGTTCATCAGTTCCACCTGCCAATACCAACGATATGATTTATAAGGCGACAAGGTTGCCCCAATAAAATAACTTTCGGAATTATTTAAATCGCTAAACGAGTTATATCCCGTTTTTATCCCGACTGAGATGCCTGGTAAAAACCTTGTAGTAGAATAGTTAGTTAAAATAGGCTCGTTTTTATCAAAAATAATGGTTGTTCTACTTTTGGTTTTCTTCTTATGAAAGTCTTTGGCAAATTTTATCTTGTACTTTACAAAACCTTTTGTAGAATCGTATTCCTTAACGTTCTTCTGTTCACTCCCTGGTAAGTAAATATTTTTAAAAGTGAATATGGCTTGATTCTCTGTAAAAGTAGTGTCGAGACAACTATATAAAACTTCCCGTTTGGGACAAATATCACATTTTGGATACATGTCCATGACTTCTAAAGTCGATTTATCTAACATCTCAGGAATATCAGTTTCCAAACGTATGGTTCTGGCAGGACCTTCACCATTATTTTGAAACTTGATTTTATATTTTAAGGTTTTAAACCGAACAAATCTGTAGTTCATAAACGTTCCGTTAGAAGACATTTTATTGGGGTCGTGAGAGGTCACAATCTCCATTTCCATATCTTTTACTTTATGGTTGTCATAATTAGCATCAGGAACATAAATACCCCGAACCGAAATGATAGCGCTGGTGTCTTTCACCATCTCAGGAGTAGTTTTTAAACTGAAAAATATATTGCGTTCCTCATTAGGTTGCATATTGTCAAATTCCAGTAAGCTCCAGTTTTTGTAAATACCTTTTGATTCCTGAATGGTTAAAGGTAAATTCATTTTTTCGGTGGAATCTTGAAGTGTTAGGGTACTTTCAATTAAATCATCATTTAAAGATGCTATATAAGTTCTGTCGTCATCAATATTATGGGTGTAGGCAAAACCACTATTAGAAATATCTTTTTCGTTGTGATGTGTTCTGGTTTCAATTAACTCGAAATTGTCGTTCTTATATTTAAGTTCGTTGTAGAACAAATACAACTTTCCGTTGGTGATATAGTCTTTGGTGTTTTTGTAACTTAAAATGGTAACCATTTCTTGGTCAGGAACAGGCTCTCTATTTCGTTTTAAGGTGAAATCGTCATCCATAGAAGCTATATCTTCATAATCTTCGGTAACATTATTAATAGCTACTTTTTTAGGTCTTGTTGTTGGTGGTTTTCCGTTGGCATAATTGTTTGTGGCCCAAAGTTTTACTTCGTATTCGCCTTTCTTTTTATAAGTGTGCTTTGGGTTCTTTTCTTTACTGTAATTGCCGTCACCAAACTCCCAATGATAGGTGTAAAATGCCTTTGGAGCTCCTGCAATTTGATTTAATGTTGGGATTTCAGGAGTGAACTCCACAGCATTGCCTTGGGTGTTGTGATTTATGGTAGCCGTTCTGTTTATGGTATCGTTTTCAATAGTTTGTTGGGAAAAACCGAAAACAGTCAGTAAAAGAAACATTGAAAAAATTAAACTCTTGGGCATGTTAGATAATGTTTAGGTGTTTAAATATACAAAGACTTATTATTAAGTGGTAAAGGTCAATTGAAGTGAAAAAGCCAGAAACTTACATTTCTGGCTTTAAACAAATAGGTTAAGCATTTACGGCAAACCATTAAGTAGGTTTAAAAAAAAGCTATGTTTATGGTAAATCGTTAATTAAATTCATCAATTGAGATTCTGTAACTACATTGGTGTCATCTTCAGAAATCACAATAGTTTCGTTTTCATCAATGGTTACTCCCTTTATAGCGTATTTCCAGTTACCGTTTTCTTCGGTTACAAAGATGACGTGACATTCTAACCCTATTGGAATTTGCCCATAATGTTCAGAGAATAATCCTGTTTCGGTACTATAGGTATCTAAATTTGCTAACCCAGTGTCTTCACCGTCATATGATAAATAAAGTGCGCAGTTAGTATTGTCATAACCATCTGGCGCATCAACAAGAATGGTTGTTTTTGGTCTTGGATCGTTGTAGAATCTATCTACGTTACTCCACCCAAAATCATGAACAAAAGTATAGTATTGGTTGCCTTCAACAAATAGTCCACCCTCGCCTTGTGGTCCTCCGGCACCATCTTCACGATTTGCTTCTTCCCAAGCTAAGTTTCCGTCTTCATCAATAATTCCATTCCATAAAGTCATATCATTGTCGGTACCTCCAGTTAAAGCGGAAGGAATTGACATTTGAATACTACAATTGGTATCTAAAGCTTGGCCGTTTTGAGTGGCTTCAATAAAGAACTCACCACCAGAAATCAACATGGCTTTATCTCCGTTAGGCAACATTCCCATAGTTGGTTTGTTAGTTAATAACATGTTTCCTTTATCAAATAATTCTACAAAGTCCAAATCTATTTGACCAGATACAGCATTTCCGTTAAGCGTTAAACATCCAGCGTTGATACCAATGTTTACGCCATTTTCTGAAGTTAAGTTTACCCAACCATCTTCGGCATTAAATTGAAATGATTGTGTTAAGTCTTCAAGAACTTCATCTTGAATAGCTTTGAATTCTTCAGGAGTAGCAACTTCAATTGGAAAATCATCTCCGTCATCGTTGTTTGAACAGCTTGCAAGTAATAAAGCCGTAATAAAAAATGTTCCAAATAAATAGGTAAAGGTTCTTAATTGAGCGATTACGTTTTTTGTGTTGATTTTAAAAGTGTTATAAGTTTTCATAATATTAATTTTTAATTGTTATTCGAGTTTATATAAACGGGGCAACGAATTTGTTACCCCGTTTTTTGATTTTTTTCTTTTTTTTAATTATTGTTGAGGTTGACTAATGATTATTTTGTTCACAATAGCATCACCAGAGGCTACTAATTCAATCATTTTTTTAGCATGGGCTTCGGTTGAAGAATATCCTTTGGCGTTACCTGTAGCTGTCTCAACTTCCCAGAAGTAATTTCTTTTTTCAGCGTTGTTAAGTTGAGATTTCAAAACAAAATAACTTTTAATTTCTTTTGCTTTTACGATTTCACCAGAACTAGATAATGCCATCATTCTTTTTGCTTGCTCAAGTGATAATGATGTTCCTGAGTAGGTACTTTTGTTAGTTTCAACTTTCCACTCAAAAATTTGAGCAATGTTATCTTTTGTAATTTCTACAACTTCGTTTGAAGTGTTAAGGGTCTTGTTTTCATTTGTAGCGTTTGTATTTAATATTGATAACACTACGGCTCCGATAATTAAAATTGATTTTCTCATGATTTCTAAATTTTTATGGATTAGTAAATTTTGTTTCGTCTTATTTTTTGACTGTTACACCCTTATATCAAAACCATATAAAATTTGTTACCCTTTTTTTTCAAACTTTTTTTACATTAGTAGCAAATACAAGGGTTAATGGGCGAAAAAAAAATTCACGAAGACCAGAAATACATTGATGGATTACTACAGAATAACTCGTTTGTTATCCAATCTATTTATGACAAGTTTGTGCCCAAAGTGGTGAATTATATTAAGCAGAATAGTGGAAGCGCAGATGAAGCCCAAGATGTTATTCAAGACACCTTAATAACTATTTATAATCAAGCAAGCCAAAAGAAATTGCAATTAACCTGTCCGTTTGATGCCTACTTCTTTTTGTTGTGTAAACGAAAATGGCTGAATGAATTAAAAAAATCTTCTAACAAAGAGGTAACAATTAATGAGGAAGTATTATCTAAAGATGACGGGGCTCAAGAACTAGCTTTTGAAACCTCAGTTTTTGGTGAAAAGCGAGCATTGTTTTCAGAAATGTTCAATAATCTGGGAAAGGCTTGTAAAGATTTGTTAACGGCAACTTTTAAAATTAAATCTATGGAAGAAGTTGCTAAGAGCTTGGGGGTAACATACGCTTATGCCCGAAAAAAGAAATCTTTATGCATTGGGAAACTAACGGAACTGGTTCAAGGGTCGCCTGAATTTAACCAACTTAAAAGTTAATTGTCATGGAGGATAAAAATTACATACTATTTGAATCTTACTTAACTGGTGAGATATCACCAGAGGAAGTAACAGCTTTTGAGTTACGATTAGAAACCGAACCAGAATTTAATCAAGCATTCAATACCTATAAGGAACTATCATCGTTTTTAGGAAATAAGTTTGAAAATGAAGAAGATTCAGTAGCTTTCGAGGCTAATCTTAAAAATATTTCAGAAAAACACTTTAATAAAGATGAAGCTGTTTCCGAAAGTAAATCTAAACCTAAAGTTTTCAAATTATTCAAATATGCCATTGCAGCAAGTATTGTCTTGTTATTTGGGATTTTTACATTTCAACAATTTTCAACACCAGCCTATAGTGATTTTGCAGACCATGATACTATTAGTTTAATGATGAGAGGAGAGCAAAATTCAAAATTGAAAGATGCAGAAAATGCCTTTAATTCGAAAGAATTTGAAAACGCTTTGGCATTGTTTAATGAAATTTACAAAGATGATACTTCAAATTCTGAAATACAGTATTATATCGCTATTACACTTATTGAAACTAATCAATATAATAAAGCAGAGGAACTGTTAGAAATATTAAGAAAGAGTAATTCAGCATACAAACACAAAGCCACTTGGTATTTGGCATTAAGTAAATTGAAACAAAAAGAATATGATGCCTGTTTGGAGATTTTAAGAGCCATTCCAGAAGATGCTGATGATTATGAAGTGGCGCAGAGGTTAATTAAGAAATTAGATTGATACATTCAATTCAAGACCTGACAGGTTTCAAAAACCTGACAGGTCCTTTTATTATACTACCTTCTTCCTTATTTTCGCAGCATGACAATTACTGATACGCATACACATTTATACAGCGAAGCTTTTGATGGAGATAGGTATGAGATGATTCAACGTGCCATCGAGCAGAATATATCACGATTTTTTATTCCCGCTATCGATTCAACTTATACAGAATCTATGTTGCAATTGGAACAAGATTTTCCTGATAATGTGTTTTTAATGATGGGATTGCACCCAACACATGTCAAGGAGAATTTCAAAGAAGAGTTACTACACGTAGAAGAGATGTTGTCCAAAAGGCAGTTTTATGCCGTAGGCGAAATTGGGATAGATCTGTATTGGGATAAAACAACACTTGGTATTCAACAGGAAGCATTTAAATATCAAATAGAACTGGCTAAAAAACATAAATTACCAATTGTGATTCATTGTAGGGAAGCCTTTGATGAGATTTTTGAAGTTTTAGAAGAGGTTAAACATGATGGGCTGTTTGGAATATTTCATTGCTTTACAGGAACTTTGGAACAAGCGCATCAAGCTCTGTCCTATAATATGAAATTGGGTATTGGTGGTGTGGCTACTTTTAAAAATGGGAAGATTGACAAGTTTTTAAATGAAATAGATTTAAAGCATATTGTATTGGAAACAGATTCGCCTTATTTAGCACCTGTGCCTTATAGAGGAAAACGAAATGAGAGTATATATATATTAAAGGTGTTGGATAAGCTTTCCGAAATTTATAACTTACCAATTGAAGAAATTGCAGCCATTACAACGCAAAACTCAAAAGAGGTATTTGGGGTTTAATTTATGAGTGAATCAAAACCTAATATATTACTTATCTATACCGGTGGAACCATTGGTATGATAAGGGATTTTAAAACCGGTGCTTTAAAGGCATTCGATTTTAAAACGCTTTTGGACAAAATTCCCGAGTTACAATTGTTAGACTGTAATATTGAAACGGTTTCCAACAAACCAATTGATTCGAGTAATATGAACCCCGAATATTGGGTGGAAATTGCCGAATTGATTGAGACTAATTATGATAAGTTTGATGGTTTCGTGGTACTTCATGGAAGTGATACGATGAGTTATACAGCTTCTGCTTTAAGCTTCATGTTAGATAATTTAGCAAAACCTGTTGTTTTTACTGGTTCGCAATTACCAATAGGAGATTTAAGAACCGATGCCAAGGAAAATCTCATTACCTCAATTCAAGTTGCTTCTTTACAAAAAGATGGAATTCCTGTAATTCAGGAGGTTTGCTTGTATTTCGAATACAAACTCTATCGTGGTAACCGAACAACAAAGATGAATGCGGAGCATTTTGAAGCGTTTGCTTCTCCCAATTATAATGAACTTGCTGTGTCTGGGGTGCATTTAAAAGTGAATAAAAAGTATTTGTTCAATCCACACGTTAATAAACCATTTAAGGTTCATAAAAACCTTAATAGCAATATTGCCCTTATTAAATTATTTCCGGGTATAACCAAAGGTGTTATTCAGAGTGTTTTTGATACGCCAAATTTAAGAGCAGTTATCTTAGAAACTTACGGAGCGGGAAATTGTACAACAGAATCTTGGTTTATCAATTTATTAGAAGACAGGATAACAAATGGGGTCCACATTGTGAACATCACGCAGTGCTCTAAAGGTAGTGTTATTATGGGGCATTACGAAACGAGTAATAGCCTTAAGGAAATTGGAGTAATTTCGGGCAAAGATATTACTACAGAAGCTGCCGTTACTAAGTTAATGCACCTATTGGGGTGTAATATATCGAGTGAAATTTTTAAAACAACTTATGAAAAGCCTTTAAGAGGAGAAATGACCTAAAATTAACCCTTTAAAATTTTAAGATTTAAAGAATTTTTTGTTATTTCATCCCCCGTAATTAATACGATTGAAATAAACTATAGAGAGGTGGCCGAGTGGTCGAAGGCGCACGCCTGGAAAGTGTGTATACCTCAAAAGGGTATCGAGGGTTCGAATCCCTTCCTCTCTGCTGTTGTTTTTAAGAGATTAGTTACTTATTTTTTTTATCTTTAACACTTTAACTAATAAAATTAAGATCGAGACATGAAAAGATTATTTTCTATCCTTGCCATAACTGGAATGATGGTATTTGGAACAGCTAACGCAAGTACAATTGCAACTACAACTACAGCGACAACAGTTGCTGCTACAATTCAGGAAGAAGGAGCTGCTGCAGCTGATGCTGACAGTGAAAGCTTTCATCAAGAATTAAAGAAAAGATTTATTGAAGGAGGTCCTGGATTTATGGGGATTGTATTGTTATGTTTAATTCTAGGTTTAGCAATTGCCATAGAGAGAATTATCTTTTTAAATCTTTCTACTACAAACACAAAGAAATTAACGCAAAGCGTTGAGGATGCTCTAGCTTCTGGAGGTGTAGAGGCAGCAAAAGAAGTTTGTAGAAATACTAAAGGGCCTATCGCTTCTATTTTCTATCAAGGACTTGATAGAGCAGACGAAGACATCGAAGCTGCTGAAAAAGCTGTTGTAGCTTACGGTGGTGTTCAAATGGGGCAATTAGAGAAAAATGTATCTTGGATTTCATTATTTATCGCATTGGCACCAATGTTAGGGTTCATGGGAACGGTAATTGGTATGATTCAAGCATTTGATAAGATTGAAGCAGCAGGAGACATGCAGCCTTCGTTAGTTGCAGGTGGTATTAAAGTAGCACTTTTAACAACGGTATTCGGTCTTATTGTAGCTATTATTCTTCAGATTTTTTACAATTATATTATTGCAAAAATCGATAGTATCGTTAACGACATGGAAGATGCTTCTATCACGTTAATGGATTTATTGGTTAAGAATAAAAAGTAATATAAATAAATAGAAAGAATATGGGTTTACATAAAATTTTAAAAATAGTAGCCTTCGCACTAGCTATTCTTGGCGCAATTTTTGTGTTCATGATATGGTTTGGTGATGAAGATACAGCAAGTAGCATGGGGGGTAATCTGTTATACGTTTCCTATGTAATACTCGCCTTAATATTAGGGTTCGTTATTATTTTCGTTCTAAAGGGCTTGTTTGCTGGAAATATCAAGAAGACCTTAATGTCTGTTGGAGCGTTTTTAGCCATCATATTGGTGTCTTATGGAATATCTTCAGGAACAGATTTAGATTTACAACCTTTTGTTGAAAAAGGACAAGATGTAACAGAGGCAACATCAAAGAATGTTGGAGCAGGGCTTTATGCTTTTTACGTGTTAGCAATATTAGCTATAGCTTCAATGGCATACTCTGGAGTTAAAAAAATATTTAATAAATAATAATTATGGCAAAAAGAGCAGCACCAGAAGTAAATGCGGGCTCCATGGCCGACATTGCCTTCTTATTATTGATATTTTTCCTTGTAACAACTACTATTGAGGTAGATTCTGGAATTAACAGAAAGTTACCGCCAATGGAAGAGTCTGAAGAGGATGTAATCATCAAGCAAAAAAATATCTTTACGGTTTTACTTAATGGTAAAGATCAATTGCTTGTTGAAGACGAAATAATGGAATTGAAAGATTTGAGAGCAGCTGCTGTTGAATTTTTGGACAATGGAGGAGATGGTTCATGTAACTATTGTAGCGGAAAAAAAGACCCCGCTTCATCTGACAATCCTGATAAGGCCATCATTTCTTTAAAAAATGAAAGAGAAACGTCTTATAAGATGTATATAGCAGTTCAGAATGAATTGGTAGCAGCTTATAATGACTTAAGAAACAAAAGAGCACAAGCTCTTTATGGGAAGTCTTTCACAGAAATGCAGGCAAATCATAAAGACGTTAACTGGCCAGGAAATAAAGAAAGGTTAAAAGAGAAGATAGACCAAATTAAGTTGGAATATCCTCAAAAGCTTTCAGAGGTACAATAATTTTAATTTAACATTCAATAATATGTCTAAATTTAAAAAGAAAAAAAGCGGTGCATTACCAGCTATATCTACAGCATCTTTGCCAGATATCGTTTTCATGTTATTATTCTTTTTTATGGTGGCTACGGTTATGCGTGAGAACACCTTAAAGATTGAAAATAACTTACCTTTTGCAGATCAGTTGGAAAAGCTTGATAAGAAAGATTTGGTAATGTATATTTATGCAGGTAAGCCAAGTGAAAATTACAAGCAATTTGGTACTGAAACTAGAATTCAGTTGAACGACGATTTTGCAGATGTAAAAGATATTGCGGCGTTTATTGCAGCAGAGAGAGCTTCTAAAAGAGAAGAATTGATTCCATTTCTTACTACAGCTTTAAAAGTTGATAGCGAGGCCAATATGGGAACAATCGGAGATATTAAGCAAGAGTTACGTAAGGTTAATGCGCTTAAAATTAATTACACTACCAAGAAAGGTAGTCCGTTAGGAAGATAATCTTAATCTTAGTTATATATAAAGGCGTTTTGAAACTTCAGAACGCCTTTTGTTTTTTAGAGTCAACCCTTCTACTAATCAATAGTTATCTTAAGTGAAACAGATACTCCTAATTTTGTGGTTTTTATTTCTGCCCTGTGTTGTCTGTGCTCAGGATAATACTAATGTTAAAGCCTTAGACTCCCTATATAAGGAAGATCAGTTTTATTTAGGTGTTACTTATAATTTATTTGGAGAAAAACCTACTGAAGTTTCTCAGAGCGGATTTTCTTTGGGATTTCAACTAGGCTTTATCAAAGACATGCCAATAAATAAAGGAAGAAATTTAGCATTGGCTTTAGGACTAGGGTATTCTACAAATTCGTTTAACCAGAATATTCTAATCGATAGAGTTTCTACTGGTACATTAAGCTTTAGTGTATTGGATGCTAATAGCTTTTCAAAAAACAAATTTTCGTCGCACTATGCCGAAGTCCCTTTTGAGTTTAGATGGCGAACTTCCACTGCTGCAGATTATAATTTTTGGCGTATATATGCGGGAATGAAATTGGGGTATTTAATTGCAAATACAGCCAAGTATCAAGGAGTTTTAGGAAATCGGAAACTGAGTGATTTAGAAGATTTTAATAAATTTCAATACGGTCTAACACTTTCTGCGGGATATGCTACTTGGAACTTGTATTTCTACTATGGGTTAAGTCCAATATTTACAGAAGATGCTACATTGAATAATGAAA
Organism: Seonamhaeicola sp. ML3; assembly: GCF_023273855.1. NCBI lineage: Bacteria > Pseudomonadati > Bacteroidota > Flavobacteriia > Flavobacteriales > Flavobacteriaceae > Seonamhaeicola > Seonamhaeicola sp. ML3. Next base: position 1,008,081 of record NZ_CP096884.1, on the reverse strand, counting down.
GTTTAGATATAAGAACTTTAAAAATCGGACTTATATTTTACTTTTTATAACCAATAAGAGAGTAATATTAATTGAGGAAGCGCGCCTATTAAGGTTCCTATGATTAATTCTTTAAATGTATGTGCGTTTACATGTAATCGTGAGGTTGCTACAGCACCAAGAATTAAAGCCATTAAGGCCAAAGTACCATTTATATTAATACTGAAGTGAATACTAAGGGCTATGAAGAACATAAAGACGCCAGAAACAGCAATCATATGAATACTGACTTTGAATTTTAACAATGCGAAAAGTAGACAGGCCATGTTTGAAATTAAAATGCCAACAAAGAAATAGTATAATTCTATTATTTGAGCAGGAGTTACAATTCGTTTAATAACAATCAGTATCACAACACAATTAAGCGCCAAAGGTACAATACGCTCTTTAGTGGTCTTCAGGTATATGGATTTTACACGCCTTAGCGTCTTTAATAGATAATAGAGTAATATTGGCAGCGCTATAGTTAAAATGCTAATAGATAGTATTTTTGCCCAAATTATCTCATTTGGAATAAATCTAGGTGATTTGGAAAAGTAAAATACCACTCCAAGAAGAGGCATTAGCAAGGGGTGAAATATAAATGATATACCTCTTAAAATATAATCCATTATATTTTTTTACGTAATCTGGCAACAGGGATATCCAGTTGCTCCCTATATTTAGCTACTGTTCGTCTAGCAATAGGATAGCCTTTCTCTTTAAGAATACCTGCAAGTGTTTCATCAGTTAGAGGTTTCTTTTTATCTTCCTCTTCTATTACGGTTTCCAGTATTTTTTTAATTTCTCGAGTAGACACATCTTCACCTTGATCGTTTTTCATAGACTCAGAGAAGAAGTCCTTAATAAGTTTAGTGCCATAAGGCGTGTCTACATACTTACTATTAGCAACTCTAGAGACCGTAGATACATCCATGGAAATCTCATCGGCAATATCTTTTAAAATCATAGGTTTCAAATTGCGCTCATCACCACTCAAAAAATACTCTTTTTGATAGTGCATAATAGCGCTCATAGTAACAAAAAGGGTTTGCTGCCGTTGTTTAATAGCTTCAATAAACCACTTGGCGGCATCTAATTTTTGTTTAATGAATATTACGGCGTCTTTCTGGGATTTAGATTTGTCTTTAGAATCTTTGTAGCCCTTAAGCATATTATTGTATTCTCTGGAAACGTGAAGTTCTGGTGCATTTCTTCCATTCAGGGTAAGTTCCAATTCTCCGTCTACGATTTTAATAGCGAAATCGGGAATAATATGTTCAACTATTCTATTGTTTCCTGAATACGACCCCCCAGGTTTTGGGTTAAGGTGTTCTATTTCTGAAATAGCATCTTTTAATTGAATTTCAGAGATATCGAATTTCTGAATCAATTTTTTGTAATGCTTTTTTATAAACTGTTCAAAAGCTTTATCAATGATGTTTATGGCCAAATCAGTATCTGGTGTTTTTTCTTTTCTATGTAACTGAATACTCAAGCACTCTTGTAAATTTCTTGCGCCAACACCGGCCGGGTCTAGTTGGTGAACTACTTTTAATACATTTTCAATATCACTTTCTGTAGTATAAACATTTTGAGTAAAAGCCAAATCATCCATAATATCAGATAAGGTTCTTCTTATATAGCCACTTTCATCAACACTTCCAACTAAAAATTCGGCGATATCTCTTTCTTCTTCTGTTAACCTGTAAGTATTTAATTGATTTACAAGATGCTGGGTGAAAGATACTCCTGCCGCATAAGGGATGGTTTTTTCTTCATCATCACTGCTATAATTATTAGCTTGTGTTCTATAATCAGGAATTTCATCGTCGCTTAAATACTCATCTACATTAATATCATCGGCGTTAATGGTATCACTATCGTTGTAATCTTCGCTATTGTCGAATTCAGAATCAAATTCATCCTTATTTTCTTTTCCGCCTTCTAATGCTGGATTTTCTTCTAATTCTTGTTTTAGCCTTTGCTCAAAGGCTTGAGTGGGCAACTGGATCAATTTCATTAATTGAATCTGTTGCGGAGATAACTTTTGAGACAGTTTAAACTGTAAATGTTGTTTGAGCATGATTTGGTTGCTTGTTGTTAATCAAAGATAAAAAAAGCAATGAGCTTGCCAAAGTCGTACCAAACTAAAGAAATTTCATTTTTTTAATCGTACGTGACTCGCAAAGACGTGAATTTATAATGCGCTGATGAATATACTTTTCTATTGTTTGGCGATACCGTTTGCTCAGGCTAGCCTAGAATTCGGCATTTTGAGGTGTTCTTGGATAAGGAATGACATCACGAATATTATTCATTCCAGTTACGAACATAACCAAACGTTCAAAGCCTAAACCAAATCCAGAATGCACAGCTGTTCCATATTTTCTTAAGTCTAAGTACCACCAAAGTTCTTCTTCTGGGATATTTATAGCTGCCATTTTTTCTTTAAGAATATCTAATCTTTCTTCGCGTTGGGCACCACCTACTATTTCACCTATGCCTGGGAATAGGATATCCATAGCTCTAACCGTTTTGCCATCGTCATTCAGGCGCATATAAAAAGCTTTAATATCCGCAGGATAGTCGAATAAGATTACAGGACATTTAAAGTGTTTCTCTACCAAAAAGCGCTCGTGTTCGCTCTGTAAATCAGATCCCCAATCATCAATAAGGTACTTGAATTTCTTTTTCTTATTAGGCTTAGAGTTTCTAAGGATATCTACCGCTTCTGTATAGCTTACACGCTTAAAATGATTATCTGTTACAAACTTGAGCTTTTCAAGTAGTGTCATATCGTTGCGTTCCGCTTGCGGTTTTCTTTTGTCCTCATCTTGTAGGCGCTTATCCAAAAAGTCTAAGTCCTCTTTGTTATTTTCTAAAACATATTTAATAACATATTTCAGAAAATCTTCAGCCAAATCCATGTTGCCAGCCAAATCCATAAAAGCAACCTCGGGTTCAATCATCCAGAATTCTGCTAAGTGACGAGACGTATTGGAATTTTCGGCTCTAAAAGTGGGGCCGAAGGTATAAACTTTACCTAAAGACATGGCGTATGTTTCGGCTTCTAGCTGCCCAGAAACCGTTAAGTTAGTTTCCTTTCCGAAAAAGTCTTTGGAATAATCAACTTTGTTGCCTCCATTTTTTGGTAAATTATTTACATCTAAACTTGTTACTTTAAACATTTCACCGGCTCCTTCTGCATCACTACCAGTAATAATAGGAGCATGCATGTAGTAGAATCCGTTTTCATTAAAGTAGCGGTGTATGGCATAAGATAATGCAGATCTAAGGCGCATAACAGCACTAAAAGTATTTGTTCTGGTTCTTAAGTGAGCGTTTTCCCTTAAAAATTCGAAGGAGTGTTTTTTAGGTTGTATTGGATAGGTCTCAGGGTCTGAATCTCCTAAAATCTCGAGAGTTTTAACCTGAATTTCTAGGCTTTGACCTTTACCTTGGCTTTCTACTAAATTACCTGTAACATGTATTGCGGCTCCTGTAGTGATGCGTTTCAGGACATCTTCATCTAGGCTTTCAAAGTCCACAACACATTGAATGTTTTTTAGAGTTGAGCCATCGTTTAAGGCAATAAACCTATTGGCTCTAAAAGTTCTAACCCAGCCTCTTATTTCAACTTCTGTTAAGGAAATATCTTTAGATAATAATTCTAAAACGGTAAATTGTTGCATTAATATCTGGATTTATTACGTAAATATAAAAAAAGCCTTTCGGCTTACAAGTTTAAAACAACTAAAAAATAAAATTCTATAACTAAAAATTAAAAAAATATTAGTTTTTGAAATTCTCTTCCTTGTCATCTTCTTCTGGGATAATATTTATTGGAGGTTTTCTTAAAACTTCCTTATTTGCAATGTTGCGTTCTAGTGATAATAATAGAGAGGGAAGTAATAATAAATTCGATAACATGGCGAACAAGAGTGTTGCTGAAACTAAGGCTCCAAGAGCCACAGTGCCTCCAAAACTAGAAATCGTAAAAACAGAGAATCCAAAGAAAAGCACAATGGAGGTATAGAACATACTCACACCAGTTTCTTTTAACGCACCGTAAACAGAAACTTTAATCTTCCAATTATTAGCTTGTAATTCCTGTCTGTATTTTGCTAGAAAATGAATTGTATCGTCTACCGAAATACCAAAAGCTATACTAAACACTAAAATGGTAGAGGGTTTGATGGGAACTCCTAAATACCCCATTAAGCCTGCAGTAACCAGTAAGGGTAGTAAGTTTGGAATTAGGGAGATGATAATCATTCTTCCAGACCTAAACATATAGGCCATAAATAAGGAGATGAGAAGAATTGCCAAGGATAATGAAATGGCTAAGTTTTTCACTAGGTATTTGGTGCCTTTCTGAAATACTAGTGCTTTTCCGGTCATAGTTACATCGTAACGTTTTTTTGGGAAAACCTTATCAATTTTATTTTGAAGATCTTCTTCTATACGCTCCATTTTATCTGTGCCTACATCTTTCATGAACGTTGTTATTCTAGCATATTGGCCAGTGCTATCTACAAAATTATTGAGTAGGTCCACGTTCGATGACGAGTTTTTGGCATACGATAAAATGAAATTATTTTCCTGGGATGTTGGTAACTGATAATATTTAGGGTTGCCGTTATAATAGGCTTGCTTAGAATATTTAACTAAGCTAACTACCGAAATGGGTTTAGATAATTCAGGAATTTCAATTATTAAATCTTCCAAATCGTCCATACGTTTTAGTGTAGACAGCTTCATTACCCCCTTTTTGCGTTTGGTGTCAACCATAAACTCTAAGGGCATAATACCATTAAACTCTTCTTCAAAAAAGCGAATATCTTTAAAAAACTCAGCTTCTTTGGGCATGTCCTCAACTAAACTTCCAGAGATTCTAATTTGATAAATACCAATCATACTAACTACAAGAAGTAATACAGAGATACTATATATTGCAATACGGCGCTGTTTTACCATCCATTCCATCCAATTTACGAAACCACCTATCCAACGTTTATTTAGGTGTTCTAAATGTCGGTCTTTTGGGAATGGCAAGAAGGTGTAGATTATAGGTATAATTAATAAGCATAAAATAAAAATGGCCAAAATGCTTAGAGAGGCCACAACACCAAATTCTTTAAGAAGTTTGCTCTCGGTAAGAATAAAAGTGGCAAAACCAGAAGCGGTAGTAACATTGGTCATTAATGTTGCATTACCAATTTTGGTAATAACACGCTGTAAAGACTTAACCTTATTACCATGAAGTTTCACTTCATGTTGGTATTTGTTTATTAAAAATATACAGTTTGGAATACCTATTACAATGATTAGTGGCGGTATTAAGGCTGTTAAAACTGTAATTTCATAATTGAATAGACCAATAATCCCGAGTGTCCACATCACGCCGATACAAACAACGATTAACGAGATAAATGTCGCTCTAAAAGACCTAAAAAAGAAAAAGAAAATTATCGAAGTAACTAGTAAAGCAGCAATGACAAACCAGTTAATTTCATTGATAATTACTTGTGAGTTAAGTGTTCTGATGTAAGGCATTCCAGAAACACGCACATCTAAATCGTACTCTTTTTCGAAAGCCTCTATTTTATCAGCTAAGACATCAATAACAAAATCCTTTCTGGCCGAGGTATTTACAATCTCCTTGTTCATGTAAATCGCCGTTCTTACGGTTTTGGTGTCTTTATTAAACAGGAAATTGTCGTAAAAAGGGTATTTATGAAAGAGTTCGTTTTGAAGTTTGTCAATTTGCTCTAGAGAAGTTATGGAGTCTTTTATAAACGGCTCTAAATTGAATTTTTCATTCTCTGTATCTTTAACTAGCTTTTGAAGGTCCTTAATGGAGATGACGGTTTCAACGGCATCATATTCCAAAAAGCTATGAGAAAGTTTATTCCAAGCGTTCAGTTTATCAATTGTGAATAGGCTGCTATCTTTTACGCCTAGTACAATGAGATTCCCCTCTTCTCCAAAGGTATCTAAGAAATTATTATAGGAAATATTTACTTCATGGTCATCAGGTAAGAGGTTAGCCTCGGTATAGGTGAACCTCATGTTATCCCACTGCAGGCTAAAAAAATAAGTAGCAACAATTATAGCTAATAAAATACCAATTTTATTACGTAAAATCAGTCTTGCTATAACATCCCAAAAGCCTTTGCTGAATAGTTTAAACATCCCTTTTTATGAAAGCTGCGCAAAGGTAGAAAAATCAGCGGTATTACCTCACAAACTCACGTTAAATGTGAACTTTAAGGCTATATTATCTGCGAAAGAGGGTAAATAATAAGCACCGTAGCGATAGGTGAAGCTCAAGCCAAAACCAAACAGTAATTTATTAAGTTCTATACCAGACTCGGTATACCCTTTTTTAAGCGAATTAAAGGTGATATTTTCATGTCTTTCTGGAGATTCCATATCACCAAGAGCATATCTTGTTATTAATACCAGTTGGGGTTTAAATCTTTCTGAAATTAAAAAAGGTTTAAACGCACGTTTTAACTGAAAGGTTACGAACTTATCTGAGAAGAACTCGTTAAAGTACATGGTTTCAAAACTATTTAGGCCAGCCACAGAGAATCGCTGTAAAATGGTTTCCTTAGTAATGTTATTGGGATAAGCATGATATAGATGCGTTAAAGAAACATCCCCATTGGCTAGCCCAGATACTAATGTAATCTCTGTGTAATTGTCTTCTGTTTTTATAAATTTTTGGATGGCCTTAAAGTCTATTTTTGAAAAATTGAAGTTGCTCTCAAATACATTTTTTAAACTTTTTGAATATTGAAGTGTAAATTTAGGATAACCCGATTGCACCTCTTTAAAACCCTCCTCTGTTCGATTAAATTCACTAAACGGACTCCATTGAAAAGCAATTTTAGCCATGCTAATTCTAAAGTTGCTTAATGAGGTGCCATTAGAATTGAAGTTGTAGGTATAAGTAGGTTTTATTTTGCTAACTGAAAATTCAGTTTTGGTATTTACTTGTCTAAATAATTGATGCTCTATTGAGAACGATTTTGTAATGTGTTGATGGAACAAATCTATATTTAGTAAACGTGGTTCAAAAAACTGAAAAAACCTGCCGTCGGTTAAAAATGTAGTGCTTCCCGTTTCTTGTAAATCATCGGTATAAGATAAGTTGATCCAGGTATTGGTCTTAGGTGCTAATCTAATTGAAGTGGCGGCACTAAACTTAAATTGGTCGTCTCTAAATCCATAAACGGTGTAGCCATGAAATTTTAAGTTTTTTGAAAAATTTTGGTTTGTTGTACCTCCCAAACCTGTTCTAACACCTTCATATTGGTTGAATTTTATAAGGTATCTAAGGTCGAAGTTAAAATATTTGGTTGGTAAATAACCGTTGCCAAGATGCCGGATAAAGGCTTTTTTTTGAGTAGAGTCTTGAGAGGTTTCTTTGGGTTGTTGACCATAGGTTATGTTAAAACAAAGAAATGAAAAAATAAAAAAACAATGTCTCAACATAAAAACTATAAGAGTTTGCAATAGTAACTCTGAAAAAAACAAGTGTTTTGTCAATCTGAACTCGTTTCAGATTCTATTTATGTAAACCGATAAGATTCTGAAATAACTCTCCTGCTTTGCAGGAGTTCAGAATGACAGTGTAGTTATAGTAAAAACTATACTGTCATAATTTCTGTTTCTTTCTTTACGAAAATATCATCCACTTTCTTAACGTAAGAATCGGTCATTTCTTGTATGTCAATTTCGGCATTCCCTTTAAGGTCTTCAGAAGCATCCTCTAATTTTTTAATCTCATGCATGGCATCTCTTCTCGCATTTCTAATACCAACTTTGGCATCTTCAGCTTCAGACTTTGCTTGTTTAGATAAATCTCTTCTACGTTCTTCTGTTAACGGTGGAACATTGATAATGATACTTTCACCGTTATTCATTGGATTAAAACCTAAGTTGGCAATCATAATGGCGCGTTCAATTTCTTGAAGCATGTTTTTTTCCCATGGCTGAACGGTAATCGTTCTACCGTCTGGGGTGTTAACATTGGCCACTTGGTTTAAAGGGGTTTGAGAACCATAATAATCTACCATAACGCTGCCTAGCATAGCAGGACTTGCCTTTCCTGCTCTAATATTGGCCAATTGTTTTTCTAAATGCTTAAGTGCATTGTCCATAGACTCTTTAGCACTGTCTAATATAAATTGTATGTCTTCGTTCATGGTTTTTTAATTTATTAGAACGTAATTAAACAAAAATTACGCCAAATTAAACATTAACAACGGTTCCGATTTCCTCTCCTGAAACAACTTTTAGTAAATTACCTTTTTTGTTCATATCGAAAACAATAATAGGTAATTCGTTTTCTTGACTAAGTGTAAAGGCTGTAGTATCCATTACTTTGAGTCCTTTGCTTAGAACTTCATCAAAAGAAATATTATTGAATTTTATAGCTGTTTTGTCTTTCTCTGGGTCTGCAGTGTAAATGCCATCCACACGAGTTCCTTTTAAGATAACGTCTGCTTCAATTTCAATGGCTCTTAAAACGGCTGCGGAATCTGTAGTAAAATAAGGATTACCTGTGCCACCACCAAAAATAACAACACGTCCTTTTTCTAGGTGTCTCATGGCACGTCTTCTAATGAAAGGCTCTGCTACTTCATTTATTTTAATGGCTGTTTGTAACCTGGTTTCAATACCTGCATCTTCCATAGCGCCTTGAAGTGCCAATCCATTTATTACAGTAGCCAACATGCCCATGTGGTCTCCCTGCACACGATCCATACCTTTGCTGGCTCCAGAAAGCCCTCTAAATATGTTTCCGCCGCCAATAACTATGGCTACTTCAACACCTTTATCTGTTATGTCTTTTATGTCTTTAGCGTATTCTGCAAGTCGGTCTGGGTCAATGCCGTATTGACGATTTCCCATTAAGGCTTCGCCAGATAGTTTGAGGAGTATTCTTTTGTATTTCATTGAATGTTTTATGAAGTTGTGCAAATATAATGATATTCTTAATTGGTAAAAATATCTTTCAAACAGTAAATTAAAGTTTTTAAAAAAAGAAAACCATCATTCTAACAATTTAGAATGATGGTTTTTTATGATATTAAGATTTCTGCGAAAGCAGAAATTAGCTTATCCTAAAGTAACACGTTTAAAACCTGTAATTTCAACCTCACCGTAAGAAGAAACGTAAGCTTCAACAGTTTTCTTCTCGTCTTTAATAAAGTTTTGGTTTAATAAACATTGTTCCTGATCTAAAGTTGTGTTATCAGAAATGAAACGTTGCATTTTACCTGGTAAAATTCTATCCCAAATTTGCTCTGGTTTACCTTCAGCTTTTAATTCAGCTTTGGCTTCCTCTTCAGCTTGTGCTATGGCCTCATCAGTTAATTGTAATTGAGAGATATATTTTGGTACGTTTTTAAGTGTTTTTCCTAAACGCTCTAACTCTTCATTATCTTTTTCGATTGCAGCAATTCTAGCTTCAGTTTCAGAAGCAACATAAGCTGGGTCGAAATCTTTGTAAGATAATGTAGTAGCTCCCATAGAGGCGATTTGCATAGCGACATCTTTAGCCAATGTCTCAGCATTATCAACTACGCTAGAGAAACCAACAACAGCAGCAATTTTGTTTATGTGAACATAAGAACCAACGTAAGCAGCTTCAACTTTTTCAAACGCTTTGATGTCTAGTTTCTCACCAATTACACCCGTTTGCTCAACTAATTTATCTGCAACGGTCATTCCGTCAAAGTCAGCAGCTAAAAACTCCTCTTTAGAAGCCGTGTTTAAAGCGATATCACCTAACTGACTAGCAAGTGCTAAAAAGTTTTCGTTTTTACCAACAAAATCGGTTTCACATCCTAATACAATTGCAACACCAACTGTATTGTCAGCATTTACTTTTGCTACAGCAGCACCTTCGCTAGATTCACGATCTGCTCTCTTGGCAGCAACTTTTTGTCCTTTTTTACGTAAAACTTCAATTGCTTTATCAAAATCACCTTCAGCTTCTACTAAAGCTTTTTTGCAGTCCATCATTCCTGCACCTGTAGCTTGTCTAAGTTTATTAACCTCTTGGGCTGTTATTTTTACTGTAGTACTCATAGTATTTTTAATTTAAAAAAGTCGTTTAATTTATTTCTGCAAAGAAAAGAACCAAACGACTTATTTATGTTTTATTAATGTTATTTATTCTTCTTCTTCAGCAACTACTGCCTTAGCTGGAGCTTCTTTAGCTTTAGGCGCATCTTTTTCAGCTGCAGCAGCATCCTTTTCAGCTTTGCGTTCTGCTAAACCACCAGCAACAGCATCTGTTACGTATGATAAAATCTTGTCTATTGATTTTGAAGCATCATCATTTGCAGGGATAACATAATCAACTTGACGTGGGTCTGAGTTGGTATCTACCATTGCAAAAATTGGAATGTTTAATTTTTGAGCTTCTTTAATTGCAATATGCTCACGCTTAATATCAACTACGAATAACGCACCTGGTAAACGTGTCATGTCGCTAATAGAACCTAAGTTCTTCTCTAATTTAGCTCTTAAACGGTCTACTTGTAAACGCTCTTTCTTAGAAAGTGTGTTAAAAGTACCGTCTTTTTTCATTCTATCAATAGAAGCCATTTTCTTAACAGCTTTTCTGATAGTAACAAAGTTAGTTAACATACCACCTGGCCATCTTTCTGTGATGTAAGGCATGTTAATAGAGCCTGCTTTTTCAGCAACGATATCTTTTGCTTGCTTTTTAGTTGCTACGAATAAAATCTTTCTTCCAGAGGCTGCGATTTTTGCTAAAGCTGCACCAGCTTCATCAATTTTAGCCGCTGTTTTGTAAAGGTTGATAATATGGATACCGTTACGTTCCATATAAACGTAAGGGGCCATGTTTGGGTCCCACTTACGTGTAAGGTGTCCGAAGTGTACACCTGCTTCAAGTAATTCTTTTACTTCTACTGCCATTTTTGTAATAGTTTACGTTCTGTTGAATTAGCAATGATTAAGTGGTCATTTTTTAATTCGCCTTAATCATTTAGATGCTAAACTAAATCCTGCCTTAGGGCTAGGAACAACAATAACTGTTTTTAATTAAATTTTAATTTGAAGTTTATTTGAATGAGCTTAAACTTGAGTTTAGTGCAAATCCAAATAAACTTCGAAAAAAGGTTTTAACGTTTAGAGAACTGGAATTTTTTACGCGCTTTCTTCTGACCGAATTTTTTACGCTCTACCATTCTTGGGTCTCTAGTTAATAATCCTTCTGGTTTTAAGATAGCTCTGTTTTCAGCATCCACTTCACATAAAGCACGAGATATAGCTAAACGTACAGCTTCGGCTTGGCCAGTAATGCCACCTCCATATACATTAACTGTAATATCAAAGTTGCCTTCATTGTTAGTCAAAGCTAAAGGTTGATTAACTTTATACTGAAGTGTTCCAGTAGTAAAGTAATCCGCTAAGTCTTTTTTGTTAATAGTTATGTTTCCCTTTCCTTGGGCAACATACACACGAGCAACAGCCGTCTTTCTACGGCCAATTTTGTGAATTACATCCATTATTTGAATTCGTTTAAGTTAATTGTTTTAGGTTTTTGAGCCTCATGACTGTGCTCAGCACCTACAACAACTGTTAAGTTACGGAATAAAGCTGCCCCTAATTTGTTCTTAGGCAACATTCCTTTTACTGATTTTTCTACTATTCTTGCTGGATCTTTTCCATACAATTCAGTAGCAGTTAAACTTCTTTGACCTCCTGGGTAACCTGTGTGACGGATATATGATTTATCTGTCCACTTGTTTCCAGTTAAGTTGATTTTTTCTGCATTGATAATAATTACATTATCTCCGCAATCAACGTGTGGTGTGAAGTTTGGCTTGTGCTTACCTCTTAAAAGTTTTGCAACTTTAGAAGCTAAACGACCAAGCGTCTGACCTTCAGCATCAACCAAAACCCACTCTTTATTAACAGTAGCTTTGTTTGCTGAAATCGTTTTGTAGCTTAATGTGTCCACACTAATTATTTTTATATATTAAACATTCCTCTTCAAAAAAGAGTTTGCAAATTTACGATTAAATATTTGATTAACAAACCTAAGCTGGGGATTTTTTCTTGCTGAAAATCAGATAGCTGCAAGCATTAAAAATTAACTGCTAAAAGTAGCACGCTGCAATCTGTCGTTTATTGATTTTCCTAGGTCGTAATCTGGAAAGCGTTGTGCAATTATAACATCTAGATTTTGACCATCTAAAGTATGCATGGAAGCATACAATCTAGACATAGCTTCTGCCATGTCACCTTTTTCTGAAAGCACTATTTGAGTGGTAATACGTTTATCTTTGAATAGCGTTTTAAAGGATAGGATGCCAATGCGTTTGCTCACATGCTTTTCTATCTCTTCTAAAACATTTTCAGTTAAAAAAGTTCGAGTATTGGGCGCATAGTGTCGAGCCAACATCCCAGGAGCATCTGGTTTTATTTCTTTTTTGTTTTTTAAGTTAACAGGACCGATAACGTTCTCTATGTCCTCTATAGACAAAGACCCAAGACGATATATGATAGGGTCTTCATTTTCAAAACCGATAATCGTTGATTCGATACCATTTTTACAAGCACCACCATCTAAAACCTGTTCGATATTATCTTCAAAATAGCTCGTAACGTGTTCCGGTTTGGTGGGGCTAATGCTTCCAAAGGGGTTAGCGCTAGGCGCTGCCAAAGGAAAGTCAAGCTGTTTTAATAATTCTAAAGTTACGGGGTGATTAGGAACTCTTACCGCAACGGTATCCTTTCCTGCAGTTACTAAATCTGGAATAGTCTCCTGTTTTTTAAGAACTAAAGTCATGGAGCCTGGCCAAAACGTTTCAGCTAATTGCTGTGCTTTGGGAGGTATGTGGCTCGCTATATCTTTTAATCTTTCAATTGAGGGTATATGGACAATAAGCGGATTAAAAAGTGGTCTTTGCTTTGTCTTGAAAATTAATTTTATCGCTTTTTCACTAAAGATATTGCCAGCCAAGCCATACACGGTTTCTGTAGGTATGGCCACCAGTTTTTCTGCACTTAAAATAGCTGCAGCTTTTTCTATATCTTTTGAAATGATGCTCATGTCTTAAAATAAGGAAGTGCAAAAATACACTCTTTTTTTATTTTCTTGTGCTTCTTATGATTTCAGTGTAATTATCAATCATAATAAACTATTAGGCACCAAACCGTGATTTTTTAGCTATTTTTGCAAAGCAATGGAGGAGTTAAGGTTATCAGCATGGTTGCCAACCACTAATAAAGAAGTGAAAATTCGTGGTTGGGAGGAACTAGACGTTATATTGTTTAGTGGCGATGCCTATGTGGATCATCCGTCTTTTGGTCCTGCGGTTATTGGTCGTATTTTGGAAAGTTATGGGTTAAGAGTGGCCATTGTACCCCAGCCCAATGTTAATGATAATCTTCAGGATTTTGTAAAGTTGGGAGCACCCAAATTATTCTTTGGTGTTACCGGCGGGTGTATGGACCCCATGATCAGTAATTACAACGCCAACAAGAAACGCCGTAAAAAAGACGCCTACACACCCAATGGTGATATTGGATTTAGACCCGATTATGCCACCACGGTTTACACTAAAATCTTAAAAGAAAAATGGCCTGATGTTCCTGTGCTTATTGGAGGTATAGAGGCTTCATTAAGACGTGTAACCCATTATGATTATTGGAGCGATAAGTTGTTGCCAACTATCTTAGAAACTTCTAAAGCCGATATGCTGGTTTATGGTATGGGAGAGCAACCTTTACGTGAGGTGGTTAGATTGTTGCAAAAAGGGGTGCCTTTTAGCAGTATTAATACGGTAAAGCAAACGGCCGTTCTACTCAATGAAGACGATAAAATTCCAAAAAACAGTAATTGGGAAGATGTAGAAATAGCATCACATGAAACTTGTTTACAGGATAAAAAAACCTACGCATCCAACTTTAAAATCATAGAGCAGGAATCCAATAAGTTGTATGCTAGGCGAATTTTTCAAAAAGTTGGTGATAAAACATTGATGATTAATCCGCCGTATCCAACGATGACAGAGGATGAGATTGATGCTTCGTTTGATTTGCCCTACACCAGATTACCACACCCTAAATACAATAAGCGCGGTCCTATACCTGCTTTTGAAATGATCAAGTTCTCTATAAATGTTCACAGAGGCTGTTTTGGCGGATGTAGTTTTTGTACCATATCAGCCCACCAAGGGAAATTTATTGCTTCGCGAAGTCAGGAATCGGTATTGAAAGAAGTTGATAAAGTGGCTAATATGCCTGATTTTAAAGGATATTTATCAGATATTGGTGGGCCTAGTGCCAACATGTACAAAATGAAAGGTAAGATTCAATCTATATGCGATAAGTGTGTGGCGCCTTCTTGTATTTCGCCTGTTATATGTAGTAATCTAGATACATCTCATAAACCTTTAACGCAGCTATATCAAGCGGTTGATAGTCATCCAAAGGTGAAAAAGTCTTTTATTGGTAGTGGTATTCGTCATGATATGTTAGTACCCGAATTCAATAAAAATGCCGATGCCAAAGAACTTGATGATTATACCGAAGAGGTCATGACCAAGCATGTTTCAGGTAGATTAAAAGTAGCACCTGAACATACTAGCGATCCCGTTTTAAAATTGATGCGAAAACCTTCGTTTAAATATTTTCATAAATTCAAGGATCGATTTGATAAAATCAATGTAAAGCATAAGCTGAAACTTCAATTAATACCTTATTTTATTTCGAATCATCCGGCCTGTGAAGCTGAGGATATGGCCAACCTGGCTGCTGAAACCAAAGACATGGGCTTTCAATTAGAACAAGTACAAGGGTTTACGCCTACACCTATGACCGTGGCTACCGTGATTTATTACAGTGGTTATCACCCGTATACTCTGGAAAAGGTTAAAACACCAAAGACTCAAAAGGAAAAAGACGAACAACACCGTTTTTTCTTTTGGTATAAAAATGAGAATAAGGCTTGGATTAAAAATACCTTGGATAAGTTGGGCAGACAGGATCTACTAAAAGTGCTGTTGCCAGAAAACGACAAATGGCGCAAAAACAAACCTGGTAAAACCAAGAATACCTTTAATGACGCCGTGCCTTTTAATCAAAGAAAAAATAAAGCCAAGTTTAGGTCTAAGAAGAAGAGGCGTTAAGCATTATTCCGTTTGTATATCACTGTTTAATAGGATAACGTCTTTGGATACAAAGGTTCTAAAATCCTCTTCGGAAGGATGCCCTTCATAAGGTCCGAAAAAGTGGTCTTTTCTGGCATTCCTCCAAATCATAACATAAGTTATTGAACTACTTCTTATAGCTCTATATAGATTATCGGTCCACCAGTTGCTCTGTGGTACATTCTCTATCCCAGTTTCGGTAAGTGCAAAGAGCATATTTTTTTCACGAGCTATATTTTCAACGATATCTAAATTCCGAATAGCATCATTGAGAAAATTACCATTTCTAAAGTCATAGAGGTCTATACCGAGCATATCTACATAATCGTCACCTGGGTAATTCTTCATGTACTCAGCCGCGTTGGTTACAATGTTGGGCGAATAAACATATAGAGCATTATGTACATTATACGTTTCACTCAATATAGTTACGGTATCCCTGTAGAGCTGTTTAAACTCTTCGTTTGTTCTAAGACCTTCGCCCCAATAGAAGAAATCCCCGTTCATTTCATGCCATGGGCGAAAGAGAACGGGTATAGGGCGACCATTCTCGTCTTTTAACTCGTTAAGAAAGAAAGCAATATCTTCTAAGTAGCGTAGAAACCTACTCCTTACGGATCCGCCTTCTAGCATTTCACCTACAACTTTTGTCCTGTCAAAGGCATCGCCCCCTGATAATGGATTCGAGGCATGCCAACTTATCGTAATTATACTGCCATTATTATGGGCGTTCTTTATAGCGCTTTCCCATCGAGACAAAAAACGCTCAATTGGGATTGAAGTGTCCCAGCGCTCCCAACCCTCTAAATCGAAGCCAATAATGGCCGGGTAATCTCCTGCTGCTAAACTAAAATCGCTTTCGAGTGAATTGTATTCATAAAAGTCCAAACCACCAAAAATAGCCTCTTGTTGGCCAAAGGCAATTCCTTTTTGTGTAATGTGCTGCAACCTGGCATGTAAATCCTTTGCCTCTTGCACCAAATTGGGGTCTGCAAAGGTAATTTGAGAATCTATAGTTATAGGGTCTCTAACCGCATTGGGGTCAAATAAATCCAAGTCATCAGTTTGGCAACTAAAACAAAAAAAAACAATTAGTATCAGAATTTTGATAATGTGTTTCATCAATTGTTATGGTATTAGAGCATTATTTTAAGGAGTCTCATAAATTTCTGGATTAGGGTAAAATGCAGCGATAGCAAACCAATAACTCATTACAGATTTTACTGGTTCAAAAGATATGCCATTTCTAGAATTACTTACAACATTCCCAAAAATAGAATAGCTATTACCATTATCATCACTAAAAAAAACTTCAGAATTATTAAAGCTGTAGCTAAAATTGTGGTTAGAAGTATTAGGATCTAATTTAAAGGCATTAATAACATTGCTATTTCCAACAATCAAATAATCATTGCCGTTAAAATTATCGCGAATTACTTTTCCGTTTTCAAAGTCAGAGAATTGATAAACTTTTGCCTTGTCATCATCAATAATAGTATAGACCCTTTGTTTGTTTGGTAGGGCTGGGTTTGTTATGGCTGGCCTAAAAATAAAGCGTTCGTTGTTTACAGCATAATCGCCATAAGGAGAAATACCATAAGATCTTGAAAAACCGGTATTGGTATTTAAAACCTGAGAATCGTGATATAGGGTTTTCCAAGTAGCCCAATTCGTTTCTATCACATTATACAGTTTAGGTTGGTCTCCAATGAGTTCGCCATTTACACACTCTAATCCTAATTGCGACCAATTACTGTCTGTGTTTCTATCGTACATTATCAAGTTAGCATTGTAAAGGAGTCCTGAAACACCAAAAGTCGTCCTTGCGTTTTTCGATACACTTTCCCAAGCAAATGCTGTGCCTGTAAGCGGACAATAATTTAAAGTAAAAAAAGCCCCGTTTATTTCATCGTTGGTAACTTCGTGCCAATCCATAACCACGTGTGGGTAAGCTCTAGCAATACCGTTTTGGAAAATACCAATAACCAAGTCATCATCGTTCAAAAAATCGACATTATTGGCGTTGGTAAATTTTGGGTCATCGATTGAGGGAATCCCATCTTTCCCTGGGCCGCCATCTCTTACTTCGTTTATAGGGATTAGCCATTCCAAGGCTTGTGGTGACGGGTTCGGGTTATCTAATGGTATGGTTTCAGAACTGCTACAAGACCATAAAAGGGTAATGGTAAACAAGAAAATTAAATGCTTTTTCATTTTTATTTTGAATTAAAATTTAATGGACTTTCTTTTGGAGATAGCTTATACAGGAAGCCAGTTGTTAATCTATAAGTAGGTGTTAATTGTGTACCGTCTACATTACTGTAAAGTGGTAATTCGGCCTTGGTTGATAGCGTTAGATTAGGAGTTAAGTTTATGGAAATGTTAGGGATTAAAAAAATCCAATTACCACCAGTGTTATCAAGCTGTCTACCTTCAATTCTATCTTTTACTGTGTTGCGATACTTGAAGTTTATACTTGGAGATACAAGTGTTTTTAGCAGCGTAAATTGATCTGAAAAACCTAAAAAAGCCTGAAATTCGTTACCGAATTTATAAGTAGAGTTTCCTAGGTATTCTGTATCAGTACCCGTATTTCTGTATACAAACCTTGTAGAGACGTTTAACGAAGGCCTGAAATTAAAGCGTTTCGCAGTAGATAACCAATAGATGATATCCCAAGCATTACTTCCGGGTTGTAAATCGTTAATAAGTAAAATACCGTTCCTGTCTACTTCGGTAGATGAGCCTAAAGGCATCTTTGTTCCCAATCCCAAGGTTAAATCGCTATCTTTTGATATGAGGTTCAGGAAATTATGTTTAACTAACAGAATGGCATCACCAACGCCAGAAGAGGCTTCTAAATTTCTGCTTCCGTCGAAAGGACTTGTAATGATACGACGTTGATTTACCCATGTAAATAATCCTTCAACAGACAAAGTATTTGTAAGAGCAAAGCTACTGTTAAGAAGTACAGAATGTGTAGTTCTTAGACGTGTGTCGTCATTCAGTCGTTCGGAGCCAGCATTTAAAGTGTTTAGATTATTAAAATCGTAATTGAGTCCGAATTGAAAAGTGCCTTTTTCAGATAAAGGCAGACCTATGTTGTTGGAAAGGGGAATACCACCAGAACAGCAGGTTTGTCCCACGGCATGCATGGCATACATAAAACTTAAGATGCAACAAATCTTTTTGACAGCTCCCATAGCAACAATCTCTATCCTGTAAGAGGTCGTTTGCTTGGTTTAAGCCTTACTAATTTTAACTTTTGGGAGGTATTGACAAGGGTTATATTGGGCTAGAGAATATGCCTTAAAGGTGACAACCCAACACAATATCCCCTCGAGGGGATTATAGGGGTGTTATATGAGTTCTGGTCAACTCTTAGTGCGCCTCCAACCAGTTATCACCAATGTCTAAATCCACATCTAAAGGTACTTCTAGTTTATAAGCATTTTCCATTTCGGTTTTAACTAAAGATTTGATGGCTTCCAATTCGGGCTTATATACGTCGAATACCAATTCATCATGTACTTGCAATAGCATTTTAGTATTAAAATTGCCTTCATTTAATTTGTTGTGAATATTAATCATGGCAATTTTTATAATATCTGCCGCACTCCCTTGAATAGGAGCATTTACAGCATTTCGTTCAGCAGCACCACGAACTACGGCATTTCTTGAATTGATATCTTTTAGGTAGCGACGTCTTCCTAGAACAGTTTGTACGTAACCATTATCGCGTGCAAAGGCCACTTGCTCACTTACAAAGTTTCTAAGTTTAGGGTATGTAGTGTAATAGGTGTCTATTAGGTCTTTAGATTCACTTCTGCTTAGGTTGGTCTGGTTGCTTAATCCAAATGCAGAGACACCATAAATAATCCCGAAGTTAACCGTTTTGGCATTGCTACGTTGTTCTCTGGTAACTTCATTAATAGGCACATTAAAAACTTTTGAAGCCGTTGAAGCATGAATGTCTTCCCCGTTTTTAAAGGCTTCTATCATGGTTTCCTCTTGGCTTAAAGCCGCAATAACACGTAATTCTATCTGAGAGTAATCGGCAGCTAAAAGTGTATAATCTCCATTTCTTGGAATAAACGCTTTTCTGACTTGTCGGCCACGTTCCGTTCGAATGGGTATATTTTGAAGGTTGGGGTTATTACTGCTTAAACGTCCCGTAGCAGCTACGGTTTGCATATAATCTGTATGCACTCGCCCTGTACTAGTTTCAACCTGATTTGGCAGAGCGTCTACATAAGTGCTTTTTAATTTTGAAAGTCCTCTAAAATCTAAGATGTTTTGGATGATTTCATGATCTTTAGCTAAATAGCTTAATACATCTTCCGAGGTGGAATATTGTCCTGTTTTAGTCTTTTTGGGTTTATCAACCAACTTCATTTTTTCAAAGAGGATAACCCCTAATTGCTTTGGTGAAGCTATGTTGAATTCTTCACCTGCAGCTACGTATATTTTCTGTTCTAAATCCTTAATATCGGTATCTAAATCTTCAGACAAGGAATTTAAAAAGGCCTTATCTAAATTAATGCCTTCTAGTTCCATATTGGCTAAAACCCTTAAAAGAGGTAGTTCTATATCATCAAACAGTTTTTGGATATTGGCTTCGCCTAGTTCGTTTTGAAAATGTTCCTTTAATTGAAGAGTGATATCGGCATCTTCAACAGCATATTCTGTTTGTTTATCTAAGGCTACATCGCGCATAGAAAGTTGATTTTTTCCTTTCTTACCAATTAGGGTTTCAATAGAAATTGGCGTGTAGTTTAGATAGGTTTCAGCCAGCACATCCATGTTGTGGCGCATATCTGGATTTATGAGGTAATGGGCCAACATCGTATCAAATAATTTACCCCTTACTTCTACATGATACTTTGCTAAAACTTTGATATCGTATTTTAAATTCTGACCAATTTTTTCAATGTCTTCGCTTTCAAAAAATGGACGTAATTCTTCAATTAATTCTTGGGCCTCATCTTTGTTTTCTGGAAAAGGTAAATAAAAGCCCTTACCAGCTTCCCAAGAAAAAGCAATCCCAACCAATTCGGCAGTTATTGGATTTATTCCAGTGGTTTCCGTATCGAAGCAAACACTACTTTGTTGCATCAACTTTTTTAAGAACAATGCTTTAGCTACGCTGGTGTTTATATATTGATAAAAATGTGATGTGGTTTCTGCTGTTTTTCTTGTAAATGCTGAACTTGTTTCAGTATCTGTTCCAATTGAGCCGTCTGTATCAAATAAGGAAAACTGACCGGCTCCTGCTGATGATTTTGCCTTTGCAGGACTTTTTGATTCGGTTGTAGATGTAGGGTTTTCAGTCGCTAAAGGCTCACTATTCTCGGCAAAAGTTTTTAGGAAATTATCGGTCAATCGCCTAAACTCTAAATCCTGAAAAATCGTTTTCACCTGTTCTATATCTGGATGGTCTAGTTCAAAATCTTTAGCATCGAAAGTTACAGGTACATCGAGCATAATGGTCGCTAACTTCTTTGAAAGTAAACCTAATTCGCCATTGGCCTCAACTTTCTCTTTCATTTTACCTTTAAGCTGATCTGTATTAGCAAGAAGACCTTCCATTGAACCAAATTGGTTGATGAATTTCTTAGCTGTTTTTTCGCCAACACCAGGCAAACCAGGGATATTATCGCTCGAATCTCCCATCATACCTAAAAAGTCTATAACCTGTAAAGGGTCTTCAACTTCAAATTTTTTCTGAACTTCAGGAATACCCCAAGTTTCATAGCCACCACCAAAAACGGGGCGGTACATAAAAATGTTCTCAGATACCAATTGGGCAAAGTCTTTATCTGGAGTTACCATATAGGTTTTATAGCCTTCTTTTTCGGCTTGTTTAGAAAGTGTGCCAATAACATCGTCGGCCTCATAGCCCTCTTTTACCATAATGGGGATGTGCATAGCTTTTAAAATACTTTGAATGTATGGCACCGCTATTTTTATGGCTTCGGGAGTTTCGTCTCTATTGGCTTTATAGGCTTCATACATCTCAACGCGGTCAGCACTACCGCCTTTATCAAAACAAACGGCCAAATGGTCTGGGCGTTCACGTTTAATTACATCCAATAGAGAGTTCATAAAACCCAAAATAGCTGACGTATCTGTGCCTTTGGAGTTTATTCTAGGGTTCTTTATAAAAGCGTAGTAACCACGGAAAATAAGGGCGTAAGCATCAACTAAAAAAAGGCGTTTTTGTTCAGACATTGGATTCAATTTGATAGAAAATCAAATGTACATGAATTTTTTATTAAAAATTCACAAGAATTTAAATGAAAGCAATTCGTAATACATACTCAATTTTTTCGTCTTAGTTGTAAATCTTAACTATTCGTTAAATAAATAACCGTTTTTTAACTGTAATTTATATTACCGCTATCTTTGATGAAAAATTAAATGTTGCTTCGATTACTGTTTTTTATTCTAGTTTTATTGCTTTTGGATTTCTATACGCTACAATCCCTAAAGGCAATTTTTAAAAGCCATTTGGTTACCTACATTTATGTTTTTGTGTCCTTGGCGATTTTAGGTAATTTTTTGTTTCAGATTTTCACCTTCGATAGGTCTAACGGTATTCCATTTAGTTTTTCACTTGCACTCATATTGTGTGTTCTATTCTATGTTCCAAAAATTATTATCGGATTAACGCTTTTAGCAGAAGACCTTATTCGAGGTTTGGTCTTTGTTGTCGAAAAGTTTTCCAGTAGCACCGAAGTTCCGGTAACTTTAAGTGGCAGACGAAAATTTATTTCCCAACTGGCTCTTGGTGTAGCTGCTATCCCTTTTGCATCCATTCTTTACGGTGTAATTAAAGGGAAATACAATTTTAAAGTCTTGAAGTATACGCTTCATTTTGAAGATTTACCAGAAGCTTTCGATGGCTATAAACTCACCCAGATTAGTGATGTACACTCCGGTAGTTTTGATGATAAAGAAAAGGTAAGCTACGCTATAGATTTGATAAACGAACAAAAAAGCGACGTTATTCTTTTTACCGGTGATATGGTGAATAACAAAGCGACTGAAATGCAACCTTACATTGATGTTTTTGGTAAACTTAAAGCCAAAGATGGTCTGTACTCTGTACTTGGTAATCATGATTATGGGGATTATGTACGTTGGGAATCTGAAGAAGCTAAGCGGCAAAATCTAGAAGATTTAAAGGCCGTTCAAAAGGAAATAGGTTTCGATTTGCTTCTCAACGATAGTAGATTTATCGAAAAAAACGGAGAACGTATTGCTTTAGTTGGTGTTGAAAATTGGGGAGCCGGCGGATTTAAAAAAGCAGGAGATTTGAAAAAAGCCTCTTCTAAAGTAAATCAAGAAGACTTTAAAATATTGTTAAGCCATGACCCATCCCATTGGGAAAAAGAGGTGGTTAAAGATAAGTATCACTATCATTTAACGTTAAGCGGCCATACTCATGGTATGCAATTTGGGATAGAAATACCGGGGTGGTTTAAATGGAGCCCTGTAAAGTGGCGTTACAAACATTGGGCCGGTATTTACGAAGAATTGGGGCAATACATTAACGTAAACCGAGGTTTTGGCTATTTGGCCTTTCCAGGGCGTGTAGGTATATGGCCAGAGATTACGGTTATAGAACTTAAAAGAGGCCCTAAAGCAGTATAAAATTAAATTGTGCTGTTTCGTCCTTTTTTAATAAATTAGACTTGAGAATAACTTTTGTTTTGGCCCTGATAATTAAGGGTTTGACTTTATGCCGAAAAAAATGTTTAGGTTTGTAATATGGCATTTACCAATTAATACTAAAGCCTATGTCTAAATTTGGGGAACTTATAGATGTTGAGATTCCAGTGTTATTGGAGTTTTATACAGACTGGAACGACCAATCTACTGCAATGCACGTTGTTTTAAGAGACGTTGCAGCTGCATTGGGCGATAAAGCAAAAGTGATTAAAATTGATGTCGATAAGAATGAAGAACTCGCTGAGGCACTTCGGGTAAAAGCACTTCCTACGTTAATTATTTATAAAGGCGGTGAAATGAAATGGCGCCAAAGCGGTGAGGTAGATGCAAATTCGTTAATAGATGTCTTACAAGAATACCTTTAAGAAAGGCTCTTAAATCTGTAACCTTTATCTCTAAAATGCTCCAGAACTTTCGGTAGCGCATGCATCATGTTTTTAGAGGCTTTTACACTATCATGAAATACTACAATACTGCCCGGTTTGGCTTTAGTAATAACATTGTTTAGACAATTGTTAGGACTAACATTTTTGTCCCAATCAAAAGATAAAACATCCCACATTATTATTTTGTAACCTATTTTGATGAGTTTTTTTCCTTGTTTTGGCGTTATTTTTCCATAGGGTGGCCGAAAGAGATTAACCATTTGCGATTGATCATCTATCATTTCAGATTTGAAAACTTTATCGCATGCCTCTACATTTTTTAAATAGTCTTTCGATGTTACTTTCCAGCCTTTTAAGTGATTTTGAGTATGGTTTCCTATGGCGTGACCTTCAGAAATAATCTGTTGAAACAGTTTTGGATGTTTTTTAACGTTGTCGCCAATGCAGAAAAATGAGGCTTTGGCATTGTATTGTTTTAAAGTGCTAAGTACCCAGTTGGTGATTTCTGGAGTAGGGCCATCATCAAATGTTAGATATAAGGTTTTGTCTGTAGTAGCCATGTCCCAAACATAATTTGGGAACATTTTTTTAGCGACTACAGGTGTTTTAATAGGTGTTAAGGTCATGCCTTAATCTGCACTAAGTCCGTTAATTACAGTATCTGGTTGAGAAGGCAAATCCCTATCAACGGGAGTTTCTTCTTCATCTTCTCCATAGAGCGCTTTAAACAATCTTAGGTAGTCGTTAAATATATCGCCTTCTGAGCTCGCAAACTCGATATCATCATGTCTTATAAGAACATCCAGTAATGCTTTATAGCGTTGAACATCGGTGTAAATTTCTTCAAAAACACGATTTTGGTCTTTAGGCTCCATACTGCTATAATACTTGAGACTTTCTTGATATTTCACAACTACATCTTTGTACAGTTGTCTGGCCTTATCTGTATTACCTACTTCGTAGTAGGCGCTAATGTATGGTTCTAATAGTGTGTAATAGCCGAAGTAATCTACGGGCATATTAGCCATGGCTAAGTCTGCTATTTCTTCAGCTTTATCTAATTTATTTTCGTTTATAAGCTGTTCAATTAATCTGGCTAGATTTCCTCTGTAAGTAATGGAGTTTTTTCGGGTTTCTACATCGTGGTAAATATCTGGACTACCACTATTACCCCAGTCCCATTGTTTAACTTTTTCATACATGAGGTCGGCATCTATTCTTCCCATATCAAAAGGATTTGCTCGGTCTATAGCAGTTTTTATAGGAACGAGTTTATAGCACATACCGTCTAACTGTAAATAGTCTTTCATCCAAATGTAATCATCATCTCCAAAGCTTCCGCCAGTAAAGTATATGGGGCGTTTCCAGTTGTTATTAGCTACGATATCCAACATAAGTAGCCTGTTTTTATAAACGGCGCCGCCATCAATTTGAATATCTATATGCGGTACAATTTTATGGGCGTCTTCCGGTTTTACAATACCGTGTTTAAGGACATTGTCTTTATTAACAGGTAATCTTAAAAATTCGGTTGGGAAGTACCTGGCATTAAGTTCTTGCGAAGGGTATCTGCTAGGGTCTGCGCCTGCGAAGTTTTCTAAATAAAATTTGAACTTAGCTTTAGGATTATCGCTGGTTATAAAGTTTAATGCTCTTTTAATTGAAAGTGTGTCTTTCATTATAGGAGCAATACGAACATAATCGTTGGTGCCGTGTTTGTAATCGTTGTGGGTTAGTTGCGATGGAATAGGGTCGCTCTCGTAAGCTTTGCGCTTCATTTGGTCAATATACCAATCTGTTTGGAACAAACTTGTATTAACGATACGTACATCGGTTCTATATCCTTCAATTTCTTGGGCATACCACAAGGCAAACGTATCGTTGTCGCCAATGGTAAATAAAATGGCGTTTTCTGCACAAGAGTCCAGATATTTTCTGGCCATAGCTTGAGCTGTATATTTGCCAGAACGGTCATGGTCATCCCAGTTGTTTACGGCTAAAATCACTGGAACTAAGATTAAGCATATTACTGTAACAAGTGGCGCAGATAACTTTTGTGGAATATATTTTTTGATAGCTTCATAAATGGCATATACCCCAAAACCAATCCAAATGGCGAATACATAAAACGAACCTACAACAGAATAGTCTCTTTCCCTTGGCTCGAATGGTCTAACGTTGGTATATACTTGAATGGCCAATCCGGTAAATAAGAAGAATACCAGCATCACCCAAAACAATTTCTTGTCTTTATTAAACAAAAAGAAAAAGCCAATAAGTCCAAGAATAAGCGGTAAGAAATAATAGGTGTTTCTAGCCTTATTATTTTTAACATCGCTTGGTAAATTTTCTTGAGGGAAGTCTAAATGCCACTCGTCAATAGGTTTAATGCCGCTAATCCAATTACCATGGTTATCGTATCGTCCCTGAATATCGTCTTGTCTACCTGTAAAGTTCCACATAAAGTAGCGCCAATACATATAGCCTAACTGATATTCGAAAAGATACCTTAAATTACTACCAAAAGATGGTTTTTCAATATCAAAGTAAGAGACCCCGTATTGTTTCAAAAACTTAATATACCCTTCGTAATCTACATTACCTTGTGCTACTTCTCTTTTAAAGTTGCTCACTAGACTCCGTAAATCTTTGTTCGATTGATATTCTGGTTTAAGGTTAAAATCAAGAAAACCACAAAACATCATATAATTTTCGGCATTTTCGCCACTCCACATTCTTGGTAAAATGGCAGCGTGTTCAGAGTTATAGTTTTGTCTAGCGTTCTTATAGTCGTTTACAACAACATATTTACCTTTTTCTTCGTCTTTTTCGTACTTGGGTTTGTCGTCCTTGTACGGGTTGTTTTTGTCTAAAGGCGCAAACATGTCTGTGAATAATGGGCCATAGAACAAATGGGTTTCTGGGTATTGTTCTAGATTATAATAGGCTAATAGCTCTCTTGCACTTGAAGGGTTGTTCTCATTAACCACCACATTGGCATTTGCGCGAATAGGTAGCATGAGCCAAGTAGAGAACCCTATAATTATGAATGTTAAACATAACACACCAGTATTGAGATGTTTGTATTGCTTTTTACGGGTGTAATTTAAACCGTAAACAATGAGTCCTACTAAAATTATGGCTGCTATTATTGAGCCTGAATTAAATGGCAGCCCAATTGAGTTTACAAAGAAAATTTCTGAAACACTAAAGACTTTAAGAATATTAGGTGCCAAAAGTTTAAATACAAATAGCAAAATGGCTACAGAAACTGCATTGGCTATTATAAAGTTTTTTACCATTACGTCCTTATAATTTTTGAAGTAGTAGATGAGTCCTATTGCCGGGATGGTTAATAGTCCCATAAAATGAACCCCAAAAGAAAGCCCAATAATAAAAGCAATTAAAACAAGCCAACGATTGCCCCGTGGTGTGTCCATATCTTGCTCCCAACGCAGACCCAACCAAAAAAGAACCGACATGATAAGCGTTGCCATAGCATAAACCTCGGTTTCTACAGCATTAAACCAGAAGGAGTCTGTAAACGTAAATGCTAAACTACCTACCAAAGCACTACCTAAGATAGCTACAGCCTTTGGTTGACTGTCTTCACTGGAGCCTACTAACTTCATAAGTAATAAAGTAATGGTCCAGAACATAAATAAAATCGTGAATGCACTGGCTACAGCACTCATCATGTTCATTACCCAACCAATTTGAGAAGGCTCGAAAGCAAATATCGAGAAAAATGCGCCCAGCATTTGAAACAAAGGTGCCCCTGGAGGATGACCAACCTGTAACTTAGAAGACGTTAAAATGTATTCTCCTGCATCCCAAAAACTTACAGTAGGTTCAACTGTTAAGCTGTAAGTGATTAACGCAATTAAAAAAGAGAACCATCCTAAAATAGTATTCCATTTTTTAAATATAGAATTGGTCATAAAATGAGGTGTTTATATGCTGTGGCGAATTTAACAATAAATATGAAACAAGGTATAAGTATTAGGTTAGTCTTAACATAAATGCCGAGTACAATATATGCCAGGCTACTAAAAATCAATTAAAGCGATTATGTGTTATGTCATGTTTTT
Organism: Seonamhaeicola sp. ML3; assembly: GCF_023273855.1. Classification (NCBI taxonomy): domain Bacteria; kingdom Pseudomonadati; phylum Bacteroidota; class Flavobacteriia; order Flavobacteriales; family Flavobacteriaceae; genus Seonamhaeicola; species Seonamhaeicola sp. ML3. Next base: position 980,640 of record NZ_CP096884.1, on the reverse strand, counting down.
TTAAATAAACGCATCGGTTTTAGTATTATTTTTTTAAAAAATGTTTGTACAGATAAAAGTTTGTTCTAAATTTGCACCCTCAATTACACAATGGCCTATGGTGTAACTGGCAACACGTCTGGTTTTGGTCCAGAAGAGTCTAGGTTCGAGCCCTAGTAGGCCAACAGTAATTTGAACCCTAATTGCGCAAGTAGTTAGGGTTTTTTGTTTAATATTAGTAATTCAACAGAAAACTTAATAGTTAAACGAAAAATGAGATTGCTTAAGATTTTATATTTCTATTATTATCAGTTTTATACACGGGTTATTCCTGATGTCCATCCCCACGCTACAGTAATATTTGCTTTAAGTTTCACGGAGTCTTTATGGGTTAACGGTTTTGTGGAAATGATTACCCTAAACACTCTTTGTTATAAAATTGACAAGTGGTTAATGTTAGGAGTATTATTGTTAATTATAATTTTGAATTATATCTATTACAATAAGATGCATTCAGCCGAAGACATTATTAATAAAAGACCGAAAATAGGGAATAGCAATTTACTTTCTGTTTTAGTTGTTGCAGTATTTACTATTGTTGGTGTTTCTTGGTTGTTTTGGGGGTCTTTCTATTCTCGTTCAGTTTTGGAGAATTGTTATTGAAAAACTACCTATTAGTTTTTGCCACCTAACAAATGTTCTCGGCGTTTTAGCGACTTCGCGAGAAGCAACTATATTTTAAAAGTAATCACAGGCCGTTTAGAATGATTTACCAAATCTTCACTAATGCTACCATTAAAGAAATGTGAAATCCCCTGTCTACCATGAGTGCTCATACCTATTAAATCGGCGTTTATAGATTGCGAGAAATTCATAATACCTTTTTCAATGGTCTCGTCGTTGTAGATATGAATGGTGCAGAAATTAGGGGTTACAGTATCTAAAAATTTCTGAATGCGTTTCTTGGCCTCAATCGTGGTCACAAACTTATTGGCGGTGACTACCATGAGCAAATGGATTTCGGTTTTAAACAACTCGGCAAACTTAAGTGCTTTTAAAAAAGGCACTTTAGAATCTTCCTTGAAATCTGAAGCAAAAACAAAATGGTTTACTTTAAAATCGGTGTGTTCCTTTTTTATCACAAGCACAGGGACTTCAGAGGTTCTTACCACCTTCTCGGTATTGCTTCCTATTAAAAGTTCCCTAAATCCGCTAATACCATGAGATCCCATAACAATTAAGTCTATATCATGTTTTTTACAGGTTTGGAAAATCCCCTTGAAAATCTCATGAAAATCAACAAGTTCATGAATGGTAAGCCCTTTTAAGTATGCTTTATCTAAAAGTTTTTCAAATTTTTGATGCGCCAATTTCATGAAAAATACAGCTTCCGGTAGGTCGTTATAAGAATTTAAGGGGTCTACTTTATGCAAGGGTAGTTCTAACATATGCAACAGGTAAATTTCAGCGTTATATGTTTTAGCTAATTGAGCAGCCACTTTAAGGGCATTTTCAGATTGCTCTGAAAAATCAGTTGGAACGAGAATTTTTTTCATGATTTAGCAAAGATGGTGTACTTAAATTTATGAATTAATACTTTAAAAATCAATAAAAAAATCTATATTTGCAGCGTTGTTAGACGAAAAAAAGATTATGAGGGGACGGAAAGTCCCCTCTTTTTATACTAGAAAATGTTTAAAGCTAAGGTTGAAAATTTGCTGGAGGCTGCTTTAAAAGACCGACCAGATTTATTTCTTATAGATTTTTCTATTCAGGGGGACAATCAAATTAAAGTGATTATCGACGGCGATAATGGGGTTTTAGTAGAAGATTGCATTTTTATAAGCAGAGCTATAGAACATAATCTGGATCGTGAAGCACAAGATTTTTCTTTAGATGTGATGTCTGCTGGTGCAACTGCGCCACTCGTAAAAGAAAGACAATATGTAAAGAATGTTAATAGAACACTTAAGGTAAAGACCGAATCTGAAAAGTTTGAAGGAACACTTTCAGAAGCATCAGAAGAAGGGATTACTTTACAGTGGAAAGTTAGGGAGCCTAAACCCATTGGTAAAGGCAAAGTAACAGTAACCAAAGAAGCGTACGTCGCTTACAAAGATATTGTAGAAGCAAAAGTTATGATTAAATTTTAATTCAGTAAGAGTTATGGAGAATATCGCGTTAATTGAATCTTTCTCAGAATTCAAAGACGATAAGTTAATTGATAGAGTAACGTTAATGGCCATTCTGGAAGATGTGTTTAGAAGCGCATTAAAAAGGAAGTTTGGTGATGACGACAATTTTGATATCATTGTTAACCCAGATAAAGGGGATTTAGAGATTTGGCGAAATAGAATCGTTGTAGCCGATGGTGAAGTTGAAGAGCCTAATCAAGAAATTTCGTTAACAGACGCTAGAAAAATTGAGCCCGATTTTGAAGTTGGGGAAGATGTATCTGAAGAAGTAAAATTAACAGACTTAGGTAGACGCGCTATTTTGGCTTTACGTCAAAATTTAATTTCTAAAATTCATGAGCACGATAATACCATTATCTACAAGCAGTTTAAAGATTTAGAAGGAGAAATATATACAGCTGAAGTACACCACATTCGCCACAGAGCTATTATTTTGTTGGACGATGAAGGGAACGAGATTGTTTTACCAAAAGACAGACAAATTCCATCAGACTTTTTCCGTAAGGGAGATAATGTGAGAGGGGTAATTGACAGTGTGGAGTTGAAAGGTGCTAAGCCATCCATAATCATGTCTAGAACATCTCCTGTATTCTTAGAGAAATTATTTGAACAAGAGATTCCTGAAGTATTTGATGGCTTAATCACAATAAAAAAGGTAGTTAGAATACCTGGAGAGAAAGCAAAAGTAGCAGTAGACTCTTATGATGACAGAATCGATCCTGTTGGAGCTTGTGTAGGTATGAAGGGGTCAAGAATCCACGGTATTGTACGTGAGTTGGGTAACGAAAATATAGATGTAATAAACTACACCAACAACCTACAATTGTTCATTACCAGATCGTTGAGCCCAGCAAGGGTAACATCGGTAAAAATAGACGAGGAAGCTAAGCGTGCCGAGGTTATTTTAAAACCAGAAGAAGTAAGCAAGGCGATAGGTAGAGGAGGTCACAACATTCGTTTGGCAGGACAATTAACAGGTTACGAGATAGATGTATTTAGAGAAGGTGCCGAAGAAGATGTTGAATTGAGTGAGTTCTCTGATGAAATAGATGAGTGGATCATCCAAGAGTTTAACAAAGCAGGTTTAGATACTGCTAAAAGCGTGTTAGAGTTAGATGCGCAGGATTTAGTAAAAAGAACCGATCTTGAAGAAGAAACGATTAACGAAGTAATTAAAATTCTAAGAGAAGAGTTTGAAGAATAATACCAATTCGATTAGGGTTGAAGTGGTATAACATATATATTTGAGTATTTTAATGGCAATTTATGGCTGAAACAATAAGATTAAATAAAGTATTACGCGAGCTTAATATCTCACTAGACCGTGCAGTAGAGTTCTTGGATTCTAAGGGTATAGAGATAGAAAAGCGTCCTACTACCAAAATTTCTGAAGAGGTTTATGGTATCCTTTCAGGTGAATTTGAAACGGATGCTAACAAAAAAGTGGCTTCAAAAGAGGTTAGTGAGGCCAAGCAAAAAGAGAAAGATGAGTTACGTGAGCAAAGAGAGCGTGAACTAGAAGCAAAACAAAAAGAGTCAGCCAAAAAAGAGGACGTTGTAAAAGCTTCGGGAACTATTACTGGACCTAAGACGGTTGGTAAGATAGACCTATCTCCAAAAAAGCCTGAGGTTAAAGAAGAGCCAGTAAAAGAAGCCTCAGTTCCAGAGCCTGTTGAAGAACAAGTGAGCGAGCCACAAGAGGCCAAAGTTGAAGAGCCAGTAGCAGAACCTTCTAAGGAAGAAGCGCCTAAAGTAGAACAGTCAGAGGCAAAAAAGGAGGTGGAACAAAAAGAAGCACCAGCTCAAGATGATAGTGCTCCTAAAGATGGCAGGGTAAAAACCCAATACCAAAAACTTACAGGGCCAAAAATTGCCGGAGATAAAATAGATTTATCTCAGTTCAATAAGCCTAAGAAAAAGAAAGAAGAGAAAAAGCCTGATGCTAAAACAGGAGATACTGCCAAGAAAAAGCGAAGAAGAATTAGCAAAGTTGGTGGTGGTCCGCAACAAGGTGGAAATAATAGAGGTGGTCAAAACAGAAATGACCGTTTTAAAGGGAAGCAAGGTGGCGGAAGACGCAACATTGTAAAAGAAGAGCCTAGTGATGAAGATGTAAAACGTCAGGTAAGAGAAACTCTTGAAAAGCTACAGGGTAAAGGTTCTAAAGGTAAAGGGGCTAAATATCGTAGAGAAAAAAGAGATCAACATAGAGATCAAACTGAAAGAGAGTTACAGGCAGAAGCAGCAGAAAGTAAAATTCTGAAGGTAACCGAGTTCGTTACAGCGAGTGAGGTGGCAACCATGATGGATGTAAGTGTTACACAAATCATCTCGGCTTGTATGTCTTTGGGTATGATGGTTACCATGAATCAGCGATTAGATGCTGAGACATTATCTATTGTTGCTGAAGAATTTGGATACAAAGTAGAGTTTGTTACTGCCGATATTGAGGAAGCGATTGAAGAGGTTGAGGATAAGCCAGAAGATCTAGCGCCAAGAGCACCAATTGTAACAGTAATGGGACATGTTGATCACGGAAAAACTTCGTTGCTGGATTACATCCGAGAGGAAAATGTAATTGCCGGTGAATCTGGTGGAATAACCCAGCATATTGGAGCTTACGGTGTAGAACTAGAAGATGGGCAAAAAATAGCATTCTTAGATACTCCAGGTCACGAAGCGTTTACCGCAATGCGTGCACGTGGTGCTCAAGTTACAGATATCGCTATTATTGTTGCTGCAGCAGATGATGATATCATGCCGCAAACAAAAGAGGCCATTTCGCATGCTCAGGCTGCAGGTGTTCCAATTGTATTTGCAATCAATAAAATAGATTTACCAACAGCTAACCCAGAAAAGATTAAAGAAGGCTTAGCAAATATGAACCTTCTGGTTGAAGATTGGGGTGGTAAAGTGCAATCACATGATATTTCGGCTAAGACAGGACAAGGTGTTAAAGAGTTACTTGAAAAAGTATTGTTAGAAGCCGAGCTTTTAGAATTAAAAGCCAACGCAGATAAGCCAGCTGTTGGAACAGTTGTAGAAGCGTTCTTAGATAAAGGCCGTGGTTATGTGTCTACGATCTTAGTGCAAGCAGGAACGTTAAAAGTAGGTGATTATGTATTAGCTGGTCAGCATAGTGGAAAAGTAAAAGCTATGCACGATGAGCGCGGAAATAATGTTAAAGAAGCAGGGCCATCAACGCCAGTATCCATTTTAGGACTTGATGGTGCGCCACAGGCTGGTGATAAGTTCAATGTATTTGAAGATGAGCGTGAGGCCAAGGCAATTGCAACCAAGCGTGCACAATTACAACGTGAGCAATCGGTTAGAACACAACGTCATATTACACTAGATGAAATTGGAAGACGTATTGCATTAGGTGACTTTAAAGAGCTTAACATTATCCTTAAAGGTGATGTGGATGGTTCTGTTGAAGCACTTACAGATTCCTTCCAGAAGCTATCTACTGAAGAAATTCAAGTGAATATCTTGCATAAAGGTGTTGGAGCCATCACAGAAAGTGATGTGCTATTGGCATCGGCTTCTGATGCGATTATTATCGGATTTAACGTAAGGCCAATGGGTAATGCTCGTTCGATAGCCGATAAGGAAGAAATCGATATTAGAACATACTCAATTATCTATGATGCCATCAACGATTTGAAAGATGCTATGGAAGGTATGTTGTCGCCAGAGTTCAAGGAAGAAATTACTGGTACTGCAGAAATCAGACAAACGTTCAAGATTTCCAAAATCGGAACTATTGCAGGTTGTATGGTAACCAATGGTAAGATATTCAGAAGTTCTGGTGTTAGATTGATTAGAGAAGGCGTGGTAATCTTTACAGGCGAATTAGCAACCTTAAAACGATTTAAAGACGATGTTAAGGAAGTTTCTAAAGGATACGATTGTGGTATGCAGGTGAAGAATTATAACGACATAAAAGAAGGTGATATTATCGAAGCCTTCCAAGAAGTAGCCGTTAAGAAAACTTTGAAATAGAACTGGCTAAAAACCAAATAATTGTCACCTTGAACTTGTTTCAAGGTCTCATAAATAAAGTGTTGTTTGACAGTCTATTTGATATACTGAAATAAATTCAGCATGACAAAACGAATTAAAAAAGCGAACCTAAATCGGTTCGCTTTTTTTATGTTTTTCTTCGTCATTCTGAGCGAGGTACGAGCGTAAGAATATACGAAATAAATTTAAATCATTGTTAGGTTTGTCTTTAAAAAAGAAGCGATTATCACTTAGTTACGTTTCTTTAAATGACGCTCCTTTTTATCCGTTTTTTTCTTTTTTCGGCTTAAAGATAAATGCGCTAGGAAATTTTCTTTTAATACGTTTTAAAGCTCTATCAGCCTCTAGTCGTGTTCTAAAGTTTCCCACCCAAATTTTAAAGTTTGGAGGCTCATAAATGTCGGTTGAGCGCCAATCGGCAAAAGATTCACGGAATTCTTTTTGAGCCTCGTAAGCACCAGGTCGATTGCCGTTATAAATTTGAATTTTGTACCTATCAGAACTATTTTCGGTTTTGTTGAGTTGTTTTTTAACGTTTAATAAACGTGTGATGTTTTGGTCTTGATTGATTTCTACTTGACCTTGTTGAGCAAAGCTCTGTACTGCAAAAGTTATTGAAAACATGGTAATTACAGCTTTAATTTTACAACTCAAATTTTTCATAATTAATTATTTCTACAAATGTATACGTTATTAACGAAACTATGGTTTATTTTTTTATTTAGAATTTCTCTAAATTAGCAATTAACAACTCTGTAACATTTCTAAAATCGACTTTTAATCTTACTTTTGCCTGAGATTTTAGAAGTATGACTTTTGTCATGTTTTATGAAAAAATCATACCAAAGATTAGAAGTTAATTTAACCAATAATATGAAACAGGTGATTCACCGTAGATTAAGCAAAAACATTCTTCATTTTGGCTTAGTTATTTTATTAGCGTTTACAACCTCGATCTCTGCTCAGGACGGGGACCCAGTCAAAGGAAAATCAATATTTAATGCCAACTGTGCGGCTTGTCATAAGTTAGATAAAAAGATGACAGGGCCTGCTTTGCGTAACGTGGAAGCGCGTTTAGCTGAGGAAGAAGGCTTGGATAGAGAATGGATTTATGCCTGGATTAGAAATAGTTCAGCTCTTATTAAATCTGGAGATGCTTACGCAAACAAGATTTATAACGAATACAATAAGGCGGCAATGACTGCCTTTCCTCAGTTAACTGATGAAGATTTAAATAACATCTTGGCTTACACAGCTGCGGAGCCACAAAAGTCTGCGGGTTCTGGTGATGTTATAGTGGCACCTAAGCCGGTTGAGCCAGGAATTTCTAACGAAATTATTTTAGGTGCGTTAGCTATTCTTTTCATATTGTTAGCATCGGGGCTTTATCTGGTAAATAAGACCTTAAGAAGATTTGCCGAGGCTCAGAATATAGACTTGCCTGAAGCTACAAAAAGAAAGCCATTATGGAAGGCTTTTGTAGAAAATCAATTCCTAATGTTGGTTGTTGCTATTTTCTTCTTGTTGTCTAGTGCTTATTTTGCATACGGATATTTAATGCAGATTGGTGTTGATCAAGGGTATCAGCCAGTACAGCCTATTCATTTTTCTCACAAGATACATGCTGGGGATAACGGTATAGATTGTAAATACTGTCACTCGTCTGCTAGGGTTAGTAAACACTCTGGTATTCCATCGTTGAACATCTGTATGAACTGTCACAAATCTATCTACGAATATAACGGAGAAACAACACCTGAGTACTCTAAAGAGTTTTATGATGGTGAAATCAAGAAATTATATGCCGCTGCAGGTTGGGATGATTCACAGCAAAAATATACGGGAGAATCTAGTCCTGTAAAATGGGTTAGAATTCACAACTTGCCAGACTTTGTTTACTTCAATCACTCACAACACGTTACTGTTGGTGGTCAAGAGTGTCAAACCTGTCATGGACCAGTTGAGGAAATGGAAGTATTGTATCAATACTCATCGTTAACAATGGGGTGGTGTATTAACTGTCACAGAGAGACTAACGTCAAAGTTGAGGATAATGAATACTACGACAAGATTCATGAAGAGTTGTCTAAGAAGTATGGTGTTGAGAAGTTAACAGTTGCCGAAATGGGCGGACTGGAATGTGGTAAGTGTCACTATTAAAAGTGGTTTTTACTTTCCGTGAAAACGGAAAACTATAAAATTAATTAAAAGAAGTAATTCAATTATATCATATGTCATCAAACAAGAAATACTGGAAAAGTGTTGAAGAGCTAAAAGACAGCTCTATTGTTGAGACGCTAAAACAAAACGAGTTTGTTCAAGAAATTCCTGTAGATGAATTTTTAGGAGATAAAGAAACTTTACAAGAAAGTTCTACAACTCGTCGCGATTTCTTAAAATATGTTGGGTTTAGTACAGCTGCAGCTTCGTTAGCAGCTTGTGAGGGGCCAGTAAAAAAATCAATTCCTTATGTAGTACAACCAGAGGAAATCATTCCTGGTGTTGCTAACTACTATGCTACTACGGTTGCAGATGGTTTTGATTTCGCTAGTGTTTTAGTAAAAACTCGTGAAGGTCGTCCAATCAAAATTGAAAACAATGCTTTAGCTGCTGCCAATGGTAGTGCTAATGCTAGGGTGAATGCTTCGGTTTTAGGCTTGTACGATAGTTTAAGAGTTCAAGGTCCAAAGAAAGGTGGAGAAAAGTCTTCTTGGGATGAATTAGATGCTGAAGTAACTTCAGAATTGACTAAAGCTGCAACAGCTGGTAAAGAAGTTGTGTTATTAACACAAACGTTTGCAAGCCCATCAACAAGTAAGTTAATTGCTGAATTCAAAGAAAAATGTGGTAATGTTCGTCATGTAGTTTACGATGCTGTTTCAGAATCTGCTGCATTAGATGCTTACCAAGCTAAATACGGAGAGCGTGGTCTTGCAGATTACGATTTCTCTAAAGCCATGACAATCGTATCTGTTGGTGCTGACTTCTTAGGAGATTGGCAAGGAGGCGGATTCGATTCTGGATATGCTAAAAATAGAATTCCTGATCATGGTAAAATGTCTCGTCATATTCAGTTTGAATCTAATATGACATTATCTGGTGCTAATGCTGATAAGCGTGTGCCTTTGACGCCAAGTCAGCAAAGAACGGTTTTGTCTAAATTATATAGTTTAATAACTGGAAAGACTGTAGCTACCAAAGATTTGCCTGCTAAAGTGGAAGATGCTGTTCAAAAAGCGGCTTCTCAACTTAAAAAAGCTGGAAGTAATGGTGTTGTAGTAACTGGGATTCAAGATGTGAATGCACAGACAGTAGCATTAGAAATCAACGAAGCTTTAGGAAGTAAAGCGTTTAACCCAAAAACACCTATTAAAACAAGACAAGGTAGTGATAAAGATGTTGCTGCTTTAGTATCAGCTTTAAAAGCTGGTAAAGTTGGTGTGTTAATTATGAGTGGTGTAAATCCAGTTTACACATTACCGAATGCTGCTGACTTTGCTGAAGGCTTAAAAAACACATTCTCTGTTGCTTTTTCTATGAAAGCAGACGAGACTTCAACCTTAGCCAATTATATAGCTGCTGCACCTCACTATTTAGAGTCTTGGGGTGATGTTGAAATAAAGAAAGGGCACTATGCTCTAACACAACCGACTATTCGTCCGTTGTTTAATACAAGACAGTTCCAAGAAGCTTTACTAAAGTGGACTGGTAACGATGTATCTTACCTAGATTATATCAAAGACGCTTGGGGAACTAGCATTTTAGGTGGTGGTTCTTTCAATAAAGCCTTACACGATGGTGTTTTTGTTGGTGAAATTGCTACAGAAACTGAAGATACTACCGAAGCTGCTGATGATGCTGAAACTCCATCAAGTAATGCAGCAAGTGCTTTAGCCTCTTCTGTGAAATCTACTGACGGTTTAGAATTAACACTATATACCAAAACTGGTATGGGTGATGGTCAACAAGCCAATAACCCATGGTTGCAAGAGTTTCCAGATCCAATCACAAGAACTTCATGGGATAACTACTTAACGGTTTCTAAAGCAGATGCTGAAGCTATTGGATTAGTAAATGAGCATGAAGCGACTGGAGCTTTAAATGGTAGTTATGCTAATATTTCTATAGCAGGTGGTGAGCCAGTGAAAGTTCCTGTAATCATTCAGCCAGGTCAAGCGAAAGGTTCGGTTGGATTATCATTTGGTTATGGTAGAAGTGCTGGATTAAAAGAAGAAATGCAAACCGGTGTTAATGCGTATGCATTATACAGCGGATTTAATACGGTTCAAAACGTAACTGTTGAGCCAGCATCTGGAATGCATGAGTTTGCATGTGTTCAGTTGCACAATACATTAATGGGACGTGGTGATATCCTTAAAGAAACGTCTTTAGAGATTTTCAATACTAAAGATTCTAACGTTTGGAACCCTATTCCAACAGTATCGTTAAATCACGAGCCTGTTGAAGTAACATCTCCAGAAGTTGATTTATGGGATGAGTTTGATCGTTCAATAGGACATCATTTTAACTTATCTATCGACTTAAATGCGTGTACAGGTTGTGGTGCTTGTGTTATTGCATGTCATGCAGAGAACAATGTGCCTGTTGTAGGTAAAGAAGAAGTGCGTCGATCACGTGATATGCACTGGTTACGTATAGATAGATATTATTCTTCTGAAGAATCTTTCGAGGGAGATAACGAGAAAAAAGAAAATATTTCTGGTTTAGGCAGCTCATTGAGTGAGTTCGGAGAAATGGAAAATGCCTCTGAGAATCCTCAGGTATCTTTCCAACCGGTAATGTGTCAGCACTGTAACCACGCACCATGTGAAACGGTTTGTCCGGTTGCGGCAACATCACACGGTCGTCAAGGTCAAAATCACATGGCTTATAACCGTTGTGTAGGAACTAGATACTGTGCCAACAACTGTCCTTATAAAGTACGTCGTTTCAACTGGTTCTTATACTCTAGTAATGATGAGTTCGATTACCATATGAATGATGATTTAGGACGTATGGTATTAAATCCAGATGTTGTAGTACGTTCTCGTGGTGTTATGGAGAAATGTTCTATGTGTATCCAAATGACACAGAAAACAATTCTTGATGCTAAACGTGACGGACGCCCAATTAAAGATGGTGAACTTCAGACCGCTTGTTCTTCGGCTTGTAGCAGTGGTGCAATGGTATTTGGAGATATCAACGATAAGGAAAGTAAAGTTGCAAAACTTAAGGAAGATAATCGTATGTATCACTTGTTAGAGCATGTTGGAACAAAACCAAACGTGATTTACCAAACTAAGGTGAGAAATACAACAGAAGCATAAATCTAAATTAAAGAATCAATTATATAATTATGGCGTCTCATTACGAAGCACCTATTAGAAGACCTTTAGTTACAGGAGAAAAATCATACCACGATGTTACTGTGGATGTGGCTAAGCCTGTAGAAGGAAAAGCAAATAAACAATGGTGGATTGTTTTTGGAATTTCACTAGCCGCTTTTCTTTGGGGTATTGGATGTATTTTATATACCATATCTACGGGTATTGGAACTTGGGGTTTAAATAAAACCGTAGGTTGGGCCTGGGATATTACAAACTTTGTTTGGTGGGTAGGTATTGGTCACGCAGGAACACTTATTTCTGCGGTACTTTTATTATTCCGTCAAAAATGGAGAATGGCAATTAACCGTTCTGCTGAGGCAATGACAATTTTCTCTGTAGTTCAGGCAGGGTTATTCCCAATTATCCACATGGGTCGTCCTTGGTTAGGTTACTGGGTGTTACCAATACCAAATCAGTTTGGGTCACTTTGGGTGAACTTTAACTCGCCATTATTATGGGACGTATTCGCAATTTCAACGTATTTATCGGTATCATTAGTTTTCTGGTGGACTGGTTTATTACCTGATTTTGCTATGTTACGTGATAGAGCGGTGAAACCTTTCCAACAAAAGATATATTCTTTATTAAGTTTTGGTTGGTCTGGTAGAGCTAAAGATTGGCAGCGTTTTGAGGAAGTATCTTTGGTACTTGCTGGTTTAGCAACACCATTAGTACTTTCTGTACATACTATTGTATCGTTTGACTTCGCAACGTCCGTTATTCCAGGATGGCATACAACAATTTTCCCTCCTTACTTCGTTGCAGGTGCGGTATTTTCTGGATTCGCAATGGTAAACACATTACTTATCATCATGAGAAAAGTGTGTAACCTAGAAGATTACATTACAGTTCAGCATATAGAATTAATGAACATCATTATCATGATTACAGGTTCTATTGTTGGTGTGGCTTATATTACCGAGTTGTTCATTGCATGGTACTCTGGTGTAGAGTATGAGCAATATGCTTTCTTAAACAGAGCAACAGGACCTTACTGGTGGGCATATTGGGCAATGATGACTTGTAATGTATTCTCTCCACAGTTCATGTGGTTTAAGAAACTTAGAACAAGTATCATGTTCTCATTTGTTATCTCAATTGTTGTAAACATTGGTATGTGGTTCGAGCGTTTTGTAATTATTGTAACATCATTACACAGAGATTACTTGCCATCATCATGGACGATGTTCTCTCCTACGTTTGTAGATATAGGAATCTTTATTGGTACCATCGGATTCTTCTTCGTACTATTCCTATTATACTCGAGAACATTCCCGGTAATTGCTCAGGCAGAGGTTAAGACGATATTAAAGTCTTCTGGAGAAAGATACAAGAGAATAAGAGAAGCTGGTGAAAGTTTGGTTGGAACTGGTGCAGATGAACGCACTTCTAACGCTAGCACTCTAGAAGAAACTACTGCTTCAGTTGAAGACAATACCGAAAAAGTTGGGGACTTACTAAGTTCTATAGGAACTTTTGATAAAGACACTCAAACAGCTGATGACCTGAAGAAAATCAATGGTATTGGACCAAAGATGGAAGAAGTGCTTAATAGCATCGGTATCTTCACTTACCTTCAGGTGAGCAAAATGACAAAGAAAGAATACGACTTACTGGATTCTATTACTGGTTCTTTCCCAGGAAGAGCGGAACGTGATGATTGGTCTGGTCAAGCTAAAAATTTAATAAACTAAAAGTAGCATATGGAAGCTTCAAAAGTAATTCACGCTATTTATAACGATGATGATGTATTAATGTCTGCCGTAAAAAAGGTAAAGGCTGCTAAACATCATATAGAAGAGATTTATACACCATTTCCAGTACACGGACTAGACAAAGCCATGGGATTGGCGCCAACAAGAATTGCCATTACGGCGTTTATGTATGGTTTAGTTGGTTTAACAGTGGCTATTACCATGATGAATTTCATTATGATTGAAGACTGGCCACAAAACATTGGTGGTAAACCAAGTTTTAGCTACATAGAAAACATGCCTGCGTTTGTACCAATTATGTTTGAGCTAACGGTGTTTTTTGCAGCGCATTTAATGGTAATCACCTTTTACTTACGTAGTAGAATGTGGCCATTCAAAAAAGCTGAAAATCCAGATCCAAGAACCACAGATGATCATTTCTTAATGGAAATTGCTGTACATGGTAACGAGGGTGAACTAGAGAGCTTACTTAAGGAAACTGGAGCTGTAGAAGTAAATTTAGTAGATAAAGAAGAAGCGCATTAATAAGTATTATGAAGAGCTTAATTAAAATATTTGCAATAGCAATCGTTTTTGTAGCAGTATCATGTAAAAAAGATACAGCTCCTAACTATCAATTCATGCCAAATATGTATGAATCTCAAGGTTATGAAACTTATGGTGAAGCTGCTTTCCCTAACGGAGTAGAAGCTCAGTTACCAGTTGATGGTACCGTAGCCAGAGGCCATATTCCTTTCGATATTGAAAATTCAACTGAAGGCTATGAATTGGCAAAAGCTACTTTAACAAGTCCGTTATATTCTACCCAAGTAGACTTAGCTACAGGAAAAGCACTTTACGATATATACTGTGGTATTTGTCATGGTAATAAAGGTAACGGTCAAGGAAATTTAGTAAAGCGCGAAAAAATTCTTGGTATTCCTAGCTATGATGATGCCGGTAGAGCAATCAACGAAGGAAGTATTTATCACACCATTTACTACGGAAAGAACTCTATGGGTTCTTATGCTAACCAATTGAATGAAGAAGAGCGTTGGCAAGTTGTAGCATACGTGTTAAAGTTAAAAGCAGATTTAGAAAAGTAAGAAGATAAGATTATACAGATATGTACACATTTTCAAATAAATTAAAGACATTTTCTTTCATTCTAATGGTTTTAGGAGCCGTAGGAGTAGGAATTGGTTTTATGTCATCTCATAAATCTTTTGAAGACGTTGAGCATTTATTAGCTGAAGAAGCTCATCATGGAGGACATGGTGAAGAAGCAGCTCATGCAGCTCCTGCTCATAATGCGCACGCAGATGCATCTCACGACAATCATGGAAAAGGACATGGTGAAGAAGCACATCATGGTGATGGGCACAAGAAACATGTTGAGCATGTTATGCACCAAATCCATAACAGACCTTGGGCAGCATTATATGTTGCGGCATTCTTCTTCATGATGATTGCTTTAGGAACTTTAGCGTTCTATGCGGTTCAAATTGCTTCACAAGCGGGATGGTCTCCTGTACTGTTTAGAGTCATGGAAGGCATCACATCTTATCTATTGCCTGGTGCGGTAATCGTTGTTATTATTGCCTTAGCTTCTCATTTCTTAGGCCACGATAGCCTGTTTGTATGGATGAACCCAGAATTAACCGATGAAGCTAGTGTGCATTACGATAAACTAGTAGCTGGTAAATCAGGATGGTTAAATATTACTGGATTTACTATCAGAGCTATTGTGTTTATAGGAGGATGGGTAGCGTATCGTCATTTTGCACGTAAATTTTCAATTGCTCAAGATACAGCAGATGATAATAGTAACTACAAGAAATCATTCCGTATAGCAGCTGGATTCTTAGTATTCTTTATATACACAGAATCTATGATGTCTTGGGATTGGATCATGAGTGTAGATCCTCACTGGTTCTCTACATTATTCGGATGGTATGTATTTGCTAGTATGTTTGTAAGTGGTATTACAGCTATCGCTTTAATTACCTTATATCTTAAATCTAGAGGGTATTTAGAGTTTGTAAATGAAAACCATTTACATGATGTAGCTAAATTTATGTTCGCTATTAGTATTTTCTGGACATACTTATGGTTCTCGCAATTCATGCTTATTTGGTATTCAAATATACCAGAAGAGGTAACATATTTCGTTTCTAGGTTTAACGATTATAAATTACCATTCTTAGGTATGGTAGTATTAAACTTCGTATTCCCTATCTTAATGCTTATGAGCGCTGATTACAAACGTATACCTTGGTTTGTAGTTATGACTGGTTTGGTTGTTCTTTTAGGTCACTATATTGATGTTTTCAATATGATTATGCCTGCAACTGTAGGAGATAGATGGTTTATAGGAATTCCTGAGATAGGTTCAATATTATTATTCGCAGGGCTATTTATATTCGTGGTGTTTACGTCATTAACAAAAGCACCATTACTTGTAAAGCGATATCCTTTCAAAAAGGAGAGCGAAGATTTTCATTATTAATTAAAGATTAAATAAAGACGAACAATACCAATGACTGCTTTATTAACAATTATAGTTTTAGTATTTATTTTAATTGCCATTTGGCAAATGGTTAAAATATTCGATTTGGCGCAGGCTAAGAACGGGAGTAGCGACGACACACCAGGTGTAGCTACAGACAAAGACAATGCCTTAAACGGATATTTAATGATGGGCTTTTTAGCATTCATCTATATAATAACCATTGTTAGTTGTGTGAAATGGGGAGATTTACCGTTAATGTCTAACTCTGCTTCAGAGCATGGGCCAACCATTGATAATTTAATGGTTATCTCTATGGTAATTATCTTTTTTGTACAAACTGTAACACAATTTTTACTACACTATTTCGCATTTAAATACAAAGGTGAAAAAGGAAAGAAAGCCTTGTTTTTTGCTGATAATAATAAATTAGAAGCCATCTGGACAATCATTCCTGTAATTGTATTAGCTGGATTGATAATCTACGGATTAAATACTTGGATTAACATTATGGGTGTTGATGAAAGTGATGATCCTTTAGTTGTTGAATTATACGCACAACAGTTTAACTGGAAAGCGAGATATGCAGGGGCAGATAATACATTGGGTAAAGCTAATGTTCGATTAATTGATATCGATAGAGCAAATATCTTAGGTCTTGATGAATCTGATCCTAATGCTCAAGATGACATTATTACAACAGAATTACATTTACCAGTAGGTAAGCCTGTGTTATTCAAAATGCGTTCTCAAGATGTATTACACTCTGCCTACATGCCACACTTTAGAGCGCAAATGAACTGTGTTCCTGGTATGATTACGCAGTTTGGTTTTACGCCTACTAAGACTACCGCTGAGATGAGAGATACTCAGCAAATGAAAGATAAAGTAGCCAACATTAATAAAATTAGAGTTGAAAAGAGTAAAGATTTAGTAGCTAAGGGCGAGGAAGCTCTTGAACGCTACGAATTTGATTACTTATTGATTTGTAATAAAATTTGTGGAAAATCACACTACAACATGCAAATGAAGATTGTGGTTGAAACACAGGAAGAATATGATGCTTGGATTAAAGAGCAAAAAGAATTCAAAAACTCTCTAATTAACTAATTAAAAAAAGAAAAAACGATATAAGATTATGTCAGCACACGCAGATACACACGCACACGACGACCACGGACATCATCACAAAGAAACGTTTGTAACTAAATATATATTTAGTCAAGACCATAAAATGATTGCCAAGCAGTATCTAGTTACAGGTACTATTATGGGAGTTATTGGTGTTATGATGTCATTATTGTTCCGTATGCAAATTGCATGGCCAGAGCAACCTAATGTGGTATTTGAAGCTTTACTTGGTAAGTGGGCTCCAGATGGTGTAATGGATGCAGATATCTATCTAGCATTAGTAACTATTCACGGTACCATTATGGTATTCTTTGTACTTACGGCAGGATTAAGTGGTACGTTTAGTAACCTTTTAATTCCTCTTCAAATTGGAGCGAGAGATATGGCTTCAGGCTTTTTGAACATGGTATCTTATTGGTTGTTCTTTTTGTCTAGTGTTGTAATGATAATCTCATTGTTTGTTGAAGCTGGACCAGCAGCAGCTGGATGGACTATTTATCCGCCATTATCGGCATTACCAATGGCTCAAGGTGGTTCTGGTGCAGGTATGACATTGTGGTTAGTATCTATGGCTATATTCATTGCTTCTTCTTTATTGGGATCATTAAACTATGTAGTTACGGTTTTAAACCTTAGAACTAAGGGAATGTCTATGACAAGATTGCCATTAACAATTTGGGCGTTCTTCATTACAGCTGTAATAGGTATTATATCGTTCCCAGTGTTATTATCTGCTGCATTATTGTTAATAATGGATAGAAGTTTCGGTACATCCTTCTTCTTATCAGATATATTCATTCAAGGAGAAGTATTGCATTATCAAGGTGGTTCTCCAGTATTATTCGAGCACTTATTCTGGTTCTTAGGTCACCCAGAGGTATATATTGTAATATTACCAGCAATGGGTCTTGTATCGGAGATTATGGCAACAAATTCACGCAAACCTATTTTTGGTTACCGTGCAATGATTGCCTCTATATTAGCAATTGCATTCTTATCAACGATTGTATGGGGTCACCATATGTTCGTATCAGGAATGAATCCGTTCTTAGGGTCTGTATTTACATTTACAACTTTATTAATTGCTATTCCATCGGCTGTAAAAGCCTTCAACTGGATAACGACCATATGGAAAGGTAATCTCCAAATGAATCCGGCGATGCTATTCTCTATAGGTTTCGTATCTACATTCATCACTGGTGGTTTAACTGGAATTATTTTAGGGGACAGTGCTTTAGATATTAATGTTCACGATACTTACTTTGTAGTGGCTCACTTCCACTTAGTAATGGGAATCTCTGCATTGTATGGTATGTTTGCTGGTATTTACCATTGGTATCCTAGAATGTATGGAAAAATGCTTAACAAAAACTTAGGGTATATCCATTTCTGGATAACAGCAGTTTGTGCTTACGGTGTATTTTTTCCAATGCATTTTATAGGAATGGCAGGTTTACCACGTAGATATTATACCAACAGTAACTTCCCTTTGTTTGATGATGTATCTAATGTGAACGTTATCATAACCATTTTCGCCTTAATTGGAGGTGTTGTACAGTTGGTTTATTTATATAACTTCTTTATCAGTATTTTTTACGGTAAGAAGTCTACACAAAACCCTTGGAAATCTACGACTTTAGAATGGACTGCTCCTGTAGAGCATATTCACGGTAACTGGCCAGGAGAAATACCTCATGTACACCGTTGGCCTTACGATTACAGTAAACCTGGACACGATGTTGACTTTGTACCTCAGGATGTTCCTTTAAAAGACGGCGAAGAAGAACTACAACATTAAGTTATTCCTGCGAATGCAGGAATCTTACAAGAAATAATAAAAGACCTTTAGATAGTATCAAATACTTCTAAAGGTCTTTTTCATTATATTTGTTTTGCATTGAATTTATTTCAATTTCTTTATAGAAAACCTAAAAGAGATTCCCACTTTCGTGGGAAGTTAGCATGAACGAAAACCTAAATCCATCCAACGAAAATTATTCATCAGAAGAATTAGATGTTGAAAAGCAGTTAAGGCCATTGGCATTTAATGATTTTACCGGACAAGATCAGGTCTTGGATAATCTTCAAGTTTTTGTTCAAGCGGCTAACTTACGTAGCGAAGCCTTAGACCATACGTTGTTTCATGGCCCTCCAGGTTTAGGAAAAACCACACTAGCTCATATTTTGGCCAATGAGTTAAGTGTTGGTATTAAGGTAACTTCCGGACCTGTTTTAGATAAACCAGGCGATTTAGCTGGATTATTAACTAATTTAGAGGAACGCGATGTATTGTTCATAGATGAAATCCATCGCTTAAGCCCTATAGTAGAAGAGTATTTATACTCGGCTATGGAGGACTATAAGATTGACATCATGATTGAAACTGGCCCTAATGCCAGAACGGTGCAAATCAACTTAAATCCATTTACACTAGTTGGAGCAACAACCCGTTCGGGACTGTTAACTTCCCCAATGCGAGCCAGGTTTGGTATTCAAAGCAGGCTAGAGTATTATAAAACAGACTTACTTACTACGATTATACAAAGAAGTGCTTCCATTTTAAATGTTCCTATTTCTATGGAAGCGGCTATAGAAATTGCAGGTAGAAGTAGAGGAACACCTCGTATTGCCAATGCGTTATTACGTAGGGTACGTGATTTTGCTCAAATTAAAGGGAACGGTAGTATCGATATAAAAATTGCCAAGTTCGCTCTAGAGGCTCTAAATGTTGATGCCCATGGTTTAGACGAAATGGACAATAAAATTTTGTCTACAATTATAGATAAGTTTAAAGGCGGGCCCGTTGGTATTACTACAATTGCTACAGCGGTGAGCGAAAGTCCAGAAACTATCGAAGAGGTTTACGAACCTTTCTTAATCCAGCAAGGGTTTATTATGAGAACCCCCAGAGGTCGTGAAGTTACTGAATTAGCGTATAAACATTTGGGACGTATTAAAGGTAATATTCAAGGAGGGTTGTTCTAAAGCCCCTCCTAACCTCCCCAAAGGGGAGGAAATTTTATGAATAGAAAAAAAGACTTGAGTATGAGTTCTCTCTCCCCTCGGGAGAGAGCTAGAGAGAGGGCTTCAATTATCAAAACCGAAGCCAAACGCCTCGGTTTTTTGTCTTGTGGTATTAGTAAAGCTGAATTTTTAGAGCAAGAAGCACCACGTTTAGAAAAATGGTTACATGCTAATATGCATGGCGAAATGCGCTATATGGAAAATCATTTTGATAAACGTTTAGATCCCACTAAACTGGTTGAAGGTTCTAAAAGTGTTATATCCTTGTTGCTAAATTACTTTCCAGAAGAAACCCAAACAGATAACACGTTCAAGATTTCTAAATATGCCTTTGGAACAGATTACCACTTCGTAATTAAAGACAAATTAAAGTCACTACTACATTTTATTCAAGATGAAATAGGAGAAGTTAGTGGACGTGCTTTTGTAGATTCTGCACCAGTATTAGACAAGGCTTGGGCGGCAAAATCTGGTCTTGGTTGGATTGGTAAGCACAGTAATTTGTTAACCCAGCAGGTAGGGTCTTTTTATTTTATAGCCGAGTTAATTGTTGATTTAGAGTTAGATTATGATAGCCCTACAACTGATCATTGTGGTAGCTGTACGGCATGTATTGATGCTTGTCCCACACAAGCTATCGTCGAACCTTATGTGGTAGATGGTAGTAAATGTATCTCGTATTTCACCATCGAACTTAAAGATAATATTCCAACAGAATTCAAAGGGCAATTTGATGATTGGATGTTTGGCTGCGACGTCTGTCAAGACGTTTGCCCGTGGAATCGATTTTCAAAATCCCATAGTGAGCCTTTATTCAACCCCCAACCAGAGTTGCTGTCTATGTCTAAGAAAGACTGGGAGGAAATAACCGAAGACACGTTCCGTAAGGTATTTAAAAAATCGGCGGTTAAGCGAACTAAATTTACTGGACTAAAAAGAAACATCAAATTTCTGAAAGATTGATGCTATAGTTTTGAGGATTCTTATCTTTGAAACTTTAAATTATTCTATAGATTTTACATTTCCCAGGAAAAGTAAAAACCTTTAAAAATATCCATTATGAGCGAAGAAAGTAAGCGAAGAGAGGCACTGATATACCACGCGAAACCAACTCCTGGTAAAATAAAAGTTGTTCCAACAAAAAAGTATGCTACTCAAAGAGATTTGTCTTTAGCATATTCTCCTGGTGTTGCAGAACCCTGTCTTGAAATTGAAAAGGATAAAGATCAGGTTTATAGGTATACTTCTAAGGGAAATCTAGTTGCTGTAATTTCTAATGGAACAGCTGTCTTAGGACTAGGTAATATTGGTCCGGAAGCATCTAAGCCGGTAATGGAAGGTAAAGGGTTGCTTTTTAAAATATTTGCAGATATTGATGTGTTCGATATTGAGGTAGACACAGAAAATGTTGATGAATTTATAGAAACCGTAAAGAATATAGCGCCAACTTTTGGAGGTATAAACCTTGAGGATATCAAGGCACCTGAAGCATTCGAAATTGAAAGACGTCTCAAGGAGGAGTTGGACATACCAGTAATGCACGATGATCAACATGGTACGGCCATCATTTCTGCGGCGGCACTTATTAATGCTATAGAACTTACCAATAGAAATATATCTGAAGCCAAAATTGTAATAAGTGGAGCAGGGGCTGCGGCTATTTCTTGTTCAAGATTATACCAGGCTTTTGGGGCCAAAAAAGAAAATATGGTCATGTTGGATAGCAAAGGAGTGATAAGAGATGATCGTGAAAACCTTACTGCCGAAAAAGCCGAGTTTGCAACTCACAGAAAAATAAATACCCTAGATGAAGCCATGAAAAATGCCGACGTTTTTATAGGCTTATCTATGGCAAATATCGTAACACCAGATATGTTATTGGCTATGGCAGATAACCCTATAGTTTTTGCAATGGCCAATCCAGATCCAGAAATTAAATACGATCTAGCTATTAAAACCAGAAACGATATCATTATGGCTACCGGCCGTAGCGACCATCCTAATCAGGTAAATAATGTTCTTGGCTTTCCTTTTATATTTAGAGGCGCTCTAGATGTAAGAGCAACTGCAATTAACGAAGACATGAAAATGGCCGCAGTTAAAGCCTTAGCGAAATTAGCAAAAGAACCCGTGCCAGAACAAGTAAACATTGCCTATGGAGAAACTAAGTTAACCTTTGGTAGAGATTACATCATCCCCAAGCCGTTCGATCCCCGTTTAATTGCCGAAGTTCCACCTGCGGTAGCCAAGGCAGCTATAAAATCTGGAGTAGCTAAAAAGAAAATAAAAGATTGGGAGAAGTATAAAGACACCTTGTTACAACGATTAGGGTCTGACAATAAATTGATTAGACTCTTAATGAATAGGGCACGAACCAATCCTAAACGTGTTGTTTTTGCCGAGGCTGATCAGCTAGATGTGTTAAAAGCAGCACAAATAGTTTATGAAGAAGGTATTGCTAAACCTATATTATTGGGAAGAACGGAGACAATAAAAGAACTCATGGCGTCAATTGAATTTGATGCAGATATTCCTATAATTGATCCCAAGACCGAAGCAGAAAACCCAAGAAAAGATAGGTTCGCTAAAGTATACTGGGAACAACGTAAACGCAGGGGAGTAACTTATTACTCGGCGCAAAGATTAATGCGAGAGCGTAATTATTTTGCAGCCATGATGGTAGACCAAGGTGAAGCCGATGCCCTAGTATCTGGATATTCACGAAACTATCCAACTGTGGTGAAACCTATGTTAGAGCTTATAGGCATGGCGCCTGGAGTAACACGGGTGGCAACTACCAATCTTATGATGACTAAACGAGGTCCTTTGTTTTTAAGTGATACCTCTATTAACATAGACCCATCTGCTAAAGATCTTGCTAAAATAGCGCAATTAACTGCTTCGGTAGTTAAACTGTTTGGTTTGGAGCCTGTTATGGCCATGGTGAGCTATTCTAATTTTGGGTCGTCACCAAATGAGAAAGCCTCTAAGGTTCGTGAAGCGGTTACCTATTTGCATCGTCATTTCCCAAATTTGATAGTAGATGGTGAATTGCAAACAGATTTTGCATTAAATGATAATATGCTCAGAGAGAAATTCCCGTTTTCAAAGTTGGTAGGAAAAAAAGTTAATTCGTTAGTATTCCCTAATTTAGATTCGGCAAATATCTCATATAAATTCTTGAAAGAACTACATGAAGCAGACTCTATTGGCCCCATTATGATGGGTATGCGTAAACCGGTACATATTCTTCAATTGGGCGCAAGTGTTGACGAAATTGTAAATATTACGGCTATTGCTGTAATCGATGCTCAAGAGAAGGAAAAACAAGACAAGGAAAATGTACTTGGTAAGTAATGATATGCCAATAATTTTAGTACATTTGGAGGTCAAGGAAAATGATTAAATGATTACGCATATACAGGGTAAGCTTGCCGAAAAACAACCAACACATGTAGTTATTGATTGTAATGGTGTAGGCTATATGATTAATATTTCTTTAAACACATTCTCTCAAATTCCAGATAATGAATTTCTGAAGTTATATACACATCTTCAAGTTAGGGAGGATGCGCATGCACTTTATGGTTTTTCTACAGTTGCCGAAAGAGAGATTTTCAGATTATTAATCTCGGTAAGCGGTATAGGAGCAAGCACAGCGCGTACCATGTTATCCTCACTTACTCCTAAACAGATTCGGGAAGGTATAGCTAATAGCGATGTAGCTTTAATTCAGTCTGTTAAAGGTATTGGCGCTAAAACGGCACAACGTGTAATTTTAGATATAAAGGACAAAATATTAAAGATTTATGATATCGACGAAGTTTCGGTATCTCAAGACAATACCAGTAAAGAAGAAGCGTTATCTGCATTAGAAGTACTTGGATTTGCAAAAAAACAGGCAGAACGCGTGGTCGATAAGATTGTAGCTTCAGAACCAGAAGCCAACGTCGAGACCATTATAAAACAAGCTCTAAAAAATTTATAGTTTATTTTGAATAAAGCCAACCTCAAATTTTATAATTCGAAAAAACAATCTACAATCCTGACCTTGCTACTGCTTTTTTCAATAGTATCTTGGTCTCAAGAAACAGCTCAAGATTCAACAAAAACAGGGTTTAGCAAAGGAAGTATTAAAGCACCATTGCCAAATAGTATAGAATCTAAGTATACTTACGACCCTATAACAGATAGGTACATCTACACCGAAAAGTTAGGGAGTTTTAATATCAAGTACCCGGTAATATTAACGCCACAAGAATACCATCAACTTGTTGCCAAGGAAAATATAAAATCGTATTACAAAGAAAAGATTGATGCGTTCGATGGAAAAAAAGGCGGTGAAGAAGCCCAAAAGAACTTATTGCCAGAATTTTATGTTAAATCTGGATTGTTTGAAAGTATATTTGGCGGCAACACTATAGAGGTTATACCACAAGGTTCTGTTGAAATGGATTTAGGTATTCTATTTTCAAGACAGGATAATCCATCGTTTTCACCCCGAAATAGAAGTAATTTTACTTTCGATTTTGATCAAAGAATTAATTTAAGTCTTCAAGGGAAAGTTGGTACGAGGTTGCAAGTTAATGCAAATTACGATACGCAGGCATCCTTCGATTTCCAAAACTTAATAAAGTTAGAGTATACCCCAACGGAAGATGATATCATTCAAAAGATAGAAGTAGGTAACGTTAACATGCCTTTAAACAGTTCTTTAATAACAGGAGCACAAAGTTTATTTGGTGTAAAAACACAATTGCAATTTGGGAGGACAACCATAACAGGGGTTTTCTCAGAACAGCGATCACAAGGTAATACGGTAGTTGCCCAAGGTGGTGGAACGGTAGAGGAGTTTGAACTTTTTATAAGAGACTACGATGAAAATAGGCACTTCTTCTTATCGCAATACTTTAGGGAGACCTATGATAAATCGTTAGAGTTTTATCCTAACATAAATAATAGGGGACTTCAGATTACCAGATTAGAAGTATGGATAACCAACAGAAGCAACAGAACTGAGAATGTAAGGAATATCGTGGCGATTCAAGATATTGGAGAATCGAATAGAATAGGGTTGCAATCACCTCCTCCAGGATTTGTAAATGTTGGGCCTAATGCTAATCCAGATAACGGTAACAACGATTTTGACCCCAATAATATTGGTGGAGCCGGTTCTCAAATAACCGAGGCCATACGAGATATTTCTACCGTAGATACAGGTGGATTCTTAATCTCTGGTCTTAATGAAGGGTTTGATTATGCGAAGCTGGAAAATGCCAGAAAGTTATCACCGCAAGAGTATACGTTAAACCCGCAATTGGGATACATATCACTTCAGCAGCGTTTAAATAATGATGAAGTTTTAGCGGTAGCATTTCAATATACCCTTGGTGGTGAAGTTTATCAAGTAGGTGAATTTGCAAACGATGGTGTAGAAGCAACAGCTGTTAATGTAGATAGTAATTCTGGTCAAGTAACCAATGTGGTAAATAAAGCATTGGTTTTAAAAATGTTAAAGAGTAGTATTACCAATGTAGATCAACCCGTTTGGGACTTAATGATGAAAAATATCTATGATACGGGAGCATTCACCCTAAGTCCCGATGATTTTACATTAAATATTTTTTACAACGAAGCCTCTCCATTAAATTATATTACACCAGTTGGAGCTAATTTTGACTTAGATATAAACGGAAACCCGGTAAACGGATCTACTCCTGAAGAAGATCTTATTGAGAATATACCGCTCCTAAGAGTTTTTAATCTCGATAAATTAAACTTTAATAACGATCCACAGGCCAATGGTGATGGTTTCTTCGATTTCTTTCCGGGTATTACGGTCATTCCACAGGGCGGTAAAATTATTTTCACCAATGCCGAGCCTTTCGGAGAGTATCTCTTTGATGTGTTAGGAGGAGGAACCTACGAGGACGATAACAGTCTATACAATGAAAATCAAAGAAAATATGTTTACGATATTCTTTATAAAGAAACAAAAACCGCGGCTTTAGAAGAAGCTGAAAAGAACAAATTTAAATTAAAAGGACGATTTAAATCTGAAGGTTCCAGCGGTATTCCTATTGGTTTTGCAGCTACACCAGGATCGGTCGTTGTGAGAGCCGGGGGTCGTGTTTTGGTAGAAGGTATTGATTATACGGTTAACTATCAGGTTGGAACTGTTCAAATTCTTGATGAAGCCTTATTGCAATCGAACACCCCCATCGAAGTTTCAAACGAGAGTAATGCGGTTTTTGGACAACAAACCAGACGATTTACTGGGCTTAACATAGAACATAAGTTTAGCGAGGATTTTGTGCTTGGAGCAACACTTTTAAACTTAAATGAGCGCCCAATAACACAAAAGGCTAATTTTGGTACAGAGCCTACAAACAACACTATTTTTGGTTTTAATGGTAATTATGCCACAAAAGTACCTTTCCTTACTAGGTTGGCTAACAAATTACCAAATATAGATACCGATGCAGAATCTAACCTGTCCTTACGGGGTGAGTTTGCCTATTTGGCTCCTGGAGCTCCTAATGGTACTGATTTTAATGGAGAGGCTACCTCTTACATAGACGATTTCGAAGGCACACAAAACGCCATAGATCTAAGGGCACAACAATCGTGGTTTCTATCCAGTAGACCTCTGGACGTGGATGGGAATGGTATAGATGATGAGATTGAAGATAGTCAAGGAATTCAAAATGGTTATGGTAGAGCGATGTTAAACTGGTATAGCATAGATCCTATTTTTTACAGTTCAAGAAGACCAACTGGGATTACAGATAATGACCTATCATCGTTATTTACCAGTAGAGTATTCATTAATGAGCTGTTCCCAGATAGAGATCTAGTACAAGGGCAAAATTCAGTGCTTTTTACTTTAGATTTGGCTTATTATCCTACGGAAAGAGGGCCTTATAATTTTCAAACTACCGATATAGATATAACTTCTGAAACACTTACAAGACCAGAAGATTCTTGGGCAGGAATAACAAGACAGTTAACCTCTACAGACTTTGAGCAACAAAATGTAGAGTATATAGAGTTCTGGTTACAAGATCCTTTTCAAGAAAATCCGTCCAACCCTGGAGGTAAATTGGTGTTCAACCTCGGTAATATTTCAGAAGACATTATCAAAGATGGTAAGAAGCTATATGAAAATGGCCTTCCTGAAGATGGTAATGTAGATTTACTTACCCAAAACCCTACAACATGGGGATCTATAGTACCACAAAACCAATCTTTGATTTACGCATTCGATACAACAGGTCAGGAACGTACAAATCAAGATGTTGGTTATGATGGGTATAATGATCCGGAAGAGGTTAAATTTGTTGGTAGAGAAGGGTTGCCACCAGCCTATGGAGATTTACCAGATCCTTCAAAAGATAACTACACCTATTTCCTTGACGCTTCAGGAAATATTTTTGATCGCTATAAAAAGTTTAATGGGGTAGAAGGTAATACACCAGATACCTTTACAGATACGCAGAGAGCAGCCAATACGCAACCCGATGTAGAAGATATCAATAGAGATAATACAATGAATACTATTGATAGTTACTTTGAATACGAGTTAGATATTACTAGGCAAACGCTACCAGCTACACAGGCAGAATTCGATAACTTACCATTGAGTAATCCTCTTCGGGATTTTTTAAGGGATTTTAAGGAAAGACCTCGAAACATGCCCAATGGAAGTACTGAAAATGTGAGATGGTATTTATTACGAATTCCAGTACAAGGAAGCCATGTAAAGTTGGTTAACAGTCCAGATATCAGATCGGTTCGTTTTGTGCGTATGTATCTAAAAGAGTTTACTGAGCAAACCATTTTCCGTTTTGGTACTTTAGATTTGGTTCGAAGTGATTGGCGACGTTACACCCAAGCTCTGGATAAAGACGACCCTACTCCAGATGATCCGCAAACCGATTTTTCTGTGGGTGTAATAGGAACACTGGAAAATGAAGGGAGTTACGACAGACCACCAGGAATTGAGCCAGAGGAGTTATTTAATAATAACACGGTTATCGAACAAAACGAACAATCCTTAGTTGTGAATGTTTGTAATTTGGAAACCAAAGATTCTAAGGCAGTATTCAAAAATATTAATGTGGATATGCGTCAGTTTAAACGTCTTAGGATGTTTATGCATGCTGGTGCCGACGACGGACAAAGCTTATCCGATAATGAAGTTGTAGGATTCATAAGAATTGGTAACGATTTAAACGATAACTTCTACCAAATTGAAATACCATTGCAGGTTTCCACGTCTCTAACTAGAGAAGGGCTTTGGCCTGAAGTCAATGAAATCAATTTACCTATAGAACTTCTAGGTAGGATAAAATCACAGGGGATTTCCGACGGAACTCTAGGAGACGAAGACCCCACGTTTTACGATGTGGTTGGTAATGATTTGGTATTGGTAAACGATGCTTTTTCGGGGTATGTTACCGGACAGCAAAGAATAGGGATAAAGGGTAATCCTAACTTTGGAGATATTAGAACCTTGATGGTTGGTGTAAAGAATGCCACCAGTAGAAATGATGTTTGTGCCGAAGTTTGGTTCAACGAATTGCGTTTATCCGATATGGATAATGAAGGTGGTTGGGCAGCTGTGGTAAGTATGGATACCAATATTGCTGATTTTGCAAACATTAGTGCTACGGGTAGGCAAAGTACCTCTGGTTTTGGTGGGATTGAGCAAGGCCCAACTCAGCGTAGTTTAGAAGATATAAAACAATACGATGTAGTCACTAATGTTCAAGTTGGGCAGCTATTACCAAAAAAATGGGGTGTTCAAGTACCATTTAATTATGCGCAAAGCGAAGAACTTATTACGCCAAAATACGATCAGTTTTATAAGGATTTAACTTTAGAGTCTCGATTGGCAGCGGCTAATAGTGCCGAGGAAAGAGAAACCGTTAAACAACAATCTGAAGATTATACAAAGCGCCAGAGTATCAATTTTATAGGGGTTAGGAAAACGAGGACAACAGAAAAAACACCGCGTTTTTACGATGTAGAAAATCTAACACTCAATTACTCTTATAATAAAGTGGAGCATCGGGATTTCGAAATAGAGAACTCGGTAAATAAAACCGTAAGAATGGGGGCGAATTATGCCTTCAATTTTAATCCGGTTAAAGTGGAACCTTTTAAGAAAAACGATTCCTTATTTACGGGGCGCTACTGGAAATTCTTAAAAGACATGAACTTTAATTTATTACCATCGAGTGTGGCAATAAATACAGACATCAACCGACAGTTTAATACACAAAAGTTTAGAGAGGTTGATTTAACGGGTAATAATATAGCGGTAGAAGAACTGTTTAGGAGAAATTACACCTTCGATTTTCAGTATACTATCAACTATAACTTAACAGATGCCCTACAGCTTAATTTTACGGCTGCAAACAATAATATAGTACGTAATTATTTTAAGGACAACGATTTAATTAGGGGAGAACAAGATGAAACACTTGATGTTTGGGACGGTTTATTGGATCTTGGTGATCCTAATAGACAAAGTCAAAATTTAGGAATAATCTACCAATTGCCTTTAAAGAAAATTCCAGCGTTCAGTTTTATTGATGCGACATATCAATACACAGGTGCTTTTCAATGGGATAAAGGCTCGGATTTTTATGAAAGACCCATTGCAGATGGCGGTATAGGTACACCGGCACATACAGTTCAAAACTCTAATATTCATGATTTAAATGCATCGTTAGACATGAACAAGTTCTATAGGTATATTGGCTTGGTAAAAAAGCCAATAAAAAGAGCCAGAAGTAGAGTTACTCAAGGAGGAACGCCACCAGGAGGTCCAGGGGTAAAAAAGAAACCAAAACCAAAAGTTAAAAACCAAACTGCTACTAAGATTTTAAATGCCGGTATAGGATTGCTTACAAGCATTAAAAGAATGCAAATACGTTATTCTGAAAATAACGGAACCTTCTTGCCTGGTTTTACGCAAACACCAGGGTTTATAGGTACGTTTAAGCCTACTTTAGGCTTTACATTTGGTAGCCAAAGCGATGTGAGATTTTTGGCCGCTCGAAAAGGCTGGTTAACCGTTTTCGATGCGTTTAACCAACAGTATACAGCTACACATACCAAACAAATAGATGTTTCTGCCAGTTTGGAACCTGTTAAGGATTTAAAGATAGATATCATTAGTAATAGAACTTACTTTGAAAATTACACCGAAAATTACCGTGTAGATAACATAGCAGGAGAGTTAGAGTATCAATCCTTAGCACCAAATACTTTTGGTAATTTTAATATCTCTACAGTCTTGATTAAGACTGCTTTTAAGCAGAGTGATGAAATTAGTTCTGCGCCTTTTACAGAGTTTAGTAACAATAGGCTTAAGATAGCCGATCGTTTGGCAGAGGAGTTCTATGGAAATTCCACCTTTGCTAGAGACAGTGAGGGGTATCCTCTAGGCTTTGGGAAAAACAACCAAAAAGTACTACTACCTGCATTTTTAGCAGCGTATACTGGGCAGGATGCAGGCAAAGTTAAAACAGGTGCTTTCAGGGATATTCCAATTCCTAACTGGGACTTGAAATATTCTGGTTTTATGAAATTTGCGTGGTTTAAAAAACGCTTCAGACGTTTTTCCGTTACCCACGGTTACCGTTCGTCTTACACCATAAACCAGTTTAATACAAACTTAAATCTAAACACAGATCCTTTTGATAATGAAGCGCCGGTACCAGGGGTAGATTATGCAAGCCAACCCCAAGAAGCTTTTGATCAATCGGGTAATTTTAAAAACGAACGTCTTTTTGGAGGTGTTAATTTAACCGAATCTTTTAGTCCGTTAGTGCGAATAGATTTCGAAATGAAAAATTCGGTAAAGATTTTAGCAGAAGTCGCCAGAGACCGTATGTTATCGCTTAGTTTCGATAATAATTTATTAACCGAAGTACTTGGCAACGAATATACAATAGGTCTCGGATATCGTATTAAAGACTTACGAATTCGCTCCAAATTGGCAGGGCCAAAAAAGCGTATTGTTAGCGATTTAAATATGAAAGCAGATGTTTCTGTTCGGGATAACAAAACGATAATACGATACTTAGATTTAGATAATAATCAAGTTACTTCCGGTCAAACCATTTGGGGCCTAAAGTACACCGCAGATTATGCCTTCAGTAGAAACCTTACGGGCATATTTTATTTTGATTATGCGTTTTCTGAGTATGCTATTTCAACGGCATTTCCCCAAACTACGGTAAGGTCTGGTATAACATTACGATATAATTTTGGAAATTAACGAACAAGCGTTTGATTTTCCTTTTTGAATAAATACATTTGTCTAAAACAATATAAAAGCATTATGAACATCCCATCAGAATTAAAATACTCTAAAGACCACGAATGGGTTAAAATAGAAGGCGATATTGCCATTGTAGGAATTACAGATTTTGCACAAAGCGAACTAGGTGATATTGTCTATGTTGAGGTTGAAACTGTAGATGAAACTTTAGAAGCCGATGAAATATTTGGTACGGTAGAGGCTGTTAAAACAGTGTCGGACTTGTTTTTGCCAATTTCGGGTGAAATCATTGAATTCAATGAGTCCTTGGAAGACGACCCTGAAAAAGTAAATACCGATCCTTATGGTGAGGGTTGGATGATAAAAATTAAATGTTCAGATTTGTCTGAGGCCGATAGTTTATTATCTGCCGAAGGCTACAAGGAGTTAATCGGTGCTTAGAAAAAGTATATTAGCAATAAGTATTGCCTACACAGTATTTATAGCTTATATAAGCCTGATACGGCTAAAAAATTTACCTGACCTAGATATATCGTTTGCCGACAAAATTTTTCATTGCGGGGCTTATGGTCTATTAACTATGCTATGGTCTTTTTCATTCTTAGTTAAATTTAAATTTAGAATAGGCAAGGCATTATTTTATGCTTTTTTCTTAGCCGTAATTTTTGGTATAATTCTTGAAGTATTACAAGGTACACTTACCAAATATAGAGGGTTAGATGTTTACGATGCCTTTGCGAATACCTTAGGGGCAGCATTGGCGTTGGCGGTCTTGTGGATAACCAAAAGTTTCTACATTAAAAAAATATAAACTCTTGCTTTTTTGGTAAAAAAAAAGTTATTTTAGCAATCTTGATAAACTAAACAAATTATGGAACCTAAGAAAAATTCTAAAGCCAATGTGGGACGTAACAGTTCCTTGTACTTTGCTATAGGACTAGCGTTAATGTTGTTGTTAACCAATTTAGCCATTAACCATAAAACTTATGATAAGTCTGAAACAGATATAGGTATGGTTAATATGGATGAAGAGCTAGAAGAAGAAATTCCAATCACGGAGCAAATCCAAACACCACCACCTCCACCACCGCCACCAGCTGCACCAGAAGTCATAGAGATTGTAGAAGATGAGGAGGAAGTAGAAGAGACTGTAATCGAATCTACCGAGGCTGACCAAGAAACTGAAATTGTTGAAGTAGAAGAGGTAGTTGTAGAAGAAGTAGAAGAAGATATCGACGTTCCATTTGCAGTTATTGAAAACGTGCCAATTTTCCCTGGATGTGATAGAGGGGATAACAACGCCAAAAGAGCTTGTATGTCTAAAAAGATATCTCAGTTTGTTAATAAAAAGTTTAACACAGAGTTAGCAAGTGATTTAGGTTTATCAGGAAGACAACGTATCAACGTTATCTTTAAAATAGACAAAACAGGGTCTGTCGTTGGTATCAGAGCTAGAGCACCACACCCTGGATTAGAGAAAGAAGCAAAACGCGTTATTGGTTTGTTGCCAAAAATGAAACCAGGAAAGCAACGTGGTAAGCCAGTAAACGTACCATATTCTTTACCGATTATTTTCCAGGTACAAGATTAATTGAAATTATAATTCCCCACAATACACTAGCGGAGTCTAAGTGTTAATTTAAAGGAATAAATACATAAAGCGAAATCCCGTTACAGAAATGTAGCGGGATTTCTTTTTTGGTATGCTTATTGCGATTTTAACATAATATTAACCAGCCTGCTAAAAAGCAGGCATTTAAACTATAATTTATTATGAGAAATCGTAAAGACTCTCACAGCGGCATTCGGCAAAATGACCCAGCTGTGAAAAAATCACACAAGCACGACACAAATTTACAAAAAAACTCCACCCTGTACTTTCAAGTCGGGCTAATAGTTTGCCTTTTGGTAACCTATGGGATGTTAGAAATGCGTTTTGAAACAACGCCTCAAGAGGTTACAGATTTGTACACTGTAGAAGATCCTTATAGTATTGATATACCTTTAATCAAGCCAAAAGAACCAGAGCCAGAAAAGACCATTGAGCAAAAGGATGTAAAGAAGGCTACAAACCCCATAGAAGTCCCAGATGACATTGAAATCTTACCTGAGATTTTTGATACTCCTGATGACCCTATAGCCGATAAGAATCCACCACTAGAGGATATGACCTTGGTTGATGAACCAACAGATGAACCCATTGTAGATTTTCTTTTTATTGAAGAAGTGCCCGTATATCCTGGATGTGAAAAGAAGAAAACCAATGATGCAAAGAAAAAATGCATGTCGGAGAAACTGAGTAAATTAATTAGGAGTAAGTTTAATACATCGTTGGGCGATGCGTTGGGCTTGTCTGGAAGACAAACTGTTACGACTCAATTTACAATCAACAAAGAAGGTGAAGTTATTGATATAAGAACGAGAGCGCCACACCCAAAACTAGAAAGCGAAGCAGTACGCGTTATTAATAAAGTACCAAAGATGAAACCCGGAAAGCAGCGCGATAAACCTGTAAAGGTAAGATATACGCTCCCCATTGTGTTTGACGTACAGAATTAAGCAAAAATAATTTTAAGCATATTTAACCGTTATCAACTTAGTTGGTAGCGGTTTTTTCGGTATATCAAGTTAGCATTACGATTTAAAGACCCAGACAAGGTTACTAAAAAATACACTATCTTTCCGTGGTAAAACAAAAGCCCTTTATTTCATGGCGAGATATCTTGTACTATTACTGTTTTTAGTTCAATTAAGTGGATACGCTCAGATAACGTCGTTTAACGAAAAACCTCCTATATTTCCAGATTGCCAATCGGTAAGTACAGATTCCCTTCAATTTTGTTTTAATAAAACCGTTTCAGAGCTGATCTTTAAAAATTTTAAAGTCCCTCAAAATATAGTGGACGCCGATTATAAGGGGAAAGTATCGGTACTGTTTGAAGTAGATACCACAGGAACGTTTAAGGTCATTTATGTAAATGCGGCTTACAAAGAACTCAAAGCAGAAGTTCATAGGGTTTTTGAAACATTTCCTAAAATTACGCCCGGAACTTACAATGGCAGAAAAACATTTAAACAATACACAATACCCATAAGAATTCCTTTGGTAAAGGAAAAGGCTGTTTTGCAAGATACCAAGGCAGAAAAACCACTTTCTGAATTAGAAATGGCGGCCAAGCAAGAATATGATAAGCTCAATAAAACACTTAAACCGTATACTAATAATCGATTTTCCAGTGCGCTAAACATACAGTTTATTCATAGCGATTATGCCAGATTCGATAGAGCTATGAATCTTCTTGGAACTAACAACCATACGGCATCAAAACCATTTTTGTATAGTGAAGTTTCACAGTATTATGATTTTGAAGCCGAACATAAAAAGCTCCAAAAAGACACCGAAACTTGGGTTGGCAAAAAGCTATGGAACGAACATTTGGTGCAAATTCAAGGAAAGGATTATTGGTTTGTTATAGACCCGGTTTTCGATTTACAAGTGGGTAAAGATACCGACGCCGATTTTAATTCAACCTATAACAATACCAGAGGATTTGTAGTACAGGGCGGTTTGGGTAAAAGATTTAATTTTTATTCGGCTGTGTTCGAAAGTCAGGGGCGTTTTGCCGATTACGTAAATAG